>JBKJTS010000026.1:0-11536 GCA_046590885.1 Gammaproteobacteria bacterium
GCGCTCGAGTGTCCGGGAGTTCCTGGCACAGGAGCACATGCACGCGCTCGGCGTTCCGACGTCACGGTCTCTGAGTTTGTACGTTTCAAAAACGGAGAAAGTAAATCGCCCCTGGTACTCGCAGGGCTCGCGCTCCAAGAATCCCGATATGCTTATATCGGAGGCAGTCGCCATCTCGACGCGCGTCGCACCGTCGTTCATTCGGGTCGGCCAACTCGAGCTCTTCGGTCGCCGTGCCCGCAACAAGGAACACCCGAAAGCGATGGAGGAACTCGAGAAGATTGTGTTGCACTTGATCGATCGTGAGTACGGTGACGTCATCGACAGACAACTAACCACCGCCGAAAAAGTGGTGTTGCTCGCGCGCGAGTTCCGCAGCCGCCTTACGTCGCTTGTAGCGAACTGGATCCGCGTCGGCTACTGCCAGGGCAACTTCAACAGCGACAACTGCGCGGCAGGGGGCTTCACACTCGACTACGGGCCCTTCGGATTCTGCGATGTGTTCAACCCGCACTACCAGCCATGGACGGGTGGCGGACATCACTTCTCATTCCTGAACCAACCCGTGGCAGCGGAACGCAACTTCCACATGTTTTGGACGGCGTTGCGGCCGTTGCTGACGTTGCATCAGGACTCCCTGCAACAGTTCGACGAGATTCGAAATGGCTTTTCGAAAGTTATGCAAACGGAAATGGAGAAGATGTGGGCTGCCAAACTTGGGCTTGGCAATTTTCACGCGGCGTTGTTCAGTGAGCTCGGAACGCTCATGGTGCAAACACCTGTCGATTACTCCATCTTCTTCCGCGAGCTCTCGACGCTACCTGACGACATTGGCCCACTCAAAAAAAGCTTCTACAAGGACTCGAAGCACATCATGGGTTCAATGCACCCGACGTATGAGACAGACCCCGAAGGGATGGACAAGCGCTGGTCAGAGTGGCTCACACAATGGAAATCGCTCATCGCCAGCACAACCGACGCGAATGCTGCCCCGCCCCGCTCCCGTGAGGAGCTCTCTAGGCAGATGAAACTCGTCAACCCAAAATACAGTTTGCGAGAGTGGTTTGTTGTGCCTGCGTATCAGCAAGCGACCGCGGGGAACTACTCTCTAATTCGAGAGCTACAGGAAGTCATGACGCAGCCATACGCCGAGCAGTCGAAGGACGTGGAGGAGAAATACTATAAGCTGAAGTCGGCTGAGTTCTTTGGGGTCGGTGGATTTTCGTATTATAGTTGCTCATCATGATTTTTCAAACCTGCGTGGTAGCTTACGACAAACCTCATACATCGCGCTCAACCCGGATCGCCTGCCAGCGGGCGTTCGGTTAGCTTCAAACATTAGATGTTATGATGAAAATTATTGCGCTACTTGCGTTCAGTCTGGCGACTTTGTTAGCCAGTTATAGTTTGTTTGCCGCAGAGCCACGTCGTGAGTTCACTCCAAAAAATGGTTTCGGCGGTGCAAGCGAAGGCAACGGCACGCTGAAAATGTTCTTCGGTAAGCCTCGCCAATTTCATGTCGTGAGCAATGGAAGAGAGCAAAGTGACGGAACGTTTCGCCTTGAACAAAGGGTAACATTCCAAGGCGAACCGCCCCAGTATCGAGTCTGGATCCTTACAAATGTGGCTCCGAATCGCTATTCAGCCAGGCTTAGTGATGCTGCCGGTCCGGTAACGGGATCCACTTCTGGTGCTCGATTTTCCTTGCAATACCGGGTCAAGGGTCCGCTGGCCATGACTCAGGAGCTGGAATTATTGCCGGACGGTAAAACTATCAACAACGTTGGAACCATCACGTTGCTTGGTATTCCAATCGGCCACCTACACGAGACCATTAAGCGTAGAGATCCCGGCCTTACATCTAACAATTTATTAAAGCCGACGCCGCTTCGCGGCGCGCCTAAATTCAGGCAATAGAGATAAAGGAAATTTTTATGCGCTGTGACTGTTTATGCGGTCAAGTTGAGTTTGAAATAATTGGGGGGGTACCTAACCTCTATCAATGTCATTGTTCGCTCTGCCGAAAGCAGGGAGGCTCCTCCTCTAATACCGCAACTGTTATTGCAAGTGAAAATTTCCGGTGGCTATCTGGCCAAGAGCACATTAAATCTTGGTTTAAAGACAATGGATTTCGTTCTGACTTCTGTTCAAATTGTGGCAGCCCAATTCCAAACCCTCTAAGTAATGCATCTTTTTATTGGGTGCCTGCGGGCTTATTTGGCGAGGAAGTAACTTCTACAATTGTTGCCCATTTATTCGTTGGGTCTAAAGCATCCTGGGATAGCATTTCCCAGCCAGGCAAGCAGTATGAAACCATGCCGGATTTGTCTGAAGTCATAGAGCTTCTGCAATCTGGTGGTCATGTCTAACTTGCATTCGAGAGGAGTTCCTATCGGCGGCCCTTAATTTTAAGTGGCGGCAGTAAAAAAACCCAAAATGCTAAAATTACCACACGATAAATCAATAAGTTACGAAAAGTCCTTTTACGTAAATCGGTTTTTTCTATAGCCTCGCTAGGCGAACAGAACCACTTGAATAGCATAGTATCCGTGCTATCATATCTTCATGATAGACTCTTTCAAAGATAAAGCTTGCGAAGACATATTCAACGGCGTCAATTCGAAAGAAGCCCGGAAGGCGTGTCCGAAAACACTTTGGCAAATTGCGGCCAGAAAATTAGACCAACTGGATTCTGTTCAATCTCTGGAGGAATTAAAAGTTCCGCCAGGAAATCGACTAGAACGACTTTCTGGGGATAGAAAAACCGAGTACAGCATTCGTATCAATGAACAATACCGGATTTGCTTTTTGTGGGGAAAATTAGGCCCCTGCAATGTAGAAATAACCGATTACCATTAGAGGTGCATATCATGGTTAGAATTCCAAGCAAAAGGGAGCCCACTCACCCGGGTGAAATGCTTCGTGATGAGTTTCTCGTGCCCATGAACATAAGTCAACGTGATCTTGCAAACGCAATTCATGTCCCCTATCAGCGAATCAATGAACTTGTAAACCAAAAACGCGGCGTAACTCCAAGTACTGCGCTACGCTTAGGTAAATTTTTCGGAGTGTCTGCAGGTTTCTGGCTCAATTTACAAATTCGATGCGATCTTTTCAAGGCGCAAGCCATAGAAAAGCGAGAACTTGATTCCATTCAAGATTTTCACCACATGCAAAGAACGGCCTAACGATGCATTCAAGGGAACATGCCTAGGCGAGGCATTTTTTGGTGTCGAGTTTCAACAGAGCAAGGGCATTGTTTTGGCTTCATCGTTGGCGTGCCTCTTAATTTAACGTTGAGGCTGTAGAAAAACCCAATATGCCAAAATCCCCACACCATAAATCAATAATTTACGATGCGATTTTTGGCGAAAATCGGATTTTTCTGAAGCCTTGGTATCCACCACACCCAAAAGGTGACAATAGGCACACAAAAAGATAAACTTAAGGCATGAAACCATTTCGCTGGAACCACGGAAAAAACGAGGCGCTGAAAATTGAGCGCGGCATTTCATTCGAGGTAATAGCACTTGCTATTGAGGCGGATGGTTTGCTGGATGAATTGCGCCACCCAAACACGGGAAGATATCCAAACCAGTCCGTTCTTGTCGTGACATTTGATGGTTATGTTTACTTGGTGCCTTACGTTGAAGAGCAGGATCACTATTTTTTGAAAACGGTGATTCCAAGCAGAAAGGCTACCAGAGACTATTTATTGAGGAGTACCCCAGATGAAAAAACTTGATGTGTTTGAAAAAGACATCTTGGCAGCCTATGAAAAGGGCGAACTCAAGTCCACTTCCCCTTCAAAAGCAAAGTTGGCAAAATTCAAGGCTGCTGCCACAGCCACTTTTCTCAAGGAAAAGCGAGTCAACATCCGTCTGTCCACGCCAGACTTGATGGATATCCAGGCGCGAGCGCTTGAAGAAGGTATGCCATACCAAACATTGATCGCCAGTGTGCTTCACAAGTTTGTGGCTGGGCGGCTTGTTGAGTCATCGTCCCGTCTAACTTCTCGTTCAAGCGGGACGCGCCAAAAGCGGCGCGCTCCTTAACCTCAACATTGCGGCTGTAGAAAAACCCAAAATGGCAAACTAGCGACACTATAAATCAATAAGTTACGATACGTTTTTTTGCTAAAATTCGGGCTTTTATACTGCCTCATTAGATATCAGAAACTCAATTTTTGGGCGCATCAGTTAGAGAAGCCATTGACACATTTTTTATTCCTTGACATGCAAGCAAATGCTTGCATATAGTAACGACATGCAGGTAAAGACTTGCCTAATAGTTTTCACCGAAAGACCATGCCGTGAAGGATATAGACAAAGTGTTCAAGGCGTTAGCCGACCCCAGCCGAAGGGAGCTGCTCGACCGGGTGCATGCAAAGAGCGGGCAAACCCTGACTAACCTATGCGCCGGTCTAGGCATGACCCGACAGGCGGTTACGCAGCACCTTGCGGTGCTCGAAGAAGCCAACCTCGTCTCCGTACAATGGCAGGGGAGAGAGAAGCTTCATTACTTCAATCCGGTTCCCATCCAAAAAATCTACGAACGCTGGATTCGTAAGTTCGAAGAGCAACGCTTGACAGCACTCCATAATTTCAAAACTAAGCTTGAAAGGAAAACACCATGAGCACTGAAAAATTCGTTTACGTCACTTACATCGCATCCACACCAGAAAAAGTATGGGCAGCGCTGCTCGAAGGCGAGTTGACTCGCCAGTATTGGCGGCACGATAACGTGTCGGACTCAAACTGGGAGAAGGGTTCCAAGTGGAGGCATGTCGCCGATGATGAGAAGAGCACCGTAAAGATAGTCGGTGAAGTATTAGAGAGCGTGCCACATAAGCGTTTGGTGCTGAGCTGGATTGCGCCAGAGCGCGTTGCTGATAGAGCTAAGCACACGCGGGTGGCAATCGACATCGAGACGGTGGGTGACATGGTGCGGTTGACCGTTACGCATGACGAACTGTATGACGAGATGCGGCGAGGAATTTCCAATGGCTGGCCGCGTGTGCTCTCAAGCCTCAAATCCTTCCTTGAAACAGGGCGCCCGCTCGATGTCTTTGCGTAAGTCCAATCCGGAGAATTCAAAAACAAAAGAACAATATTCAAGACGTCCTAATAGTTCTTAATTTGTGGATTAGTTGAGTGCAAATTAGTCAGTATATGGCAGGTTGAGGGGTTTTTTACGAAATATCTTGACGTGCAAATTCAAAAGGCTATCATTATTAGCACTCGTCGACTGGGAGTGCTAACAACCTTCCATCGATGTTCTAGGTAAATTGTATTGTCACACATTCATCAAGGGAGATAACATATGAAAATCAGTCCTTTACATGACCGCGTTATTATTCGCCGGATCGAAGAAGAACGTAAATCCGCCGGTGGTATCGTGATTCCTGATGCTGCTGCAGAAAAGCCGAGCCGTGGTGAAGTAGTTGCCGTGGGCAAAGGCAAGCCGCTGGACAATGGCGACGTGCGTGCGCTGGGCGTTAAGGTCGGTGACAAGGTCTTGTTTGGCAAATATTCCGGCAGCGAAGTTAAAGTAGATGGCCAGGATTTACTGGTTATGCGCGAAGAAGACATCATCGGTATTATCGAAGGTTAAACTTCAAAGGGATGTATTAATGTGCATCCCCGCACTACACAATATATTTTTCTCAACGAATTCAGAGGAATAAAGACATGGCAGCGAAAGACGTAAAATTTGGTGATGATGCCCGCGTACGCATGGTACGTGGCGTAAACATCCTGGCTAACGCCGTTAAAGTAACCTTGGGCCCGAAGGGTCGTAACGTAGTTCTGGAAAAGAGCTATGGCGCCCCCACCATCACCAAAGACGGTGTATCCGTGGCAAAGGAAATTGAACTGGAAGACAAGTTTGAAAACATGGGCGCTCAGATGGTGAAGGAAGTGGCTTCACAGACCTCCGACATCGCTGGTGATGGCACCACCACTGCTACCGTGCTGGCTCAGGCCATCTTGCGTGAAGGCATGAAAGCAGTTGCTTCCGGCATGAACCCCATGGATTTGAAGCGCGGTATCGACAAGGCTGTGATTGCCGCCGTTGGAGAATTGAAAAAGATCTCCAAGCCCTGCACCGATGACAAGTCGATTGCGCAGGTAGGCACGATTTCCGCCAATGCGGATGAAGCTATTGGCCGCATCATTGCCGATGCCATGGCCAAGGTTGGCAAAGAAGGTGTGATCACCGTAGAAGAAGGCTCCGGCCTGGAAAACGAGCTGGATGTCGTAGAAGGCATGCAGTTCGACCGTGGTTACCTGTCCCCGTACTTCATCAACAATCAGCAGAACATGAGCGCCGAAATCGAAGACGCGCTGATCCTGGTGTACGACAAGAAGATCTCCAACATCCGCGAAATGCTGCCGGTGCTGGAAAGCGTTGCCAAAGCTGGCAAGCAGTTGTTCATCATTGCTGAAGATGTGGAAGGCGAAGCGTTGGCAACACTGGTTGTCAACAACATCCGTGGCATTGTTAAGGTCTGCGCCGTAAAGGCTCCGGGTTTCGGCGACCGTCGCAAAGCGATGTTGCAGGATATCGCCATTCTTACCGGCGCAACATTGATTGCCGAAGAACTGGGTCTGACCTTGGAAAAAGCTACCCTGAATGATCTGGGTCGTGCCAAGCGCATTATCGTTACCAAAGATAATTCCACCATCATTGATGGCCATGGCAAACGTGAAGACATCGAAGCGCGCGTCAAACAAGTTCGCGCCCAGATCGAAGACACGAGCTCCGATTACGACCGCGAGAAACTGCAGGAACGCGTTGCCAAACTGGCAGGCGGTGTTGCCGTTATCAAAGTAGGCGCTGCCACCGAAATGGAAATGAAAGAGAAGAAAGCACGCGTCGAAGATGCGCTGCACGCTACCCGCGCTGCCGTTGAAGAAGGCGTGGTACCGGGCGGTGGTGTTGCTTTGATTCGCGCCATTGTCGCCATCAAAAATCTCAAAGGCGACAATCACGATCAGGACGTGGGTATTGCGATTGCACGCCGCGCCATGGAAGAGCCATTACGTCAGATCATTGCCAATGCCGGCGGTGAAGGCTCCGTGGTGCTCGATAAAGTGGCCGCAGGCAAAACCAATTACGGCTACAATGCCGCAACTGGCGAGTACGGTGACATGATCGATATGGGTATTCTCGATCCGACCAAGGTAACGCGTTCCGCATTGCAGAACGCCGCCTCTGTGGCCGGCTTGATGATCACCACTGAAGCCATGATTGCCGAAATGCCGAAGGACGATAAAGCACCTGCTGGCGGCGGCGGTGGTGGTATGGGCGGTATGGGTGACATGGGCATGATGTAAGCCTCACCCCTGCCGCGTAGTAACGCTGCAAACAAAGGCCCCGCCAGTGATGGTGGGGCCTTTTTTATTGTCACCCTGTGTCACACGCCCGCATTACAAAAAGTTTGCTTTAGTGCGCGTTTTCCACAAGGATGCAGTGCTATGTGATTACCTGATGGAAGTTGCAGGGCTGCGTCATGTGCCTGACTCTGATGTGAAACACAATCATGTAGGAGACGCGGTTACCATTGAGGTTGATCTTGCAAACCCGGTCGATCAAGATGCTTTGTTGGTAACATTTCATAGGCTGAAAAAATCGTCGCCTCCCCTCTGGGATCACTTAGCTCAGCCTCACACAGGAGCAATCGGTGGCGTAGAGAATCAGGGGCTACTGTGGGGTCCCTACTCCATCAACGACAATCCACCCTTGGTGCCCCCTGCAGCACCATCAGACTCTCCTGCTATACTCAATGACCCCTCATCTGCTTGTTTGCCTGCCTGTTTTTCTTCCAGGGTGATGCGCAGGCGCAGATTGTTTTGTGAGTCGGCGTTACGCAATGCTTCGTCAAGTGTAATGCGCCCTTCTTTATAGAGTTTATACAAGGCGGTATCAAAGGTTTGCATGCCAACATTTTCCGACTTTTGCATAATTTCTTTGATGCCATGCACCTCACCCTTGAGAATCAGGTCACATATGAGAGGCGTGCCAATTAAAATTTCGACGGCAACAACGCGCTTGCCATCGACGGTGGGAATCAGGCGTTGCGAGATAATGGCGCGAACATTCAAGGACAAGTCCATCAGCAATTGGTTGCGGCGCTCTTCAGGAAAGAAATTGATAATGCGATCTAGCGCCTGGTTAGCATTATTGGCATGCAACGTGGATATCGCCAAATGACCGGTTTCGGCAAAGGCGATGGCGTGCTCCATGGTGTGGCGCTCACGCACCTCACCAATCAGAATCACATCCGGCGCCTGGCGCAGGGTATTCTTCAAGGCGTCTTCATAGCTATCGGTGTCCACACCCACTTCGCGTTGGTTGATAATGGATTTTTTATGTTTGTGTACAAACTCGATCGGATCTTCGATGGTAATGATGTGTCCGGCGCTATTGGTATTTCGGTAATCAATCAGGGATGCTAATGAAGTTGATTTACCCGATCCGGTCCCGCCCACAAAGAGGATTAGGCCACGTTTCTGCATGATGATTTTGGCGAGAATCGGCGGCAGGTTTAGCGTGCTCATGTCTGGAATTTGCAGTTTAATATTACGCACAACCATGGCGACCTGGTTGCGTTGCCTGAAAATGTTAATACGGAAACGGCCAACGCCCGGCTCAGAAATTGCCAGATTCATTTCGGGTTTAACCTCGAAGGCGGCAATCTGTTCTTTATCCATGACTTTATAAGCGATTTCCTTGACCACGCCAGCGGCCATCAGAGCGGGCTCCAGGTGCGTTAATGCGCCATGCACTTTTAATGTAGGGGGGGCGCCTGTGGTAAGGTATAGATCTGATCCGTCTTTCATGACCATGATCTTTAAGAAATCTTTAAAATCCATTCTTCATGTCTCCTGCACAGCCATTTCTAAAAACCTTGTTATGCATCAATATCGGCAAAAAAACCCTGCACCTTGAGATGTAGGTGCCAAGAATGCGAGAATGGCTAATGACCCAACCTGCTCCTTCCCCTGCCATTCTAATACCTGACATGCTGCAGGCCCAAGTACAGGATTACTTGGCAAACCTGGCCGAATCGGCGCTCACGCATGGCATTCAAATAACTGAATTACCTGATAAAACCAATATTACATGGGCATGCAGTGATTGGTTAGCCGAACAATGTATCCGCTATCCGCAGATGCTGGATGACTTACTGCGCAGTGGTGACTTACTGCGAGCCTACCTCCCTGGAGAATTCCGCACCATATCTCTGGCCGCAGTCAATGACACCCACACTGAGCAAACCCTAGGCGCGGCACTGCGCCACACCGCGCGCCGTGAGAAAGTGCGTATTGCCTGGCGTGACCTGGCGGGCTGGGCCGATCTCAACGAAACGCTGTGTGAATTATCGTGGCTGGCAGATGCATGTTTGGATGCCGCTTTGCAACGTTTGCATGGATGGCTGCGTGCGGAGCAAGGTACAGCGCGTGATGCTGATGGTAATAGCACGCCACAACACCTGGTGGTGCTGGGCATGGGTAAGCTGGGCGGGAGTGAACTGAATTTTTCATCCGATATCGATCTGATTTTCACCTACCCGGAAGAAGGCCAAGCCGACGGTCCGCGTCACCTCAGTAATCAGGAATATTTCACCCGTCTGGGGCAGCGCCTGATTAACGCTATGAGCGATATCACAGCCGAGGGTTTTGTGTTTCGCGTGGATATGCGCTTACGACCTTATGGTGAAAGCGGTCCGCTGGCGGTGAGTTTTGATGCACTTGAAGAGTATTATCAAACCCACGGCCGCGAGTGGGAACGCTATGCACTCATCAAGGCACGCGCGGTGGCGGGTGATATGGCGGCAGGCGAACATGTGTTGCAGCGATTACAGCCGTTTGTATATCGCCGCTATCTGGATTACGGAACATTTGAAGCGTTGCGTGAGATGAAGGAAATGATCCGTCGTGAGGTGGAACGCAAAGGATTGTATGGCAACATCAAGCTTGGCCCCGGCGGTATCCGCGAAATCGAATTCATTGGCCAGGCGTTTCAGTTAATTCGCGGCGGGCGCGAGCCAGCATTACAATCACGGCATATTCTGCACACGCTGCAACAACTTGCGCAACGTGGACATCTTCCACACTATGTCAGCCACGATTTGCAGGAGGCCTATATTTTCTTGCGTCGGGTTGAAAATCGCTTGCAGGAACTGGCGGATCAGCAAACACATAGTTTGCCGATAGAACCAAAACCGCGCGCGCAATTGGCTCTGGCAATGAATCATACCGACTGGAAGAATTTTTTGCACGCACTCGACCATCATAGGAAGCGAGTGCAAGAATATTTTGATCAAGTGTTCGTCGCGCCGCAGACGCATGATCAATCCATCACAGCTGAAGCAGGTGCCCCTGACTTGACGGCACTCTGGCAAGGCAATCTCACCGAAATCCAGGCGCTCAGCGTGCTTACCACAGCAGGTTTTGATACCCCTGCTGAAGCGTGGCGGTTGTGCGCACGTCTGCGGGAGGGACACACTTATCGTGCGCTGAGCAATCAAGGCCGCGCACGCATGGATCGTCTGATGCCCCTGTTGCTCGGTGCAATCAGCGCAACAGCGCATCCCACCACCACCTTGCTGCGTCTGATTCAAATACTGGAGGCGATTGCGCGCCGCACGGCCTATCTGGCGTTGCTCGCGGAAAATCCGCTGGCCTTGTCGCAACTGGTAAAGCTGTGCGCTGCCAGTCCGTGGGTCACACGCCTGCTGGCACGCCAACCCGTATTACTCGACGAACTGCTTGACCCGCGCACCCTTTACGCCCCATTGAATCGCAGTGCTCTGGAACGTGATCTGGCCAATCGGCTCAACGCAATAACCACTGAAGGTACTGATGCCGATCTGGAACAGCAGATGGAGGTACTGCGCCAATTCAAGCAAGCCGCAGTGCTGCATGTGGCAGCAGCTGATGTAGCAGGCGTTATGCCACTCATGGTAGTTAGCGACCACCTCACTGACATCGCCGAAGTAGTACTGACTCACACTTTGTGGCTGGCGTGGAACCACCTCACTGCACGGCATGGTGTGCCGCAATACACGCTTGACGGCATAACGCACGAGGCCGGCCTAACTATCATCGGCTATGGCAAACTGGGCGGCATTGAGCTGGGTTATGGCTCTGACCTGGATCTGGTATTTCTTCATGACAGCGCAGGAGACCAACAACAGACTAGCGGGCAGCAGGCCAACGGTCAGAAAGTCATCGACAACGCGGTATTTTTTGCGCGTCTCGGCCAACGCATTATCCACATTTTGAACGCCCAAACCCCGTCGGGCACGCTGTATGAAGTGGATATGCGCTTGCGTCCCAGTGGTAGATCAGGCCTGCTGGTCATCAACTTCGCAGCGTATGCCGATTATCAACGTAACGAAGCATGGACCTGGGAACACCAGGCTCTGGTGCGTGCACGGGTTGTGGCTGGCAGCGCAGTATGTGCCTCCTTTTTCAATGAATTGCGTCACGAAATCCTCGCTCGCCGCCGCGATACGGCAATTTTACGC
>JBKJTS010000033.1:0-2633 GCA_046590885.1 Gammaproteobacteria bacterium
TTTTCGTTAACCTTTGCGAGGAAAGTTGCAACGTGATCATTCCAGTTGGCAGGCAGGTCACCCTTCATACGGCGCGTAAACTCGGCCGCTTCTTTCGGATACGCCTTGGAGTAGGCCGTGAATTTACCGTCCCACAATTTTTCTATGTTCGCACCTTTGACGCGTGCATCCCAACCGGCATACACATCTGGGGGGATTTCAAACGGCACATGAGGCCAACAGATGTTGGTGCGAGTTGCTGCCACTTCAGCATCACCCAATGCAGCACCGTGGCAGTCATGGCTGCCCGCCTTGTTAGGCGAACCTTTGCCGATAATGGTCTTGCAGCAGATCATGGTCGGCTTGTCAGTCACTGCCTTGCCTTTTTCAATGGCGGCATTAACGGCAGCGACATCATGACCATCGACATTGGGAATTACATGCCAGCCATACGCCTCAAAACGCTTGGGTGTATCATCAGTAAACCAACCTTCTACATGGCCGTCAATCGAGATGCCATTATCGTCATAAAACGCAATCAGCTTACCCAGTCCTAATGTGCCGGCGAGCGAGCTGGCTTCATGGGAAATACCTTCCATCAAGCAGCCATCACCCAAAAATACATAGGTGTGGTGATTAACAATATCATGCCCTGCTTTGTTGAATTCAGCAGCCAGCACTTTTTCAGCAATCGCCATGCCCACCGCATTGGTGAGACCCTGCCCGAGCGGGCCGGTAGTGGTTTCGATGCCCGGGGCATAGCCATATTCTGGGTGGCCCGGGGTTTTGGAATGCAGCTGACGAAAACGCTTCAGTTCGTCCATCGGCAGGTCATAACCGGTGAGGTGCAGCAGTGCGTATAACAGCATCGAGCCATGCCCGTTGGAAAGCACGAAACGGTCACGATCTGCCCACTTGGGGTTGGCGGGATTGTGCCGCAGATGATGATTCCACAAAACTTCCGCAATTTCTGCCATGCCCATCGGAGCACCCGGGTGGCCTGAGTTGGCTTTTTGTACGGCATCCATCGCAAGAGCGCGAATGGCATTGGCTAAATCTTTACGGGAAGCGGGCATGCAAGTTTTCCTCTAAATAAATTTTTAATAAAGTAAGGACTCGGCAAACAACATCAAAGTCTGTTATTTTCCCTTACCTTGGGCAATTGGGCAATAGCAGAATGACTGGATAAGTGGCTTTACGAGAAAAATGCCCGGTTTTAGCAACTTAACTTCTGGTTAAGCCTCATCTTAACCACTTAATACGTTTTCCACTTAATAGAACAGCCCATGCTGGGAATCTGGTCTTGGGGGCCCTGCCCGGTAAGAGCAATCTGCTTCATGGCCTCAAACAGGTCACGCCGGGCATCTGGAGCCGTTTCCTTGCGACTGGCATCGAGTCGGCCGCGGTATTGAAGCTTCAAATCCGCGTTATAACCAAAGAAATCCGGAGTACATACAGCGCCATAAGCCTTGGCGATTTCCTGGGTTTCATCCAGTAAATAAGGGAATGGAAACTTAAGGTCGCGTGCTAATTTCTGCATGTTTTCAAAAGAATCTTCAGGATAATCAGCTATATCATTTGACATGATCGCTACGGTGTTGATGCCCAGAGGCAGCAAGTCACGACTATCGCGCACAATCCGATCAATCACCGCCTTCACATAAGGACAGTGGTTGCAGATAAACATCACCAGCAGGCCTCGCTCGCCAGCACATTCAGCCAGGGACCAATGCTTGCAATCACCGCCAGCCAGAGACCCCGGCAGATCAAAGGCCACAGCCGGCGTACCAAATTCACAAACCGGGGTTTCGAGACTTACCATAGTTATTCGCTCCTTCGCACCCTCCCCTATATATATTAAGGGGGCACCAATAATAATAAAATTTGGAATAGTCTAAACTTCGCGTTAAACTACTGCGGATATTTATACCCTACGCATTTTACCGTCATTTTGGAAGGAACGCGCGCGCATGTCGAATAATAATTACCTGTTCACCTCTGAATCTGTCTCCGAAGGTCACCCGGACAAGGTTGCCGACCAAGTGTCGGATGCGATTCTAGACGCGATTCTGGCTCAAGACATCAAGGCACGCGTAGCCTGTGAAACCCTGGTAAAAACGGGTATGGTCATTATCGCGGGCGAGATCACTACATCGGCCTGGGTGGATATGGAAAATGTGGTACGTCAGACCATCAGGAACATCGGCTATGACAATCCGGCGATGGGTTTTGACTGGGAATCGTGTGCCGTGCTCACCGCCATCGGCAAGCAGTCTCAGGACATTGCTCAGGGCGTAGTTGAGTCAGCAGATCATGAACAAGGCGCCGGCGACCAAGGGTTGATGTTTGGCTATGCCAGCAACGAAACCGATGTGCTGATGCCCGCCCCCATTACTTACGCGCACCGTCTGGTGCAGCGCCAGGCGCACATACGCAAGTGCGGGACCCTGCCGTGGTTGCGTCCCGATGCCAAGAGTCAGATCACGTTCCGCTACGAGAACAACAAACCCGTTGCAATTGATGCCGTGGTGCTATCAACCCAACATTCGCCAGACATCAAACACGCCGATTTGCAGGAAGCGGTCCTGGAAGAAATCATCAAGCCGGTGTTACCTGCAGAATGGCTGAACAAGCACACCCGCTACTTTATTAAC
>JBKJTS010000159.1:0-3937 GCA_046590885.1 Gammaproteobacteria bacterium
TCTGCGGTAATCAAGGGCGTGAGTGCAAATGCCAATAATGCCGCCCATTTGCGTGATCGTATGCTGGCACATTGGGTAACCATGAATAAAGTTACGGAATTGCAAGTTGATACTGTCTTCCCGCCTCCCGGTGTTACCACCGGTGTCATGCTGATGGCCGAACAAGAATGGGCCTGGCAGGTAACGGTATCAACCACACCCGATACCAATATCAGACGGCTGGATGTGGAAGTGCGCAGCAGAAAAGAAGATAAGCAGCCGCTGGATAGTGTGATAGCGTATGCAGGCCAACCGCAGTGAATAATATAATCACACGCAGGGATAAGGTTGGGCATGATGTACCTCAACATGGCTTTACGCTGATTGAGCTGATGATAGCATTATCCATCTTTGCGGTGCTTTCTGCGATGACCTATGGGGGATTACGCGCGGTGCTAAATGCCCGCGATCATTCAGATCAGCAAGCCGAACGCCTGGCGATGTTGCAAACAGCGTTAGTCGTTATTGGTCGTGATATCGAGCAGGCCACGCCCCGCTCGATCCGCGATGTGGGCAACGGCCACCAACCGGCAATGATGGGAGGCGGTAACAATACGGCAAGCATCACTGGCGCCATGCTGGAATTTACGCGCGCTGGTTGGCGTAATCCGGCAGGACGTGCGCGCAGTCACCTGCAACGCGTCGCGTATACAGTGCAAAACAAACAGCTATTGCGTATGACATGGACGGCGCTTGATCAGGCACCTAATCAGCTACCACAAACCATGGTATTACTCGACAAAGTTAATGGACTGGAGATACGTTTTCTTGACCAGCAAATGCGCTGGCAATTGTTATGGCCCCTTGACACTCCCGATATTACTGCGCAAGTCATTTTGCCGCGAGCTGTTGAAGTCAGTATTGACGTGGAGGGCTGGGGACGCATTCCGCGCTTGTTTGGCGTGGCAGGCACTGGTGGAAGAGCGGGATGAAACGGAGGCGCCACAGTAATCTTACATCACAATCAGGTGTAGCGCTGATTACCGCGCTGCTGGTAGTGGCTATTGTGACTGTGATTGCGACAGGCATGGCGTCCCGGCAACAGCTGGACATTCGCCGCAGTGGTAACGTCCTAGATCATGATCAGGCCTATATGTTTGCATTAGGGGTGGAAAGCTGGGGCAGAAGTGTTCTGTCACAAGATCGTCGCGATAATACCGTAGACAACCTAGCCGAAAATTGGGCGACCGTACTTCCCCCTTTAAGTGTAGAGGGCGGGAATGTCGCAGGACACATTGAAGACATGCAAGGACGGTTCAACATCAACAATCTGGTCAAAGACAACAAACCGAATGTGATAGACGTGCAACGCTTTGAACGTCTACTGAAAAATCTGGAATTAAACCCAACGCTATCCCAGGCGGTGATTGACTGGCTTGACAATGACAATGAAAGAACCTCAATGGATGGCGCGGAAGACAGTGAATACCTGGCACATAATCCGCCTTATAGAGCCGCCAACGGCATGATAAGCAGCATCAGTGAACTACGGCTGATTAATGGCTTCACTAAAGAAGCCGTTGCACGCCTGTCGCCTTTTGTCAGCGCGTTACCTGCCAATACCACTCTCAACATCAACACCGCATCCCCTGAAATATTAATAACATTGGCAGACGGCTTATCCCAGGCCGACGCTGAAACCATGGTAGAAGACCGAGGTAACCAAGGCTATACCGATCTCCAGAAATTTCTGACCAGCCCCACGATAAAAAGCCGCAATATCCCCCCTGCCGGGCTTGGCCTGAATAGCAATTATTTTATAATAGATGCTGCATCGCGCTTTGGAAAAGGACAAGCCCGATTATTAAGCTTGATTCATAGAACAGAGGATAACAAAACAAAAACGCTGGTGCGTGCACAAGGGGTTTACTGACGATGCGCGCAAAATTATTTATTTATTTGCACTCTGTTTCATCGGACACAGCCAGTTGGGTACGTGTAGAAGAACCTGCACGTCAAACCCTGAATGTGAGTCATGGTACCTTGCAAGACATTGCCGCCGTGAGTACAGGGTGCCATATTATTGTGCTGATTCCTGGCGCAGACGTTCTACTCGCTACCGCCAATATGCCTGCTGGTAATCGTCAACGCGCCATGAATGCCATTCCCTACGCGCTTGAAGATCAACTAGCAACTGATGTGGAAACCCTGCATTTTGCGCTGGGTGAACGGATTGATAATATACGCATTCACGTCGCCGTCGTTGACCGTGCACGCTTGGATGTATGCTTAGAGAAGCTGCGTCAGGCCCATATCGAACCCGATGTCATCACCGCCGAAATTCTTGCGTTGCCCTGGTCTGGATCTGGGCTTGACACCCCCCCGCCCTGGGTGATTATTATCAATGGTAACCAGGCCCTGGTGCGTACCGGCCAACAAACTGGCTGGGTTGCCGACATCGACAATCTTGATGCCTTATTGCGTATTGCCTTAAAGGAAATGGGCGACGTGCAACCCTTACAGATGCGCGTAATTAACTGCACTCCTTCTCCTAATTTTACTGCGTTGCTGACTGATACCGGCATTACTGTGAATGTCGAGCAAAGCGATGAAGCCGTGCTGGCGGTACTGGGCCGTAGTTACAATGAAAAAAATGCCATCAATTTTCTGCAAGGCTCCTATAATCGGCGCGAACAGTTAGGCAAGCTGTGGAAGCCTTGGCGCCCTGCCTTGATCATGCTGGTATTCTTACTGATGATACAAAGCAGCATGACCATTGCGGATTACATGCGCCTTAAAGCCGAAAGCGACACACTTACCCAGCAGATCGCGCAGACTTATTTGCGTACTTTCCCCGATGCACGCAAAGTGGTGAACCCCCGCGCACAAATGGAACAACGCTTAAAAGAATTACGCGGTGGTGAGGCTGAAACGGGTAATTTTATTTACTTACTGGCCAGCATTGGCCAGACTTTAAAAGAAACACCTGGGCTGGAAATACAGCGAATTAATTACAACGAAGAAAAAATTGATCTTGTGCTATCCATTGGTGATCTGCAAAGCCTCGATCAACTTAAACAGCGCCTTGCAAATCAAGGCAGAGTAAGTGTTAATATCGAGTCCGCTGCCAGTCGTGACAATAAAGTGGAAGCTCGGCTGCAAATCAAGGATAAAGCATCATGAAAACATCCTTGAAAAACATAGTTGGGAATCTTAATCCACGGGAACGTAACGCCCTTTTTGTTGGCGGCATTATCCTGGGTGTGTTATTAATTTACGCTGTATTATGGAAACCCTTCAGTAACAAAGTGGAAAAACTTGAACACTCCGTTCAGGAACAACGTGTCTTGCAACAATGGATCAATACCGCCTCAGCCGAAGCGCAACGCTTGCGCGCCACACAAAATAATAACTCCACGCGCCTGAATACAGCCGGACAATCCCTGCTTTTCGTGGTGGACCAGGCTGCCAAAAAAGATCGATTGGGGTCCGCGCTGAAACGCATTGAACCGGAAGGCGTCACCAAAGTGCGTGTATGGATAGAACAGGCACCTTTTGATGATGTGGTGTTATGGATGGGCAATCTTAAAAACACCTATGGCGTTCAGGTCACTAACGTGAGCATTGACCGTCAGGGCACCTCTGCCTTAGTGAATGCACGCATCACTGTTGAGGGAAGCACCCCGTGAAGCTATCACCGCTGAAGCCATCACTAGCGAAATCGTCCTCACCAAACTTGCCCGGTACCACCTTTGCCCGTAGTTGGCGGTATATTGTTTTTGCACTGTTGGCTTACACTGTATTTTTGTGCGTTATGCTGCCTGCGGAACGCGTCTATAGCCTGATAAAAGAAAAAGTGGCGCCCTTACGTTTATATCAGATCGAGGGGTCGGTGTGGTCTGGCTATGCGGGCATGGCCGTGACGGGTAACCGGCAAATCCAGAATATCCACTGGACC
>JBKJTS010000260.1:0-6708 GCA_046590885.1 Gammaproteobacteria bacterium
CTGTCGATGCTAAAACATTGCAAACTCTGCGTGAGTTGATGGGAAATTCCTTCGCTGAACTGATCCATTCCTTTCTGGATAGCGTACCCCCGCACTTAGCACGGCTGCATGATGCTGCCAAAGAGAATGATATCAAGGTTTTGTTGAGTGAAGCTCATGCCTTGAAGGGTAGCAGCGCGAATGTAGGTGTCATGGTGCTATCGCAATTATCCCGAGACTTAGAAGTGCAATGTCGCAATGGTGCAGTTCAGTGTCCTGAGCAATATGTAGAGAATATTGCAATGGAGTATGATCGGGTTCGTGATGTTTTACTCAAAGCTTTGTTATAAGTATTTTTCCAAAGGCACTGCGGCTCACCTGACCAGCATAAGGGGCCTCAGGGCCATGCGCCTTTTTTTGGTGCTGCGAGGGAGGGTTATTGCCAATTCTAAAGCCCAAAGTTGCTCGGTGGCGCATAATTTGCATTTCATTAGCAAAGGTCATCGGAGGGCGTGGAATAAGTAATCACGTCCACACTATTATTAGAATATTTGATGGTAATAATATGGATTCAATACAAGTGCAACCGCGCGCAAACATACAACCCTCGAAGATGCTACCCGGGGATGGCTCTTCACCAAAATCTGATGTAAGTTATTCATCTGATAATAATTTTTCCGACGCCTTGGAATCTGCGCTAGGTTTGGATGAAGATGGTGAGACCGCAGTAACTACAACCCTGTCGGATGCTTCACAAACTTTGTTAAATGACGGTAAGGCTCCCACCGTGGGACAGCAAGAAGGAGACATAAAGCGGCAAGATATGCCGGTAGATAGCGGTCTTTTGCCGCCTCCCGGTCTGATGCCCGTCATCATGATGCCCTCCGTAGCAATCAACTCAGATGGTGTGTCCGGAAGCGTCACAGAGAGCGCAATCGCAGGCGGAATCCAGAAAGATTCAGGTGGATTGACGAGTACGATGTTTTTTTTAAAAACAAAGGAAATGGGCGCTATCCAGAATGGGGCATTATCATTGATCTCTACCCAATCGACCCCTGATGCTTTACCACTCCTTGCCGCGAACTCGCAGAGTATTACGGGGTTGTCGATGGCACCCCAGATGATAACTCCTGGTTTGGTTCCTGTAACCTCACCACTGCAAAATAAAATCAGCACTGATATATTAGCAAATTTTGTGAATGATAACTTATTGCAAATACCTGCACCCGCAATTACCGGGGAGAATGGCAGTTTAACTACAGGAGTAATGAGTGTTCAACCAACTGGTGTTTCTAATGCACCTACGCTGACCACTCTCCCTGCCATTAGTACCCCGGTAGGCATGAGTGGCTGGGATCAGGAGTTAGGTGGTCGTGTACAATGGATGATGACACAGGGCCTACAGGCGGCTGCGTTACATATTAATCCGCCGCATCTTGGGCCCATTGAGGTGCGAATTATAATGGATCAAGATCAGGCAAGTATTTCCTTCAGTGCTCCTCACATGCTTACACGCGATGCACTCGAAGCATCAATTCCAAAATTGCGAGATATGTTTACTGACAATGGCCTAAATTTGGGGAATGTGAGCGTCGCCACAAATTCATTTTCAGATCATCGGGGTCAGCATCCCGGCTCCGCTGCTATACACCCCATATTTTCCGCTATGGATAACGCACCTGATGATGTGCCACAGCGAGACACCCAAACCATCAACAATTTAGTTGACTATTA
The DNA here is from genome assembly GCA_046590885.1 of Gammaproteobacteria bacterium. Taxonomy (GTDB): domain Bacteria; phylum Pseudomonadota; class Gammaproteobacteria; family Ga007554. The sequence continues at coordinate 1,714 of JBKJTS010000260.1, forward strand.
TGCTTGAACACACTGAGATGCTGGTTTTCTTTTTTTAAATATGCTCGTGTAAGGTTTCAGCAGCTTGGTACATTTTTGTCATCTTAAACCCATTTAGAGCTCGCTGAGATATACCCAACAGTGCTGCTATGTTAAATTAATGTGCAATGATTCCGCACTAATTTCCCCCTTTTATTATCAACCTTAATGCAGTGATGAATCTACCTTAGTATTCATCACTGCGTATCTTAATGCCGCTTGTTAAATTATTCGCACATTAAAATACCCCGTCATATTTTCGGCATATTAATGCCAGTATTGTTGTCAATTTTCAGTCATCTTCTATAAACATATCTTTAACACCATAATTAATATGAAAAAAAAATAAAAATGCAAATGGCATGGTGCTTGCTTAGGTTCCTGGTAGTGAGAACATTGTGATTGTAAGGAGTTTCGCATGGCAGTTCAGAATCTGGATAAAGAAGATGATGATAAGGAACAGGCCGCCCCAGCCCCCGGTAAGAAAAAACTTTCCATGGGGAAAATTATCATCATTCTCGTGACTGTACTCGTGCTGGTGGGAGGAGGGGTCGGCGCCTATTTTTATTTTGGTAAAACTCATAAAGAGGATGTAACTACTGCCGCCGGTAAGGGCGCGGGTGATAAAGGTGCGAATAGTGTTAAGGCAGCACCAGTTTATTATGCATTTGACCCAGCTTTTGTAGTTAATTTTCAGGATAGCTCGGCAGTTCGTTTTTTACAGGTGACGATTGAAGTAATGTCGAGAGATCCTTTGGCCATTGAAGCGGTTAAAACGCACATGCCGGTTATTAGAAATAGCCTTGTGTTACTGCTTAGCAGCCAAACTCCAGAAAATATTATGACACGTGAAGGAAAGGAAAAAATTCGTTCAGACGCTTTAAAAGAAATCCAAAAGGTCATGACGGAGCAAACGGGTTCGCCAAGTATCGAGGCGGTTTATTTCACTGGTTTTGTGATGCAATAATTGTATGGCCGTTAGTGATATTTTATCTCAAGACGAAATTGATGCGCTGTTGCATGGTGTCGATAGTGGTGATGTTGAAACTGAAAAAGATGACCCGCTGCCTGATGGGTCAGCACGCTCTTATAATTTTACCAGTCAGGATCGGATCGTTCGTGGCCGGTTGCCCACGCTAGAAATGATCAATGAACGATTTGCGCGGCATTTTCGTATCAGTTTATTTAATATGTTGCGCCGTTCGCCGGAAATATCGGTGGCAGGCGTTCAAATGCTCAAGTTCGCTGAATATGTGCATAGCCTGTTTGTCCCCACTAGTTTGAATATGGTGCAGATTCAGCCATTGCGTGGAACAGCACTCTTTATTTTTGATCCAAAGCTAGTTTTTATTGTTGTTGATAATTTCTTTGGGGGAGAAGGACGGTTTTATACGCGTATTGAAGGAAGAGAATTTACGCCTACAGAAATGCGCGTCATCCAGATGCTGTTACAACAGGTATTCAAGGATCTAAAAGAAGCTTGGACACCTGTGATGAAAGTAGATTTTGAATATATGAGTTCCGAAGTTAATCCCCAATTTGCCAATATTGTTAGCCCGACAGAAGTAGTTGTTGTGACTACTTTCCATATAGAGCTTGATGGTGGGGGTGGGGATCTGCATGTAACTATGCCTTATTCAATGATTGAACCGATTCGTGAACTTCTCGATGCAGGTATGCAAAGTGATCGTTCGGAAGTTGATGAAAGATGGTTGATTGCACTGCGTGAGGAAATGCAAGAAGCACCAATAGAAATAAGTGCTGTTCTTACCGAGGTAGATCTTAATCTGAGAGATCTACTTAACATGAAGGCGGGTGATGTTATTCCGGTTAATATCCCTGATACAGTGATACTACGGGCGGAAAATGTGCCGATATATCGAGGCGTTTTTGGTGTTTCCGGAGGGAAAAATTCCATTAAAGTTTTGGCACCAGCCAAGCGTGCCGCCCAAGAATAAATTGTGAATTTTGGAGTAAAACATGAATGATCAAGTGAGTGACGCTAATAGTGGGGATGTAGTCGATGAATGGGCGGCGGCACTCGAAGAGCAAACCGCACGAACCCCGGATAAGAGCGGAGCTGGAAACACAGACTATGCACGTGCACAGTTTCAGGAGCTAAGGCCAGAAGCAAATACTGCGGGACAGTCTAATGATATCAGCATGGACGTTATTCTTGATATTCCCGTTACTATTTCCATGGAAATAGGCAGAACCATGATCAATATTCGCCATTTATTACAACTTAATCAGGGGTCAGTAGTTGAGCTAGATCGACTCGCAGGCGAACCAATGGATGTGTTAGTTAATGGCACATTGATTGCCCATGGAGAAGTGGTGGTGGTAAACGACAAATTTGGTATTCGCCTGACCGATGTGATTAGCCCGGCCGAACGGGTTAAGAAACTTAAATAATGAATATTCATAATAAATATATCACTGCTTCAGGAGTATTATTTTTTTCAATAATGTTTTATTTGCCAGGTGTAGTTTTGGGTGTTGAAAAACCACCCATTCAAACTACACCATCTCTATCCCATGGTGTAACCCCCGGCGTGTCTTCTGGAAACCTGATGCAGGTTACCTTAGGCTTATTATTTATTCTGACGCTGATTGTAGGCATTGCGTGGCTATTACGTCGCTATGGCGGACTTCAGTCAGCAGCAAGTGGATCACTCAAAGTTATCGGGGGATTATCCGTCGGCCCACGAGAGCGTGTGGTATTACTGCAAGCAGGTGATACCCAATTATTAGTTGGCGTTGCGCCGGGTAGAGTGCAGATGCTACATGTATTGAGTAAACCCTTGCTCACCCCGGAAATAACTCCTGTTCCAGTTTTTACAGGGGGTATAAGCGGAAATGACGTAAGGAGCTTTGCACAGCGATTAAGCAACGCAATCAAGCAACGCAAACCCCTATGAAAAATATTTTATTGATATGTGTTCTATTCTTTGTGTCAGCAAGCGTTGCGCTTGCCGCACCAGGTATTGATGTAGCTACTGTTGCCAACGCACCTGGGGGTGGGCAAACCTACACGGTAAGTATTCAAACATTAATTTTCATGACCTTGCTGTCTTTATTGCCAGCAGGGCTATTAATGATGACTGCATTCACGCGAATTATCATTGTATTAGCTATACTTCGCCAAGCCTTGGGCACGGGCGCTACACCTACTAATCAGACCCTTCTTGGCCTCGCCTTATTCCTGACATTTTTTGTGATGTCTCCGGTATTTGATAAGGCGAATGAGAGCGCATTACAACCATATATGGATGGCAAGATGTCTGCGCAAGAGGCGCTGAATAATGCCAGGGTGCCCTTTAGGGATTTTATGCTGGGACAAACCCGCGATACTGACATTGAGTTATTCGCACGGATTTCTGGCAAAGATTCTATTGAATCACCAGAGTTAGTGCCATTTTCATTACTTGTTCCAGCCTTTGTTACCAGTGAACTGAAAACGGCATTTCAGATAGGTTTTATTATCTTTATTCCATTCTTGATTATTGATCTTGTTGTTGCAAGTGTGTTGATGTCCATGGGTATGATGATGTTATCTCCGATAGTAATATCACTTCCTTTTAAACTGATGCTATTTGTATTAGTGGATGGATGGGCGTTAATTATAGGCACATTGGCGGCCAGTTTTAATTAGCCCACTAATCTGAATTCAAAGGCAAAACAAATGACACCAGAATCCGTTATCCACATAGGTAGAGAAGCACTGGAAGTCACTGTTTTGCTTCTGGCAGTATTGCTGTTGCCAGCCTTTGCGGTTGGTTTGTTAGTTAGTATGTTTCAGGCAGCAACACAAATAAATGAAGTAACTCTTAGTTTTATTCCTAAGTTGCTTGTGACACTGCTGGCTATCGTTATAGCAGGCCCGTGGATGATAAATGTTATGGTGGATTACATGCGGCGTCTTATAGAAAACATCCCCGGTACTATTGGATAGTTTGGATACGTACTAATTATTTATATACCTTATTAAATACTCATATCACTAGCGCGTTTCAGTAAAACACTTTCTAACCTTCCGTCATTTCGACCGCAGGGAGAAATCTTGCCTACATAGAGGTCGCTCCTGCGCATACTTACGTGCGCAACACTTGAACATCCTGGCCGGCACCTATATAGATTTCACCCTTTGTTCGAAATGACATCATTTTAGTAAAACGTATTAGTATTTAACGAGACTGAGTAAATGCAGTTTACTAATGCCGATTTAACTTCATGGGTGGCCATATACCTTTGGCCATTATTCCGGATTGCAGCGCTCATTAGTGTAGCGCCAATTTTTGGCGCGCAAAATGTGCCGATACGTATTCGGGTGGGACTCTCTCTAGCCATCACAATGGTTATAGCGCCAGCATTACCAGTCATGCCGACAATTGATCCAATTAGCTCTACCGGCATTATTATTCTTATGCAGCAAATTTTAATTGGGCTAACGATGGGTTTTACTCTGCGCTTGGTGTTTGCGGCATTTGTTTTGGCAGGGCAGCTCATCGGCCAAACCATGGGGCTTGGGTTTGCGTCCATGGTAGACCCGCAAAATGGTGTTCAAGTGCCTGTAGTCAGCCAATTTTATCTAATTCTCGTTACGCTACTGTTTTTGGCGTTGAATGGCCACTTGATATTGCTGGAAGTTCTGGCCGGAAGTTTCGAATCATTGCCAGTAGGTGAACATGGTATTACAACGCATGGGCTGTGGAGTATTGTGATGTGGGGCGGTCAGGTTTTTTCAGGTGCAATTCTGGTTTCTCTTCCTGCCATGACAGCATTGCTGGTGGTGAATGTGGCCTTTGGCGTGATGACACGCGCCGCGCCGCAACTTAACATCTTTGCAATTGGGTTTCCAGTGATGATTTTTCTGGGTCTGGTAATTATGCTGGTGACCCTACCTGTATTACTCACACAATTAACCTCCATGGTGAATGATGCTTTTGCAGTCATTCAGCAACAAATTCTGCTTCC
>JBKJTS010000273.1:0-5509 GCA_046590885.1 Gammaproteobacteria bacterium
TCTTGAACCAAGGACTAATCCGAATATATTAAAAAGACCGGATATGTTGATTAATAAATCGGTTCGAGATCAGCAGGAAAAATCTGGTGGGCAGAAAACAAAATGGCCACAACAGGCTGAAAATGTCACGCCTAATGCCGGTGAAAAGCAAGAACTTCATTCGCTGAATTCAATTGCTGATCAAATAGAGCGTGCTATGGCCGGATTGATCCAGCAAAATCTGGTTAAAGTACGGCGGGATGAATTCTGGCTGGAGGTTGAAATTAATACTAATATTCTTTTTCCCAGTGGTGATGCCCATCTTCAGCTTGAGGCCAAGCCCATATTGAACGAATTGGCAAAAATACTGCGCAACTTTGAAAATAAAATAAAAGTTGAAGGCTTTACGGACAGTGTACCGATAAGTAATATGATTTATCCTTCGAATTGGGAGTTATCTGCAGCACGCTCTGCAAGTGTTGTGAACTTGCTGATGAATCAAGGCGTAAGGCCAACACGCATGGCTGCGATCGGTTATGGAGAGTTTCATCCAGTTGCTAATAATGATACTGCTGAAGGCAGAAACAAAAACCGTCGTGTGATTCTTGCGATACTTGAAACGGGTGAATCTGAACGTGTCTATGATGATAATAAATTTAAAAAAGAATCAAACCTGACTATTTCTGAAATACCGATTACAAAAGCACCTGCGCCTGCAACTGCACCAACAGTGAGCACAGCACCTCCAGAAAAACCTATTGTGTCGAATATCCCTATTGATGTGATGAGTCAGGATGTGACGGATATAGGTGTGTTTAAAATTATCGAACAGCCTATTAAGCTGCCCGCGAGTTTCTCATCTAATGTATTACCTAAGGCAAATACGAGTGTGCCTGGTAATGGAGGTGGATAATGAAAGTATGGGCTGTTGCTAACCAAAAAGGTGGGGTTGGGAAAACCACTACTGCAATTACTCTCGCCGGATTACTGTCTGCGCGCGGATATAACACCTTAATGATAGATATGGATCCACATGGATCCCTTACATCGTATGCGGGGTTTGATCCTGATACGGTAGATGAGGGAGTTTATTCTCTGTTTAAAGGCTCTAGCATCATGTTGGCTGCGGTAATAAAAAAAACAAAGTTCGATAGACTCTATCTGATGCCTGCCTCGACGGCACTGGCAACTCTTGATCGCCAATTAGGTGCACAAGATGGCAAAGGGTTAGTGTTGTCTCAAACATTACAGCGTATTTCGTCGAGGTTTGACTATGTCCTGATTGACTGCCCACCCATGTTGGGGGTGTTAATGGTGAATGCCTTGGCTGCCTGTGATCATCTTATTATTCCAGTCCAGACCGAATTTCTTGCACTGAAGGGTCTTGAGAGAATGATGTTTACACTCAATATGATCATGCGCTCTAGAAAAATACCCGTACCTTATACTATATTACCGACTATGTTTGATAAAAGAACCCGTGCATCTCTACAAAGTTTGCAGCATCTTGAAGAGCGGTACGCTGCCAATTTGTCGAGTACGCCAATCCCCATAGATACACAATTTCGTGATGCCAGCCGCGCAGGGGTGCCCCTGCCGATGGTGGATATGCATACGCGAGGTGTGGTTGCCTATACAACTCTGTTAAATTATCTTGCTGATTTCAATTCTGTGCATGAGCAGCCAGTGATAAAAGTGGTGTCAATGTGAACCTTTTTGCAAAGCAGCCTAGCGTCGTATTGGAGCATGAAACTGCATTACAAGTGTATCTTGACGCACTTTTGCAGGATATGTCTGGCTCGATCTATTCAGAAGAGCCGCAAAAGTTATTCATTGAGGAAAAAATACCAAAACAGAATAATATTCTTGAGCCCGTGACCAAGGTTGCAGAAAAAAGCGCTTCCTTCGCGGTTAGTGAACCGAACATCCCAAGTGACGTATTAACGTGGGCAACAACTCCTTTTCAATCTCTTTTAATTAGCACTAATGGTGTAAAAATGGTTGTTCCGCTGATTAAATTGCATAGTATTGTTAATCTAACAGCACCAATTACCAATGTGCCGAGTAATGCTGCATGGTTTATGGGGCTTTTACCGTGGCGAGGTACACATGTGAAGGTGATCAATATATGTAAATTAATGGCTAAGGATGGCGCTGAATTTAAAGAATTAAAGGAAGGGACTACGCCCAAGCACATCTTGTTAATAAATGATGGATCATGGGGCTTTGTGTGCGATGACTTTTCTAAAGTTTTTACTCTTTGCCCTACCCAGATTCAATGGCGGGTCGATCGGACACGTAGTGCATGGCTAGCGGGGACTGTAATAGAACATATGTGCGCACTCCTGGATGTGGATCAATTTACTATTCATATGTCCTCCGGCACGATTAATGCCTGCTAATTGCATTAACGATACCGCGTTTGTTTTTTGACAGGCGGGTGAGGCTAATCGTATCTTCTTAATAATTATGGGAGTTTCTTTACAATGAAGCCAGCCGAGAATAGCCAGACAGATTTGATTTCGCAATGGGTTACTTTCTTTCTGGACAGCGAGATGTATGGCGTGAATGTCCTGCAGGTTCAGGAAGTATTGCGGGTGAGTGAAATTGCGCCAGTCCCAGGCGCTCCTGAATATGTATTAGGCATTATTAATTTACGAGGCAATATTGTCACGGTAGTTGATACGCGGCAGCGTTTCGGATTACGGTCAAAAGAGCTTGATGATTTAAGCCGGATTATAATTATCGAAGTATCCAGCAATGTGATTGGTATTTTGGTGGATAGTGTTGCAGAGGTCGTTTATCTTTCTGCATCCAGTATGGAAAGTGCGCCGAACGTAGGAAGCGGTGAAAACTCACGGTATATACAGGGTGTATGTAATCGTGAAAATCAATTATTAATTTTAGTTGATCTCAATAAACTTCTAGCTGATGATGAATGGAAGGATTTATCTTCGTTGTAGTGAAACTTGCAGACTGAATTTTAACTACGCAATTCTAACCACTGCAACAGGTTTTCTCTGGAGTGATCTCATGGCCACAGTGGGTAATGTCGGTCCGTTGCGTCCCATCTGGCCGCAAAAACCCCAAGACAAACTTGACCCTAAGAATGATCGTCCACGGGGTAAGCGCATTCCCTCAGCTGAAGAAGGCGATCCAGACGACAACGAGCAGAATGGCGATGAAGGACATATTGATGATTATGCCTAGGATTTTCTCCTCATTTGGAGAATTATGCATATGATAGCCGATACGAACCCGTATGTGATCGGTATGTTGTTGTTAGTTTTTGTCGTGTTGCTGATACCTGTGTGGTGGAGAATAGTGGTATTACAGCGGCGCATCAGACAACACGTGGCAGAGCTACAACTGCTAAAAGATGATATGCGTGCTTTATGTGATGAATCAATCAGTATGGCAGAGTATAAGTTAAGTACTGACCAGCAGTTACGGCGACTAGCAGAACGTCAGGATCAGACAGATTTTCGTGAGCCCGTGTCACCCACTTATAACCACGCTATTAAGTTGGTGCAGAAAGGTGTCACTATTGATGAATTAATGGCGGCATGTGGTTTAGTACGGGGTGAAGCCGAATTATTAGTACGTCTACACCGTTTGAATTAAAGAGGCTGTGTTTTCTGCGATGGATTATTTCGATAACTATGTCTTTGGTTAACCCTGCTTCATGCTCCAATCCTCCCCTCGTGACTTTAGATTATTTAGAGGTTCTTAAAGAAAATCCTGAGTAGATCAGTGTTGCTTAAACATGGTTATGCAGACACGCCAAATAGCTGACCTCATCCGGCGCAACGTGATTCCGCTGTGCTTGCCATATCATTTCTGCCAGGCATTCCATCATCAGATGCTCTACTGCATGTATGTCTTTCTGCTGTTGCAGCAGTTGTTGATACACTATGCGGATTCCTGCGGGTCGGTCAGTGGTAAGCTGTTCACGAATGCCTATGTGCATACCCATATGCAAAAAAGGATTAGATTCCCCTATCTCGGGCAGATATTCCTTGCTTCGGGAAGCTTCCGAATTTTCCAGTAAGGCATGATACTCCGGATGTTGTATCACCACTTCGGCGATCATTTTTTCCAAAGGCTCCAGAGGCAGATGGTTCTGATATTTTCGCCATGTTTCAAAATAAACTTGGCGCAGTTGGTCGCGGTTTTGTCCAAAGAGCATAGTTGGTTATTCCGGTTTTTTGCGGTTTGTTGATGGTGTATTATTTTTTGTAAAATACGCACATAAGTCATGTATGATACATGAATCACACCGGGGGCTACGGGCGATGCACGTATAGCGTCCATGCAAAATCAGCCAATGGTGTGCATCCTGTTTAAATTCGTCAGGTACGGCTTTAAGCAACCCCCTTTCCACTTCCAGTACCGTTTTTCCGCATGCCAGACCAGTGCGGTTGGCAACACGAAAAATATGGGTATCCACCGCAATCGTAGGTTCGCCAAACGCGGTATTGAGAATCACGTTAGCCGTTTTGCGGCCCACCCCCGGCAACGCTTCCAGCGCCTCACGGTGGCGTGGTACCTCACCCGCCTGTTGTTCCACCAGGGCGGCGCAGGTTTTAATAATGTGACTCGTCTTGCTATTAAACAGGCCAATGGTCTTGATGTATGGCTTAAGTCCCTCTTCGCCTAACTCTAAAATCGCTTGTGGTGTGCTGGCGACTTTGAAGAGCTTTTCGGTGGCCTTGTTCACGCCTTTGTCAGTTGCCTGCGCAGAGAGAATGACGGCAATCAGCAATTCAAAAGGCGTAGTGTAGTTTAGCTCGGTGGTAGGGTGCGGATTAGCTGCTCTGAGCCGAGTGAAAAACTCACGGATTTTTTTGGGCGTCATGGCAGGCTGCGGTTTTTTGTGAGCGCTACTTTCTTCTGCTGATGGCGTGCCGCACGCTCGGCCTTGTCGCGCTCGAGCCGTTGCAACCGCGCTTCGTAACGGGCGCGCGCCGCAAAAGCTTTTTGCTGGACGTATTCGGGAGTCGCCTCCAGTACTCTATAATGCGTTCGGTTCTGGCATTCTGGGCTGTCCATAGTTGGATGAGTGTCGCGAACGCAGGATGCGTTGGAGCGGCCCTCTGGCGACACTTGTGCATCCATGCACAGCGAGAGGGGCGCCATGCTAATACAATCGACCGGGCAGGGCGCGATGCATAATTCGCAGCCAGTACATTCATCGCTGATCACAGTGTGCATTTGCTGCGTTGCGCCAAGAATCGCATCAACCGGGCAGGCTTCAATGCATAGTGTACAACCAATGCATGTGGACTCATCAATGACGGCAAGCATTTTTGGTTTGGTTTTGCCGTGTGACGTATTCAGTGGTTTAGGCGCACAGCCCAGTAAACTGGCGATGTTGGCAATACCGGCCTCGCCCCCCGGCGGGCATTGATTGATGTCAGCGGTGCCTTGGGCAATGGCTTCAGCATAAGGACGGCAGCCAGGAAAACCACATTGCCGACATTGGGTTTGCGGCAAGATATCATTGATCTTGTCGGCGATGATGAGCATT
>JBKJTS010000054.1:0-2547 GCA_046590885.1 Gammaproteobacteria bacterium
TTGCTGGCGCGCAAGGCGCGGCCTTCTCACAAACATGATCACCCACATTCCATTGCGCCCCTATCCACTACGGCAATTGAGGATCGTTCATGATGATGCAACGACTTCCGATAGTTCCTCAGCTTTTCAGTCTGGTGGTGACTTTAACACTGGCAGGCTGCACCTTGGGCCCGCACTACCAGCGTCCCGTTATGAATCTGCCCTCCAGCTATTCAGAGGGGGAGGCCACTGATGCCATCTTGAATGATCAAACTGTTTTGCCTGCTAACTGGTGGACACTCTATGGTGATACAACACTTAATGAGCTGGTAACCGCCGTATTGAAAAACAATGCGGACATTCACAAAGCCATCGCTATAATTGATGAGTCCGAAGCGCGGTTGAGTGAAATTGGTGCCAACATATTCCCAGAAATAAATCTGGGAGCTTCCAGCGCCAGGTCGCGTGCCAGTACATTAACAGCGCAACCCTTTCCTCCGGGAACGCCCGCGGTCACCAACAGCCACCGGCTGGCGCTGTCGACATCTTTTGAGCTTGATCTATGGGGTAAATTACGGCGGGCGGCGGAAGGTGCCCGGGCCGATGTATTAAACACCCGTTACGCCAAGGACGTCGTTGGGCTGACGCTGGCAGGTACCACCACACAACTTTATTTTACATTACGGGCGCTGGATGCGCAGATTGCCATCGCCACACAAGCCCTGACTTCACGCCAGGACGCCCTTGCTGTAGTAAAAAGCCGTGCTAACGGTGGACTCGCATCAGCATTGGAAGTAAGTCAGGCGCAGGGTGAGAGTGCCGATGTCTCGCTGCAATTACGTGATCTGCAACGGCAGCGGACACTGGCTGAGCATCAACTGGGTAGATTAACTGGGAAGTTGAAAATTACGCTTGCCGCAGGTGATGTAATGAATTTGCCCGTGCCCGCTCTGCCGCCTGTTGGATTACCCTCCACGTTACTTGAGCGTCGTCCCGACGTGCAGCAGGCAGAGCAACAGATGATCACTGCCAATGCCCAAATCGGCGTGGTGCGTGCTGCACAATTACCTACCTTTTCGCTCACCGGTAACTTCGGCGGGCACAGCGCAGATCTGGTTGATCTGCTCAAGGAGGGAGCGCGCATCTGGTCCTTGGGCATGTCGGCCGCCATGCCTATTATTGATGCTGGTAAATATGCCGCACGCACGCGTCAGGCTGAAGCCCGTCAACGTCAATCAGTTGCAAATTATCAAAAAGTGGTGGAAATCGCCTTCACTGAAGTGGCCGATGCCCTCACCAACGTGCAGCAAACCAGGGCCGCACTGACTGATCTGCAAATCAAGGTTGATGCCGCAAGCAATGCACTGCGCTTGTCGCGCCTGCGCTACGAAGCGGGGTACAGTGGCTATCTGGATGTGCTCGATTCGCAACGGGTTGCCTACGCTGCTGCACAAGCCTTAGTACAAAATCGCCAGGCACAACTGGCATACAGCGTTGATTTGATGAAGGCGCTGGGCGGTGGCTGGTCACTCCCATTGGCTTCAAATACGGCACCTTAAAATTGTCGATAATCCTATACTACGAGAAGCTTTTGATCCAGTAACCGATGTAAAACACTATAGCCCGCACCCCTAGAAAAGGAAAAATCCAATGTATACCAAAAACAGTCCCTACGAAGTTCCGGTGCAAGCTGGTAAAGCCGTGTATATATGCCGTTGCGGTCAAACCAGAAATGCACCGTTTTGTGATGGTTCGCATGCCACTAAAAATACCGGTATGACGCCGCTGGCATATACCGCTGACAAAGATGGTTCCATCTGGGTGTGTGGTTGTGGCAGGACACAGAACAAACCATTCTGTGACGGCTCGCATAAGAAAATGCAGGCCTGAAAATGCATGGGGCCCACAGAAAATTTAAGGGTCGGCACATTGTGCCGAGTTATTCATGGCTCTGTACTTATTGTGATTTAATCTCTGCGGACTTGATTCCGCCAGCTCACTTGGCCAGAATAAAGGGCTGCTAGCCTAGGCGCCTACTTCTCGTTAAATTTTCGTTCTTCTGGAGGAGGTGTATTATGAGGGCTAGTAGTGTGCCTGATAAAATGCCGGTTCTGTTCGTCGGTCATGGCAGCCCGATGAATGCGCTCGAAGATAATTCTTTCAGTCGCATCTGGCGCACATTGGGTGCTACGCTGCTTCAACCCCGCGCCATTCTCTGTATTTCCGCGCATTGGCAGACGCCGGGGCCGCAGGTCACCGTCATGAATGCGCCGCCGACCATTCACGATTTTGGCGGTTTCCCGCAGCCACTGTTTGATATGCGTTATGCGGCGCCCGGTTCGCTGCAATGGGCGACACGCATTGCCCAGCTTGATGCCCAGTATCCTATCACCGCTGACCACACGTGGGGGCTCGATCATGGCAGTTGGTCTGTGCTGTGCCACATGTTTCCACAAGCCGATATTCCGGTATTGCAGTTGAGTCTGGACATTGCCAAAACCCCGGCTGAGCATTATCAGTTTGCCAAGGTGCTTACCCCGTTACGTGACGAGGGTGTGTTGATCATGG
>JBKJTS010000122.1:0-4788 GCA_046590885.1 Gammaproteobacteria bacterium
ATGCGAGGAATGACTTCCGCCAGATAATCCGCATCCTGATCCTCAACATTTTTATACGCACGCAACGCCGAGACATAATGGCCAGACAGCATATCAATATCTCCCTGCAAAATACTGGCGCGTACGCAGTCAGGGTCGGATTCCAAGGCGCGCTTGACTATCTTGTTTGCCTCACCAATATCACGCTGCTGGCGGGCCTGCTCTGCTAGTTCACAATGATATTGAGCAATAATATTGCTTAACTTCTTTCCAGTAACAGTTTCCAGTTTATATGTGACATGTATCGCTTTGTCCCATTCCCGCTCTTGTTGATAAATATCACATAAAGAACGCAATGCGGGCACCATTTGCGAGGTATAGGGACCTCCCAATCCCAAGCTGTCAGAAAGGGTGTCGGGGGTTTCGGTAAGCTTCAAAAACAAGCTTTCGGCACGATCAAACCACCCCGCGCGCAGATAATCTTCACCCAATTCCAGCAAAGCCTGGTTACTTTGTTCGGGGGTAAGTGTAGGACGGGCAATAAGATTCTGATGAATACGAATAGCACGATCTACTTCACCGCGTCGCCGAAATAAACTACCCAATGCAAAATGTGTTTCAACAGTTTCGGCATCCACCTCAAGCATTTTGACAAATACTTCAATAGCTTTGTCGGGCTGCTCATTGATAAGATAATTCAGCCCTTTAAAGTAATCGGGGTACAATCCCAGCGTGTGTTCTTCCTGTTTGCGCCGCTCGTCGCGTTTAGCCAGCCACCACCCAGAGGCTGCGGCGACCGGCAACAATAGCGTCCATAGCCACGTGTAATTGTTCAAGGATTTTCTCTAAGTGGAGGCGTGGGTAAAGGCGAGAGTGGGTCTTTCAGCGAATGCGCATCTTTCAGCGAAAGCGCATCTCTAAGCGGGAGCGTGCGTAAATTACCAAGCTCGGCATCCATGGCTTGATTTGCCTTACGCAGCCGTGAAACTTCCTGCTTCAACTTGAGGATAATGCCCAGGCTGGCTATTACACCTGCGCCCACACCCATAATCAGCGTTATGAGCACTACCAGAGATAAAGAGAGACGCTGACTACCAAAATAATAATCCAGCTCTACCGGTTCAGCATTCAGAATGGCGAAGCTCAGCCCAAGCGTGAGCACCAGGAGAAAAATTATTAGATTAACAATATATGACATACCATCCCCCTCGTTACATCATCATCCCAGCCACGCGCTGGGCAGGATGCCCTAAAGTGCGGTGAGCGCAGGGATGCGCAAGAACCACCATCATTTACAGCGGAAGGTAAAACTACGCACGAGCAGTTGAGTTGCCGGAATACATAGGTGCCGCCGCTTGGCAAAGCTCATCCTGTTGCAAGTGCATGATGCACAGCGTAACCACTCTGGAACCATGATGGATCCATTCACATGAATACCGGGAAACGGTTACCCTAAAAACCTCGATTGAAACCGGTATGATAATTCCCATCATGCCTCATACTGAGTGCATGTGTTAAGCAGTCATTGCAGGTGCCAATCGAGGTTTTTAGATCACTCGGCGTTATTGTTTACGCGATCACGTAATTCTTTACCTGGCTTGAAGTGGGGCACATACTTGCCTTCCAGAGGCACTGGCTCCCCGGTTTTAGGGTTTCTCCCCATTCGGGGCGGACGGTGATGCAAAGAGAAACTTCCAAAGCCGCGAATTTCGATACGGCCGCCACTGGCCAAGGTCTGGGCCATCTGCTCAAGAATCGTTTTAACCGAAAATTCTACATCTTTATAAGTCAAGTGATTCAGCTTTTGTGCGAGCGTATCAATTAGCTCAGACTTTGTCATAGCCTTATCCCCATCATCATAAGTATCTGTCATAGTATTTCAACTCATATAGGGGAGCCTGGCTGACCTAAGGTCAAGGGAGTGAACTTAATCTCCCCCTCTTTAATCAAAGTCAGCCAGACACCAAGGTAACTAGAATGTAATCGATGCAGAAGATTATTCGCCAGCCCGATTTTCCATTTTTTCTTTGATCAGGTCACCTAGCGTAGTCGCTGTTGAAGCGGTACGGGTGTATTCCTGCATGACCTCTGCTTCTTCTTCGTTATCTTTGGCTTTGATGGAGAGGATAATGGTGCGATTTTTACGATCAACCCCCATAAATTTGGCCTCTACTTCATCACCTACCTTCAGCACGGTACGCGCATCTTCGATGCGTTCACGTGACAACTCAGCAGTACGCAACTGACCTTCCACACTCTCTTCAAGATGAATCACAGCGCCCTTGGCATCAACTTCCTTGACCACACCTTTGACAATGCTGCCCTTGACATGATCAGCAACAAAATTCGAGAACGGATCTCTTTCCAGTTGCTTGATACCCAGGGAGATGCGCTCGCGTTCAGGATCAACTGCCAGAATCACTGCTTCAACTTCATCACCCTTCTTATAGTTGCGAACTGCTTCTTCACCGGGGAGATTCCATGACAGATCCGATAAATGCAATAGTCCGTCAATGCCACCATCCAGACCAACGAAGATTCCAAAGTCAGTGATAGATTTGATTTGTCCAAATACCTTGTCACCCTTGTTGTGGATGCCGGAAAATTCTTCCCACGGATTAGCGCGGCACTGCTTCATTCCCAGCGAGATACGGCGGCGACCTTCATCAATATCCAGTACCACAACTTCAACTTCTTCACCTAAATGTACAACCTTAGAGGGATGAACATTCTTGTTGGTCCAGTCCATTTCAGAGACGTGCACCAAACCTTCAACACCGTTTTCAACTTCAACAAAACAGCCATAATCAGCAATGTTGGTGATTTTACCAAACAGGCGTGCGCTCACCGGATAACGGCGTGCGATATCAACCCATGGATCTTCACCGAGCTGTTTGAGGCCGAGCGATACACGATTGCGTTCACGATCAAATTTGAGCACCTTCACGTCAATCTCATCGCCGACATTTACGACTTCAGAAGGATGTTTCACCCGTTTCCAGGCCATATCAGTGATGTGCAACAGACCATCGACCCCACCCAGATCAACGAACGCGCCATAATCGGTGAGGTTTTTAACAGTACCTCTAACGGCCTGGCCTTCTTCAAGATTTTCCAGCAACGCCTGGCGTACTGCACCGCCTTCGCTTTCCACCACGGCACGCCGCGATACCACAACATTATTGCGCTTGCGATCCAGCTTGACGACTTTGAATTCCAGCTCTTTGCCTTCGAGGTGGGTTGTGTCGCGCAACGGGCGCACATCAACCAGCGAGCCGGGCAGGAAGGCGCGTACGGCATTGGTATCGACGGTAAAGCCGCCTTTGACCTTGCCGGTGATAATGCCCTTGATGATTTCGCCGCTTTCCAGCGCACGCTCAAGCCGCGTCCAGGACTCGGAACGCTTGGCTTTTTCGCGTGACAGGCGGGTTTCACCGGTGCCATCTTCCATCATTTCCAGCGCTACGTCGATCACGTCGCCTATGGCAACTTCAACGCCACCACGTTCATTAAGAAACTGCTCCATGGGAATCGCGCTTTCCGATTTCAAACCGGCGTTGACGATAACCATGTCGGGTGTCATGCGCACCACGGTGGCAGTTACAATTGCGCCGGGGCGCAAGCGGGTGCCAAACTGGCTCTCTTCCAATAATTGTGCAAAACTTTCGGTCATTGACTGATGATCCTTGCCCCGCTATTTAATAGGGGACGACGCGTTGATCCGCCTGTGCCTGTGTACCATTACAAAGACATTAAAAGGTCGGAAGTTAGTAATACGCCTGACCTGCGGCAGGTTCCACATTAGAACCCACGGCAGATCTGGCACCATTGCAAAACAGGCGTTCATTCGGACGTCGCCTGCCTTCACAAATCTGGAACAAACGGATGTTGCATGCATCCTTATCGCGTGGCGCGATTCAATCTACACCACAGTGCGCTGCCACAACTCAACAATGCGTTGTATCACCGCATCTACCGGCACGCCTGTTGTCTCAACCAGTATCGCATCGGGTGCCGCCTGCATGGGAGCCACACTGCGGGTACTGTCGCGCGCATCACGTTCGCATATATCAGCTAACAGATCTGCTAGATTAACATCCAACCCTTTATCTTTCAACTGTTTATACCGTCGATTTGCGCGTTCTTCGGCGCTGGCGGTTAAAAAAACCTTGAGTTTTGCGGTCGGAAAAATCACCGTGCCCATGTCGCGGCCATCCGCTACCAGGCCAGGGGGGATCAAAAACTCGCGCTGGCGACCCAATAGAGCACGCCGCACCCCGGGCAGGACGGCCACCCGTGAGGCATCATTGCCACAAGCTTCGTCGCGCAACGCGCCTGTAACATCTTCACCTTCCAGGATAATCCGGCCCTGCATGTCGTGATCGGCCTCAAACTGCACATCCAGATAAGCCGCCAGAGTTTCCAGGGCCGGTTCGTTATACAGGGGTATGGCGTGGTTGCGGGCGCTTAATGCCACCAGGCGGTAAAGGGCGCCACTGTCGAGAAAATGCCAGCCAAGCTGCTTGGCGAGGATCCGGCTGACAGTACCTTTGCCAGAACCGCCGGGACCATCGATGGTGATCACGGGAGGAAGAGAATTATTCATAGGGAACCTGGGGTTGGGGAAGAATGGGCGGCATCCATCATACCAATGGCAAGCCCCGCGCCCTGTGCCAACTCAACAAATCCCGGAAAGGAGGTGGCGACGTTGGCACAGTCGTCGATACTGATCGGGCCACTGGCGCGCAACGCGGCCATGGCAAATGCCATGGCGATGCGATGATCACCGTGACTGTGGATGCGGCCGCC
>JBKJTS010000289.1:0-3172 GCA_046590885.1 Gammaproteobacteria bacterium
GCCGCGCCCATCGCATCACCCGCAGCGAAAATCACATCATTTACCGTACTGGCAAACAGCGGCGAACTCAGCAGGGCCGCCGTCTCGTCCTGGTATAGCCCATCCGCCACCTCCAGCACAATCACCTCCATCCCGGCTTTTGCCAGATGACCAGTTAATGTGGCGAGAATACCCTCCACCTCCGTTGCTGTCGTACGAAACGTAGATGGAAAGCCGGCATCGGTGAAATCCACTGCGAGCCTGGCTCCAGCATCGCCCATAAACCAGACATCTTTACCCGATCCCGTGCCCGTTACCTTGGCTGCACCCACCTTCAGACCGGCGCTGGTTAAACCCCGAATCAAATTAGCGGCCGTAGTAGTCTTGCCAGCATTCATCGCAGTGCCGACCACAGCCACCGTATAAGGTAAGGGACGCGAGTTCTTCGACTTTGCGACTGCAGCACTCGACAGATTGATGCGATGACCATTAGCATCGGCCAGCAAACCAATGGGAGCAATAACTGTGGGCGATTTCATATTGGCATGCCAGGATAACGCCCGCGATGCTATACCGCCCGCCGCCACCAAATGACACGGTGCCAAATCGTGCGGCACCTCTGCTTCGAACTGGTCGGGCGCATACCGATTACCGTAACACACAATAATCTCATCCCCGATAAAGAGACTTGCCCGACGACCATTGGTCAGTTCCAGAGCTCCATGCTGGCTGATTTTCTCCACCCGCGCCAATACCAGATCACCTACATTGGGCACAACATGGTCTCCCGTCAATAATGCTTTTGCCGATTCAAGGTTGACATGGCGTGGTGTATAAGCAACTTTAGCGCGACGAATACGTTCGTGGCTGATAGACAATAGATTCATATTTTGCTCCTTTAAAGGGTTAAATATTGAACCCCATCTCCATAATATCGGTATAAGATGACAACCACATTACAGGAAAGTAGGGGATAAATTTTACTGCGCTTATGTATTGATTTAATTCACTCATTTGCATGTGAATTAGACGTATTGGGAATATAATCCCAATTATAAAAGATGTCAACAATTTTTATTAATTATTTGCTGTAGAAGAGGACATTAACACAAATGATAATGATTCTCAATAACAATTTAAGGTAGTCGCAGAAAGGATTGGAGGGTTTGCTTTGAAATGGAACTCTTTTTTTGAAGAGCCTGATGGATGCCCCACTGAAACACATGTTTGCAGAAAGTGCATCTTCTGCAGTGCAGACCATCCTGCGCTCGCTAATTATAGGTACTCTCTTGACTGGCCTATGGATTTAGTGCCGATTTCGCCGTGAAAGTCGGGCCAAATTATCGCCCTCAGAAGCCGCCCGTCAAATGTTTGCCAGCACACTGATGAAAAATCCGCATCGCATAACCATGGGGATCACCCTCCCACAAATAGGCACCATAGATGATTCTCAGCATATCTTCAAAATATCCGATAGTCACTGCATCAGAATTACTGGCCTGCGCCAGAACCAGCACCTCTTCGGCGAGAACCCCCAGACGTGCATTTATCACAGAATCAAACCCGATCATCCCCTCGGCATAGCATGCTTCTTCATTAATGCTAAACCGGGAAGCGTCTGTGGCCAAGCCCTGCATGGCCCCCAAGCTCATGATGATACCCATAACAAAAAGAAGCACCGTCTTCATGTCTCTCACCTGACCAGATACATCCACCACCCTATACAGAGTAAGGTAATGGCAGATTTTCCAGAAAAATAAATATCCCCATTAGACGCATTATAAATACCATACACCGTGAGGAGGTTCAGTAACTTTATCACCAAGGGAGGGCATGACACGGCGCTTCACTCAGATCTCACAACCCCCTGATTATTGCGAAAGCTCACTATCCTATTACTTCACACCTTGAATACCCAACTGCATGACACGCTTCGAGAATGATTCATCAGTGAGTCCCACATTTATCCGGACATCGCTAACGGTTAAGGTGGTCTGATTGCCCGTCAGTGCATTAATACCTTTTACCTCTTCCCACACCCAGGCATTACCAATTTTTTTCCATAGCGTTATCTGTTGTTTATGCAGCTTTCCATTTTCGTTGTAATACTCAATGCGTAATGGCAGAAAATTATCTTTGGATATCCATTTTACAACTTTACTATACGGATAAGCTTCCTCACCATTCGGCTTTGGCGTGCTTTGAATAACATAACACTCGACATTACCCAGTTTTTCGGTACCTATAAGTAGCTGGATATCGTATTCGGGATGACGTGGCATCAGGTCATATTGCCGCAGCTCGGAGGGAGCGAATTCTTCCTGCTTGGCGTGTTTGGGGCCGCTGTGACTCAATTTTCTTACCATGCGCAATTCCGGCAAATACACCCATTCGTCATCATTTCGGCTGGGGTTGGGCGTGTAAAAAAAACCCATGTATGACACGCCTTTTGCATCGGGCGGAAACTCACGAAACATCATGACCTTGGCTTCATATTCACCCTCAGTAAAACGCTTCCAAGCCATGGTATACACCAGTTTCTTTTCTGGCGCGCCTTGCTCCTGAAAGGCAAAAGTGATACGTGACAGTGAATCATCACCGCTATAAACAACATAGGATTTCTGCATAATGACGTCGGCGCTGGGAACTTTAGCACTGGATTCTTCGGCTCGTGCACTTTGAACTAAAAAAGCTATCCCCATGACGAAGCAGCCGACCATATTGACTAAAATCACGGATTTTTTATGGTTAATCATGAGCAATCTCTCGCATTGAGTAGAAATATTTTATTGTCGTACCATTTTTTAGATTACGACATTGGCCCTTTGCGCATGGTCACGGCTGCGATTCCTGGGCATTGCACGGCGGCGTCAAGTCATTCATCGACCAGCGCGGCGCGGCAAAGAACGCCAGGGGTTCGGCCTGCCCTGCCCGCAACCGCTGGTAACCCGCATAAGCGATCATCGCGCCATTATCGGTACAAAATTCCAGGCGCGGATAATAGACCTGTGCGCCCATCGCATGGGTCATATCTCGCAGACGCTGACGTAATACGGTATTTGCGCTCACCCCACCTGAAACCACCAACCGCTGCAAACCGGTTTCGCGCAAAGCGCGTTGACATTTAATTGCCAGCGTATCCACCACCGCCTCCTGGAAAGCATAAGCGATATCAGCGCGCGCGGGCTCATCC
>JBKJTS010000089.1:0-26381 GCA_046590885.1 Gammaproteobacteria bacterium
TCATCACATTCATCCGGAATCACTTGCCGCAGGGTTTTTCCCACCACGCTGCTGATACCGGAGTGCGCCGTAAACGCCGGGTTGGCTTCAATGTAGCGAAAATCCAAGGGTTCACTCACTCCACCCATTTTCTCGATAATGCAAAAACCTTCATCGATTGATTCGAAGAGTGTGCGATAGCGTTCCTCGCTCGCACACAACGCTTCTTCGGCCCGCAGATGTTCCAATTGGGCTCCCGCCTTGAGCAGCGCCTCTTCGGCCTGTTTGCGCGCGGTATTATCGGTACCGATCAACAGATAGCCGATGATGATATTTTGATCGTCGCGGAGCGCCGTGACCGACACCACTGCCGGAAAGCGGCTGCCGTCCTTGCGAATGTAGGTCAGCTCGTAGATGTCCTCGATGCCGCGCGAGGCCTTGAACACCAACACCTCAAAGCCCAGCGCAATCGGCGTTGCAAGATCAGTGCTCAACGCCTGAGCACGCGCGATCAGTTCTTGCGGATCAGAAATATCAGCCGGCGTGATCTTGTTCACCACGTCGCTCGCCGCATAGCCCAGCATGCGCTCGGCACCGACATTGAATAATTGAATGACCCCCTTCTCGTCGGTAGCAATACTCGAGAAATTGGCGCTGTTGAAAATCGCGTTTTGCAAGGCCCCGGTTTTAAGTAACTCGTCCTGGCAATTGAGCTCGGTGAGTCCCTCACCCCTAACAGCGGTAGAGGTGGGAATACTTAAAGAAGGCTGGTTTTCATTCATGGAATTACCTGCTTATCGACACCAAATTAAAACCGACAATTTTACTTCCTGTCTTTCGAATGAACGCTGAACAGGCATCAATGAAAAGGGGTTAAACCCGTTCTCAGGAAAGTAGCCACCTCGTCTGCCTCCAGCGGATAGCCGAAATAGTAGCCTTGGCCCTCGTCGCACTGCTCGGCCAACAGAAACGCATGCTGCTCTGCGGTTTCCACACCCTCCGCAATCACCCGTAGCTTGAGGCTTTTCCCCATGCTGATCACGGCCCTGACAATAGCCGCATCGTCCGGGTGAGTGGTCATCCCGTTCACGAATGACTGATCGATCTTCAGGGTATTAATGGGAAACTTGCGCAGATAACTCAGGCTGGAATAGCCAGTGCCGAAATCATCGACCGCAAGTTTTATGCCCAAATTTGCGAGCCCATGCAGCGTGGAATCGGTAGACTCGGCATCTCGCATGAGAACACTTTCGGTCAGTTCGAGCTCCAGATAGTGCGGATCAAAATGCGTCTCCGCAAACATCGTGCGTATATTGTCGAGAAAATCCGCGGCCCGGAACTCCAGTATAGAGGTGTTGACGGCCATAGTGATCCGCGGCAAGTCTGCCTGCAACCAGGCCTGCGCCTGGCTACAGGCTGAACGCAGTACCCAGCGGCCAATCGCCACGATCAAACCGCAGTCTTCGGCAATGGACACGAACTGCTCTGGCATCAGCAGGCCGCGTTGTGGATGCTGCCAACGAAGGAGTGCTTCAACACCCACCAACGTACCCGTCTGCAGATTTATTTTCGGCTGGTAGCGCAACACAAATTCCTGCCGTTCCAGTGCGCGGCGCAGGCTGACTTCGATCGACTGCCGCTCGACAGCTCGAACATTCATGCTCTGCTCAAAGAATTTATAATTATTGCGTCCGTTTTCCTTGGCATAGTACATCGCAGTGTCCGCGCACTTAAGCAGGGTTTCTACATCCTGACCGTCGTTGGGATAGATGCTGATACCGATGCTCGCGCCGATATGCAGATTATGCCAGTCAATGGAATGAGGCTGCGCGAATGCCGCGAGCATCTTTCGCGCAGTCAGCGCCGCATCTTCTGCGTGCTCAATATAAGGAAGCAGCAGCACGAACTCATCCCCGCCCTGGCGACTGACGGTGTCCGAGTGGCGCACACAACTCACCAGGCGTTGTGCGACCGAGCGCAGCAGTTGGTCGCCAACCGCATGCCCCAGGGAGTCGTTGATGTGCTTAAAGCGATCCAGATCCATAAACATCACCGCAACTTGCCTACCTTGACGACGGGCCAACTCAATCGCCTGGTTAAGCCGGTCTTGCAGCAGGAGTCGATTAGGCAAGTCAGTGAGAACATCGTGATGGGCCAAATGATCCATGCCAGCTTGAGCCGTTTGGATTTGTTCGGTCAGTTTTTGTGCTTCAATGGCCGCTGTGACCAGGTGTGCGTTCGCTTGCTGCAACATAATGATGTGATCGTCGGACGCTGCCTGCGTCTCTGCCAAGTGAATTCCCCCCTCGCGCGCGGTGGCTGCTCCTTCACGCACCTGGGCTTCTCCTTCCCGTGTCTGCGCCGCTCCCTCGCGCCGATGGGCAGCGTCTTCACGCGAGTCGGCAGCATTTTCACGCCAATGCGCGGCCTCTTCTCGTGCCGTAGCCGATTTCTCGCGGCTTACAAGGGCCGCTTCATTGTCGATGGCGGCGCTTTCCCTGTGCCTCCTGTTGTTGTGCCTCCTGTCGTTTTCGCTGGCAACGAGCAACCTGTCTTTGTGCTGGCTAGCCGCAGCCAGTTGACCTGGGTTATCGGTATCAGAAGCGCCGTTCTTGCCAGTTCTGTTCATTAGTGCCCTCCCTCACCGGGTTGTTCTAGCTAAACGCTGACCATCGGCCGACCCGACAGAATCCCGGCATACTGAGATAATATCTCACCAATAATGATGCCTTCGTCTGTAATTTCAAACAGTCGAAGGTCCTTGCTGTGCTCACTGCCACGGACTTTAACGACCGACAAGACGCGTTTGAGCTGGCCTCCGATTTCGATATAGCGCTGCACGATAATGGCGTCCGCGAGAAAAGCACTCCCATAGGGACTAAAGCGCAAATCGGTGTAGCGGTCTTCCAGCTCCGCGATCATCAATACGGTTATGCCCATGCCGGTCAGCTCGGCGACCATCCTGTACAGCGATCCGCGAAAATCTTCGCTAAACTCGGGTGCCAGGGCCAGCTCAAATCCAGACAAGGAATCAATGACGACGCGCTTGGCCTGCATTCGGGTAATCATTTTGATCAAATCATGCAGGGTTTCATCAATCGACAAATCCAGCGAACGCGTGTCGATCACTCCCACTTGCCCACCCTTCACCAGCGCCTGCAGTTTATTGTTCAGCAGTTGGTTGGGGCTCTTCTCAAACGCCGCAATCACCCCCGGTTCGCCCCTGCGCACGCCTTCGGCCAGAAATTCCGTCGCCAATATGGTTTTTCCGGAACCGGAAGGCCCGACCACAACCAGCGAATATCCAGCGGGCAAGCCACCGCCCATCATTTCATCCAGGCTCGGTATTCCCATCGGAACACGTTTGTCTCCGGCAGCTACCTTGAGACCTGACTCACCCGCTGCGCTCTGTTGGATAATCGCTCGCGGAAAAATCTGAATGCCTGCATTGCTAATACGGAAGGTATGTAAACCGGGGGCCTGAGACTGACCGCGCATTTTGACCACCTGTATCTTGCGTACCATGGAATTGCGGTGCAGATTTTGCAACATCCAGAGGATGCCGTCTGCCACGGTAAAAATCGGGCTAGCCTCTGCTTCCGGCAGCACATATTCACCGATTAAAAATGTGGTGGCCTGCCAGCTGGTCATTTGCATGCCGAGTTGCTGCACGAACCCCTGCAACTCGGATCTCCCCTGTTGCTTCTGCGCCGCTGACTGCACGACGGATCGAAACGAATCGACAAATACCAGGCTCGGCAAATAGTCTTTCACTTCTTGGGCAATGCGTGACAATACCCGCTCAAAATTTCCCTCCAGCAGATCTGCAGACAGGTTGACGTAGCGGATCGATTCGTTGACTTTATCAAAATCAAAAAACGAAAATTGCTGTTGATAACGCAGCATCTTCAAAGCGGGCTCGCCGAGCACCGTGAAGAACAGCGCCCGATTATCCGGCTTGGCGAGGGAGAACATGATCTGATGCGCGAGCGTGGTTTTGCCGCTTCCCGGCGGGCCCGCAATCAGGTTAAACGAGAATTCCGGCAAGCCGCCGCCCAACAGGTTGTCCAGGCCCGGTACGCCCGTTGCCAGACGACGTATGTCTACCTTGTTACTCATTTTTGAACTCCTTTACCGACCCCATGCGAGGCGTCACTGCCCCAAGCCGAACGTAAAATACTAGCGGTTAAGTTCTCGCCAATTAATGAGGCCAAGATATTGGTGAAAGTAATGAGAAGTAGACAGTTTGCGGCGCTGACCTCGGCAGGCGTTTGGTCTGCAAAATTTATTTTTAATTCCACGAACCGGTGATCAGCCGGGGGGCGTGCGCTGGCCGCAAGCCAGGGAAATGTTGGCTGGGCAAGGTATACACTTCTCGCATAGATTGCATTGAAACCCCCTTCACCCACAATCAAGATGATTTTAGTCGCCATCTGCTCCCACAATAAAATCGCAGCATCCGCAACTTTTTCAGTGTGCGGTGCCATGCGAGCTTTGATTATCTGATGACGCCACAAACCGTTGGCTTCCATAGTGAAAAACCCTGATCAGTGGATACGCATAGAACGACGGTAGTGGAATACAGCCGCCGCTTCAATCTGTCCTTCAGTACAGTGCGCGCGTTTAATCATGCGCAGCGTGTTTTTTTACGGCAACAGAGTAATGTACTACTATTATATTGCAAGATGCCAATTATCTTTTTGTTAGGTGGCTCAATCGTTTGTTTCGGTGACACTCATGCGCACCAAAAACAACGTCAGACAAGCAATTAAAGCCGAGAACAAAATTCAGTAAGTAATGGGATAGCGAAGGGCGTCCATCGGCATAGATGGACGACACTGCAGCGAAGCGTTTCAATGCGGTCATCAAAGCATTCTCCACTCTTGAATCTGGGTCTTGCATAGGCGCACACATGCCGTCCTTTGATTCATGAGGCGCAGGGCTTGGCCACTGAATCAGTGGACCCTCCCCTTCATGCCGCCTAAAAATGCTGCGCCCGTTTTTCAATATTGTATACCAGGCATTATAACTGCCACTGCCCGTCCACCTGGGTTCTTCTAGATTGAATGCTATGAGGTAATTATGCCAGATCAGGCGGCGGGTTCTAAGAATAGTGTAGGTTTTACTACAGCCTCAACGTTAAAGGTAAGGAGCACTACGCATTTGGCGCGTCCCTGTCGAACGCTATGTTAAGTGACGTGAATTAGTTGGAAATACGCACCCTATTTAGACGAGTCGGCTGGGACCATAACCATCCAAGCGATGCCGAAGCGATCGGTGACAATGCCATAGCGTGGGGACCAGAATGTCTTGGACAGCAGCATTTTGACCTGGCCACCGTCGGAAAGTGCGGCAAAAATCCGATCAGCCTCGGCTTCCGTGGGTACGGTGAGCGCCAGCGAGAAGCCGCTGAAGCTCGATTTGTCGTCGCAGCCATCGGAGGCTAAGATGGTAGTGGTACCGATGCGAAACGCTGAATGCATGACTTTGTTCTCAAAGCCCGATTGAAGCGCGCCCGGCGGTAGCGGTTCGGGACTATCTTTGAAGTGCATCACCATGTCCACTTGTGCGCCTAGCGCAATGCGGTAGAAATCGAGCGCTTCTTCGCAGCGACCACTGAAAAACAGGTAGGGTTGAATGAGTACGTTTTGCACGGTAGCTCCTAGAGTTTAGGGTTGATTAGTTGGGACTTGACGCGGTAAAAGTCTAACCTAGAAGCGAGCGTCCTGCGCGGTTTTTCGCGCAGGACGCTCGACTGCCTGGTTGGGCGTCATTGCACTACCCCGGAATGTTGGGTTCTACAAGGTTGGCGAGTTGTGTGAGCGACTCTTGCCATCCGAGGTAGCACATTTCGAGCGGAATGACTTCCGGTATTCCCTCTTGCACGATACTTATCTCGGTTCCGCACGAGACCTGCTTCAAAGACACCGTTACCTGCATCTCTCCAGGCAAGTTCGGATCGTCAAACTTGTCGGTATAGCGAATGCGTTTGCCTGGTACCAGTTCCCGGTACTCTCCGCCGAACGAACGTCCCTGTCCTGTCGAGAAGTTCTGAAACGACATCTTAAAGGTGCCTGCAACTTTTGCCTCCAAGTGGTGGACTTTACATGTGAATCCGTAGGGTGGAAGCCACTTGGCCATTGCATCAGCATCCAGAAATGCCCGATATATGCGCTCCGAATTCGCACGGATCACGCGGTGAAGTTGGATGGTGCCTGTCGGCATGATCATATCCCCTTTAAATTTATAGTTCGAGTTCATGTTAACACTGAGTACTGATGGAGGCATAGTGACGCCCAACGCAAAGCTGAGCGGCGGGTTAGGCCGCACTTCAAATAACCTCTCAGCCGCAAAGAATGTCAAGATGAGCTTGCTGCGGGCTAGGCATTCACCAGGACTCTGAAGCCCCCAAAGATCATCCTCTTGCCGTCAAATGGCATCTGGTTGATGTCATGCTTCATCCTTGGATCCTTCATGGCACCTGCCATCCCAGTGTCTCGAGTTTCCTTGGAAGGCCAAGTGATCCATGAGAAGACGACAGCCTCTCCCGGCATGCGTTGAACGGCCAGCGAGAAGGAAGTTAGTTTTCCCTCTGGGACGTCGTCTCCCCAACATTCAACGACACTGAGTGCTCCGTGGTCCTTGAAAATGACCGCAGCGGTTTCTGCAAGAGTTCGGTAGCGTTCCTTATTCTCTTCCGGTACCGCAATAACGTATCCATCTATATACTGCATGTTGTCCTCCGAAGTAAGTGTGTGTGCGACCTAACTTTTAGTTGAGCGACACCCCGCCAGGGGCGCTGCCGCGCAGTTGCATAATCGGGTAAGGGCCGTAGAGATGCCAGCCCTTACCCGCATAGGCCTCCCTCACTGACGCACATAGCGCAAGTGCGTGGCGGCTGGCCCATCAAGAACCCTGTCAATGCGAAACTGTGGCCCGGGTTCGCGCAGGTTCTCGAAGAGACGCCGCCCGCCGCTGAACAACACGGGTGCCAAGGCGATTTCCAGCTCGTCGACGACACCCAGGTCCAGGTACTGCTGGATCAGATTCGCTCCACCCGCGATACGAATATCACGACTGCCTGCAGATTTCCGAGCCAGCTCTAGGGCACGCTTCGGCCCATCATTGGTGGAGTAAAAGGTAGTCCCACCGGGGCGCACCCAGGGTTCGCGTTTCTCATGGGTAAGAACGTATACCGGGGTGTGAAACGGAGCCTCTTCTGGCCAGGCCCGCTCGCCTTGTTCGAACATTCGTTTGCCCATAATATTGGCACCGATGCGCTCAGTGGTACTGCGCAGCAGATCATTGACCGGGCCGGTCTCTCCACCTAGTCCAAGCTTGAGGTTGTCGCGGAAGTACTGTTGATTGATGATCCAGGCCATCAGCGCCCCCCACTTAGCGCCCCAGTTCTTGTACTCAGGCTTGTCCCAATTCTCCATGGTCATTCCTTCCGGTGCCATGTAGCCATCGAGGCTAAGTCCAATGTTAACGAATACTGTGCCCATGATTCTCCTTTCACATGTTCGGAGGTCGGCCTAACGAGGCTGTCGAAAAATCCCACCTTACCCGGAACTATTGCGCAGATCAAGGTCGAAAGATGTGGTGACAATTCCTCCACGGCACTTTCGAATAAGCATTGAATCCCCTGCTTGATCATGAAATTGACCTGACTGTCTTCGATGCGGGTTCCAAAAGGACATCACGCGAATGAAACGCCCATAACCGCCGTTGAAGGGTACCACAGTGAAGTCCATCACAAGTCACTCGCAGGGATGTATGTAGACGCACTGACCACCGACATCGGTATGGGGAACGCGGCGAACGTTTTGCCAGGCAAGATATTAGAAAGCGCTGCCCGTTTTGGGTGTGGCGGCAAAATAGAATTAATCAGACTAAGTTATATTTATTGAAGTTCTTAACTCGCGGTGTCGATAAGTTGTCAACGCTACATAAATTGTGTATTATTAAACATAGCTGCCCGATTTGCAGTCATCATGGGAGAACGTCATGCTCCAACCCCGTAGCCAGACTTCCGAACCGGATGCCCTCGATCTCACCACCGAGATGAACCGGGCGCAGCTGGCACCGGTGGTCATCCGCCTGTTTGAACGCTGGAGCCTCGATACCACGCAGCAATTGAACTTACTGGGTTTGAGTTCGACCAGCCGCAGCATGCTCAGCAAGTATCGCCAGGGCGCAGCGGTTCCCGGCACGCGGGATAGCCTGGATCGCATCGGCTGGTTGCTCGCCATTCATAAAGCGTTGCGACTGCTCTATCCCTTCAATGAGACGTTACGTTACACCTGGATCCAGCATCGCCATGCTGCCTTCGGTGAACGCACGCCGTTAGAGGTGATGATGGAAGGTGGCTTGATCGGCATCGCGCGTGTCGCCCGTTATCTCGATTGGCAACGCGGACGTTGAAATGAGCGATGCTTTATTCGATACCACGCGCGACCTTGACGCCGCTCTATGCCGCAACATTGTGTCACTGCGCACGACCGTGGATCTGTTCGATGACCTGACCGAGGGCGACGCGCAGCGCTCAGCCGTCGCCGCACAGGCGGAAATGCGCGTCAAAGCGCTATTGCCGTCAGGTGTGGTGGCGCGGGGGTTCCACTACACTACCGCGATCGAGTATCCGTTTGTGACCGAACCCTACTTGCGCAGCCGCTACGGCGACGGGACACATGGCGTGTGGTACGGCGCGCTCGATGCGGAAACGACAATTTTTGAAACGGCCTATCACATGATCCAGGACGAGGGCCGCATCGCCGGACTCGACGAAGAGGTACAGCGTGAGCGCGCGGTTTACGACGTGCGCTGCCTGGCGATCCTCATCGATTTGTCGGCGAAGCGCGTTAGTCACCCGCACCTGATAGAAGAAGACTCTGCGCAGACCCACGCGATTGCGCAGCGCTTGATACGCGAGGGGCACCCAGGATTGTTGGCACCGTCCGCGCGGTGCGCCGGAACCACCGCCGCGATTTTCAATATTGCGGTGCTCAGTGATCCGCGTTTGAAATACTATCTCACCTACCGTTACGCGCCGCGCACCCAAACGGTGCTGGTAGAACGTGAGGTGGGGAAACCGTTATATCGATTAATTCAACAAGGCGGAATTTTGCAAGCTGATCGTTTCTAACGTCGCGTCCGCGCGCGTGGTGGGCATGCTTGATTGGTCCTTCCATATTATTAACTTATCTGGAGCAAAATGACCGCGCAAAAATTGGGAAATTATATGATTGGTTAACTTAACCTTTAGTCTGGGAACTCTTCAACACGTCAAATCACACAGGGAAAAGTGTATTGATTTATAACGGCACATAAATTCTAGGCAGGACGCGGATTTTACAGTTTTTATCGACAAACGGTTAATTAGAACAAAACTACGGAGTTAAGTGACGCTATAAAAGGGGCTCTCTTTTACTGCGAAGTTACTCCTGCGTTACCCCGGGAGAAACTTACTATCTGAATATTTATGTAACTAATTGATTTGAATGGTGGGCCGTGCGGGATTCGAACCTGCGACCTACTGATTAAGAGTCAGCAGCTCTACCAACTGAGCTAACGGCCCAAACAGGGATGGGTAAAACTTTCTCGCCGTATAGGAAGAAAATGGGGTGACCGATGGGGCTCGAACCCACGACAACCGGAATCACAATCCGGGACTCTACCAACTGAGCTACGGCCACCATAAATTTGCTGCCCGTGCAGATGCACGCATCGAGCAATGTTCAATACTGGCGCGCCCGGCAGGACTCGAACCTGCTACCCTCGGCTTAGAAGGCCGATGCTCTATCCGGATGAGCTACGGGCGCTATAAGCCAAAGCGGGCAGTATAACCCTAAAAACAGCCATCGAGGCTTACGGCAAAGATATTAGAGCCTATCGAACTCTTCCACGCTCACAGTAAACGTCTGTTGCCATCCCCAGGATAGTGGGCAAAAGACTAACTAAGCTACTGAATTACAAAAAAATGGTCGGGGTAGAGGGATTCGAACTCTCGACATCCTGCTCCCAAAGCAGGCGCGCTACCAGGCTGCGCTATACCCCGAATTTAGATCCATCGCACCGCAAACATCCAACAAATCACACCTGCGCTACGAAGCCAGCAATAATACTTATTATAGTCTACCACGTCAATTTTTTTGATGATTTTAACCCATCAGCCGGGGGCACATCAGGGGCTCTATAACTAAAATGTTGTGTTGTTACCTCCTAAAAACCTTAAAATTCAGGAGGTGCCGCGCCGCATTCAAGACTCAATACGAACCGAACGCCATGCCACTAAAAAAGCGGCAACTCCAATAATCGCCGCCAGGAAATACGTGGCCAGTGGCCCGGCACTGCCCCACATATAGCCACTGTAAAGACTGCCCACTGCGCCGCCTGCACCAAAGCTGAGACTACTATAGAGTGCCTGGCCGCGCCCCTGATTACGCCCGGTAAAATACTGGTGGATTAATTGAATTGAAACAGCATGGTAGACACCAAAACTGGCAGCGTGAAGTATTTGGGCGAAAATCATGATGGACAGATTATCTACATACAGCCCGATAAGCGCCCAGCGCAGAGCCGCACATAACAGGCTGGCAAGAAAGATGTTGCGCAGGCCAAAGTGGGGCACCAGGCGGTGCATGAGCATAAATACCAGCACTTCAGCGATCACGCCCAGCGCCCACAGCCAGCCGATGAGTGTTCGGGAATACCCGTGGTCTTCTAAGTAAATCGAGTAAAACGTGTAATACGGGCCGTGGCTGGCTTGCATCAGGAAACATACGACCAACAGGCCTACCACTTCTGGGCGACGTAACACGTCACGCAATGGCAAATGACTGGAAACGACCGATAATTCACGCTCGGGCACCAGCAAGCTCATGAGCCAGATGCCCGTCATCAATGCCAGCAAAATAGCGGGCAATGCGCCGATGCCCACCGACTCAAAAAGGGGGCCGAGGGCGGTCACCGCCAAAATAAAACCAATAGATCCCCACAGGCGAATGGAGCTGTAACGATGCACTTGATTGCCCAGATGGCTGAACGTGGTGGCTTCAAATTGCGGCAAGGACGCATTCCAGAAAAAGCTGAACACCGTCATCACCCCTGCCAGCCACAGAAAACTGTGACCAAATAATGTGCCGCTGAACGCCACTGCGGCCGCCAGCGAACCCAGCCGCACTATCGCCATCGGCTTACCAGTGTGATCGGCAATCCAGCCCCATACATTCGGTGAGATAATTTTGGTGGCCAT
Source organism: Gammaproteobacteria bacterium (assembly GCA_046590885.1). Taxonomy (GTDB): domain Bacteria; phylum Pseudomonadota; class Gammaproteobacteria; family Ga007554. The sequence continues at coordinate 11,234 of JBKJTS010000089.1, forward strand.
GATCAGCGCCATCAATTCACCAATCTGTGCGGGCTTGAAACCCAGCGATTCGAGATACAAGCCCCAATAGGGCAGCATAGTACCAAGCGATGAAAAGAAGATTAAATAAAACGCCGATAAGCGCCAGTAGGGCATAAAGAAATCACAAATTGATATGTTGATATATTGTCATTTCGACCGAAGACGACTGCCATCCATGGCATTCGCTTTCGGTCGAAATGACACGTAAGGAGAAGTTTATCGAACCGTGTTTACGGTTGCAGGAATAACCGGGGTTACCGACACCACATCACAATTCTGTGCCCGGTGACGCAGCATGTGATCCATCAACACGATCGCCAGCATCGCTTCAGCAATGGGGGTGGCCCGGATGCCAACGCACGGGTCGTGACGCCCGTGGGTGACTACCTCTTCTGCCTCGCCGCGCACATTAACACTGCGGCCTGGCAGGCGAATGCTGGAGGTAGGCTTGAGCGCGATGCTGGCGATAATATCCTGTCCCGAAGAAATGCCCCCCAGAATGCCGCCGGCATTATTACTCAAAAAACCTTGCGGTGTGATTTCATCACGGTGCTGGGTGCCCTTCTGCTCAATGCTGGCAAATCCAGCACCGATTTCTACACCCTTGACGGCGTTAATGCTCATCAAGGCGTGAGCGATATCGGCATCCAAACGGTCAAAAATCGGTTCGCCCCACCCTGTAGGCATGCCACTGGCGACGACATTGATGCGCGCGCCAATGGAATTGCCCTCTTTGCGCAAAGCATCCATGTAGGCTTCCATTTCTGGCACCTTGGCAACATCGGGGCAAAAAAACGGGTTGTTGTTTACCTCATTCCAGTCAAACGCTTCAGCCTTGATCGGGCCGAGTTGTGATAAATAGCCGCGTATAACAATGCCATAACGTTCGGCCAAATATTTTTTAGCGATGCCCCCTGCCGCTACACGCATGGCGGTTTCACGCGCCGAGGAACGTCCTCCCCCGCGGTAATCACGAAAACCGTATTTCTGCTGATAGGTATAGTCCGCATGGCCGGGACGAAACTGATCTTTAATCTTGTCGTAATCTTTGGAGCGCTGATCCGTATTATTTATCACCAGACCAATCGGAGCACCGGTGGTACGGCCTTCAAATATCCCCGACAGGATTTTCACACAATCATCTTCACGGCGTTGCGTAGTATGGCGCGATGTACCGGGCTTGCGCCGATCCAGATCACCCTGCAAATCTTCTTCGCTCAATGCCATGCCAGGCGGGCAACCATCAACGATGCAACCTATCGCCGCGCCGTGGCTTTCCCCAAACGAGGTGACAGTAAACAATTTTCCGAATGTGTTGCCTGACATTGCCTGCTACCAATCACATAGAACCATCGTTGTTATTTAATACTGCCAGCTAAATCCTGCGCGTTTTTTAAACTTGTCGTCGATACTGATGATACCGCTTTAGCCATCGCCAAACCCAGGCGATCTGCAAACCGCTGAAACAACGGTGGCTGCTGGCTGAAATCAACAATGTCTTCAGCGCCGATAACTTCACGCGCCACATAACTGCTGCTGCCCAAGGCATCGACCAGCCCCAGTTGCAGGCTTTGTTCCCCGGTCCATATATAACCACTAAAGAGGTTTTTATCTTCTTTCAACCGATCACCGCGCCCATTTTTTACCGTTGCAATAAACTGTTGATGGATATTATCCAGCAATGATTTAACGTGGGCTTTTTCCTCAGGTTTTTCAGGAGAGAACGGGTCAAGAAAACCCTTGTGATCACCTGCCGTCAACAACCGGCGTTCTACTCCGAGCTTCTTCATGGTATCTACAAAACCAAAGCCATCCATGATCACGCCGATGGAACCTACCAGACTGGCCTTGTCAGCATAAATTTTGTCAGCCGCCGCCGCAATGTAATATCCCCCCGACGCACAAATATCGGTAATCACCGCATACAGGGGAATGTCCGGATGCAGGCCCCGCAGACGTTTGATTTCATCGTTAATATATCCCGCCTGCACCGGGCTACCACCCGGACTATTAATACGGATGATTACACCAGCGGTATTAGCGTCGCCAAATGCATCCCGCAGCCCTGTAATAACACTGTCAGCATTCGCTTCAGAATCAGCCGCAATTGCGCCATTTATCTCTACTACTGCCGTATGCTTGTTGGCTCCACCTAATCCTCCGTGCTCTGATTTAGGCAGATAAAGATACAGTAGCGTAAATAAATAAATGAACATCAACCCCTTGAAGAAAATGCTCCAGCGGCGTGCACGCCGTTGTTCATCCACTGCAGAAAATGCTAGTTTTCTAAGAACGTCACGTTCCCATTCGGGGCCATTTTTCGTGCTTCCGCTATTCTTGCCGGTGGCAGCTTCGTGCGCCTGTGAAGGCTGAGTGGTTGTCCATTTGTCTTCTGGTTTAACAGGATCCATGATTGGCGGCTCTTGATTATTGTCTGACATTCACATGTATCCTTTACTTTATAAAAATCTTTGGGTTGTGGTTGCATATTCACCCAGCCACCCTCTTATTCCATCAATGCTATCAACACACGCCAGTGCGCCACATTGTAGCAAACGCTGCGGCGCGTGTACGCCGTAACTTACCGCCAGCGCTGCAGTGCCCGCATTCTGCGCCATATTCATATCATACTCAGTATCACCAATCATCAGGGTCTCCTTGGCATTAACCCCCAGTTCATCCATGATTTCCAGCAACATGCGAGGGTGGGGTTTAGAAAAAGTTTCATCGGCACATCGGGTGGCATGAAAAAAATCTGTACACCCTGTTTCCGTTAACACCGCATCCAACCCCCGCCGACCCTTGCCTGTGGCAACAGCCAGCATATAATCTTGCTGGCGCAGATCACTTAAAGTAGCGACTGCGCCGGGAAATAATTGTGTAGGAATCTGGCTCGCATACAAATAGTGATAACGATAACGGTCTATCAATTGCCGTTGCAAAGCACTGTCGGCATCTGGCACCAGCTGCTGTATCGCCTGCGGCAAAGCCAAACCAATGATATCTCGCACCACTGCATCGGACAACGGCGCCCTGCTCATATCCACCATTGCGGCATTAAAACTGGTCACAATCCGTGCCTCAGAATCCATCAAGGTTCCGTCCCAGTCAAATACCAGTAATTTAAAGGGCATACTCATGGGGAGTGTTGCGCCACGCGTTGCAATACCGCTTTCAATTCATCATCCAAGGGTGCACTAACGCTGATCTTTTGCCCGGTATCCGGCAATTCAAACGACAGTGAATGCGCATGCAGAAACAGCCGTTTCAAACCCAGCGTCGCCATATGCCGGTTAAAATCTTCATTGCCATATTTATCGTCCCCGGCAATCGGTCGATCAATGTGTGCCGCATGCACCCGAATCTGATGAGTACGGCCTGTCAGGGGCTGCACCTCCACCAGGCTCGCTTGAGCATAAATTGCCTGCGGCTGAAACAGGCTGGTGGACGCCTTACCCGTATCAGCCACGCGTACAATGCGCTCGCCCGAGCTCAGCTGATTCTTGAGTAGGCTGGCATCAACCGTTTTCCGCCCTCCTTCCCAGCACCCTTGCACCAACGCCAGATAACGCTTGTTTACGCCGCCACTATCCTCCCGATCACCCCGCAGGAGGTCATGCAGCCCACGTAGTACGCTACGCTTTTTAGCAATCATCAAACACCCTGATGTTTCCCGGTCGAGGCGATGCACCAGCTCCAGATTAGGCGCATCTGGTCGCGCAATACGTAGCGCCTCAATTACCCCATAACTTAATCCACTGCCCCCATGCACTGCAATCCCAGATGGTTTATTTAAAACAATCAAACCTTTATCTTCATAGATAATGCTCCGGGAGATCAGCTCGAGAACACGCACACCGGGATTCGGCGCCGCGCCAGGCTCGGCGGTATGAATGGGGGGGATACGCACTAAATCCCCTTCCTGGACACGATAAGTGGGTTTAATGCGGCCTTTGTTGACTCGGACTTCACCGGTGCGAAGCACGCGATAAATATGACTTCTGGGGACACCCTTGAGGGACGTCATCAAAAAGTTGTCTATCCGCTGACCTTCGTGAGAAGCATCGACTTCAAGAATGCGCGGTGCGGGGGAAGTTTTGGGCTGTGCGGCTTTAGGCTGTGGTAGTGTCGTCATAGAGTCACAATAATAACAGTTTACCAATAGATATTGATGCTCTTTATAAACATGTTATAGTATGATTGTGATATGCGTACTCCCTTAACTGGGGGTGCTGGTAACAGGTGCTGAAAATCTCTCCATGAGGTTTTTCAGCTAAAAGCAGCAGGTTACCCGGTTTTTCATTATACTCTCCGATGCCTTGGCGCTGGAAGACTTTAAGATTGCTTAGAGGCGTCTTAAATTTTGAATAACCTTAGGTTGATAACCGGCGACAAACTGTTAAGCCTGAAAAGGCGCCTGGCATTGCTTTTACAGATTTTGCGCTTCACAGAAGGGCTTCATCATTATTAAAAGCAACGAAGACCGCTAAAACCAGAATATCAGGTCTTCAAAATGGGTTTAAAATCGCTCGACCCTTTAAATGAGCGGTAAAAAATATGCTCCCACACCACGACATGCAGTGACGGGATGCTTTGTAGAGATTTAATCTGGCGAGAACGCGGCGCCCCTACCATTAAGAGGCAGACACTCCCTTCGATGGGTGGCAGTCTGCCGAAATATCCGGCGGGCAGATAAATGCGAAATTAACCCATGGTTAACCGCGCAATGTTATCCGGGCCGCGCAGACAGCTCTAGCAAGTTTCTACAGGCTCCCCAGATCGAGCCGCGCTGATTTTCAGGCGAGTCGCTGTCGAGTTGATGCGTAAATGATTGATATACGCCATTGCGTAATTAAAGTAATTCTCAAGCACAAATCTGCGCCCGGTAAAGGGTGAGATTGTGTGACGGCAGGGTTGAAACCATTTGACACTATGAATCATAATTTATAGTAATAATTAATAAGGTCAAGTGGTATACATCAACCGCGTCATATGTTGATTTTGCAACAAAAAACCTGATATAGGTTTTTTGCTTCCATATTGCTATCTGGGTGTGGCGTGCTTGTGCCTACCTTTATAAAGATAATGCAAACGCAAATATCAATCGGAATACTTTTCTCGCTAATCTGGCCATTGTATATCTCATCAATGCGCTTCATCCGTCCGCGTCGCCCCATCTCAGCCTGGCTCAGTTCACTCCATACCGTACCCTGTGGTTGAGCATGCGAGATATAACCACACATGAAAAGAATGTTAATAAACGCTACGCAATCAGAAGAGTTGCGAGTAGCAATGGTAGATGGGCAAAAGCTTTACGATTTAGATATTGAAACTCCTTCAAGGGAGCAGAAAAAATCTAATATTTATAAAGGCAAAATTACCCGTATTGAACCCAGCCTGGAAGCTGCATTTGTTGAGTACGGCTCCGAGCGCCATGGCTTTTTACCACTAAAAGAAATCTCTCCCAGCTACTTCTCCCGCACTGCCGAAGGTGGCCGCGTCAACATTAAAGAAGTGTTGCGTGAAGGTCAGGAAGTAATGGTGCAGATCGACAAGGAAGAACGCGGCAATAAAGGCGCCGCGCTGACCACGTTTATCAGCTTGGCCGGACGTTATCTGGTATTGATGCCTAACAACCCGCGTGCGGGTGGCGTATCACGCCGCATTGAGGGCGAAGACCGCAGCGAATTGCGCGATATTATGGCTGACCTGGCCATTCCCGACACCATGGGTTTAATCGTGCGTACCGCCGGGGTAGGCAAAAGCGGCGAAGAATTGCAATGGGACTTAGACTATCTGTTGCGCTTGTGGACTGCCATTGAAGAAGCGTCGCGCCAACAGGCCGCGCCCTTCCTTATCTACCAGGAAAGCAACATTATTATCCGCGCTATTCGTGATTATTTTCGCCAGGATATTGGCGAAATTCTGATTGACGATCCGGCGGTGTATCAGCAGGGCCGCGATTTCATGCAGCAGGTAATGCCGCAGAACTTGAATAAGATCAAACTTTACCAAGATAATGTGCCATTGTTTTCACGTTATCAGATTGAAAGCCAGATTGAAACCGCATTTCAGCACGAAGTGCGCCTGCCCTCCGGAGGTGCCATTGTTATTGATCACACGGAAGCCATGGTCGCCATCGATATTAACTCGGGCCGCGCCACTAAAGGCAGTGATATTGAAGAAACAGCACTGAACACCAACCTCGAAGCAGCCGATGAAATTGCCCGACAGTTAAGGCTGCGGGACCTCGGGGGCCTGGTGGTGATCGATTTCATTGATATGACTCCGGCACGCAATCAGCGTGAGGTGGAAAATCGCATGAAGGACGCGCTGAAAATGGATCGCGCCCGCGTGCAGATCGGCCGCATTTCACGCTTCGGCTTACTGGAAATGTCGCGCCAACGCCTGCGCCCGTCGCTGGGGGAATTCAGCGAGGTGGTATGTCCCCGATGTGAGGGTCATGGCCATATCCGTACTGTAGAATCATTAGCACTCTCGATTTTGCGCCTGATCGAAGAAGAAGGCTCCAAAGACCGTACTGCACAAGTGATCGTACAAGTGCCAGTAGATGTTGCCAGCTTTTTGCTGAATGAAAAACGCAGCGTTATCAGTATGGCCGAGGCACGCCACGGCACCCGTGTGATGCTGATTCCAAATCCGGCTTTTGTCACGCCGCATTATGAAGTTAAACGCCTGCGCGCCGATGAGGTCGAAGAAATGTCACGCGATGGCGCCGCGCCCGCAAGTTATCAACTGATGAGTCTGCCTGCAGCTATAACGGAGCAGGATACCACTGCCAGAAAAATCATCGCGGAAGAGCCTGCTGTAAAAGGCGTTATGCCTTCTACACCCGCGCCCATGTCAGCCCAGTCAGGGTCTGCAACAGACACAGATACGCAGTCTAAAGCATCTGAAGGTGGTTTTATCAAACGGTTGTGGACGAATTTGTTTGGGGGTAACCAGACCACAACAGCGTCGAACACCCAAACCAGCGCCGACTCCGCAACTGTAGCACCACGTCGCAGGGCAGAGCCGCAAAAGAAACAATCTTCACGGCCACCCCGTGGTGAGCAGCAGTCACGCACCCAAGCTAACCCTAATAATCAAACACAGGCGCAAGGCCAGAACCCGGGACAGGGGCAAACCAAACCACGGCGTGACAACCCGCGCAATCGGCCACGCACTCCAGGTGAAGACCGCAAGCGGGCACAGCAATCTTCTGCCGAAGCGGCAGCACCTCAGGCAAATGAAACGATTCCAGCCATAAAGGCATCAACCGGCGCTCCGCCTTCAGGGGCAGCTTCTGACAGAATGATGCTACCACCTCCCGCTGTTGAGATTGCTTCCAGCGTCCTGCCTTCCGCGACACTTGCACGTCCAGCTGAGGCGGAAGAGGAACAGTCACGCCTGCCCAACCCTCCCCAACCCATTGCCCAGGCCCGCCCGGCAAATATTGTTCTCATAGGTGAAACCAGCCCAGCAGAAGCAACTCCCGCTAATACTGATGACATAGCCCCAGTACAGCCTGAAGACACTGGTTTTACACCCCGACCTGCCGGCACACGACCCGGTGGTCGACGCGGTCGGCGCGGCGGTCGGCGCCGTCGTAAAGATGGACGCGGCCCTGCCAATGATACCAAACCAGAAGAATCCTCTGACGTCTCCAGCAGCACTATGGATGCCGACGCACATGAGGACGAGCATTATTCAGAACCAGTGGTCATCTCTCATTCCAGTACTGCCACAGCTATGCCAACCATTGCGCCCACCCCGGAGAGCGGTGACTCTCTGCATCCCGCGCTATCCACGGATGGACGAGTAGCACGAATACCGGATGGGTTGGAGCGATCTTTTGACGACGCTCGTGCATCCTTGCCCAGCACGGCGGCTGAAAATGCGAGTGGGAGTTCCAGTGCGTCGTTAACACCGCCCCGCGAACCCCGTACCCATGCTGCCAGCAATGAAAACACCAGCACAGGGTCCGGCATAGAAAAGCCCGGAGGTGGCTTGCCTCCATACCCACCCCGCAGCAATCCTTATCGACCGCGTGCTGACTCGGCGTCCGTTGAACCCTCACTGATACAACGTGATGCAGACGGGGCTCAAGTTGCAGGCAATCTGCCAGTTGCGCCACGACCCGCAAACACTGAAAACGATAATGTCGCAAAAGGAAGTGTTAAGGATTCGTCAAAAGATGAGTAAAACTCCCGTAGCGTGGGCACGTCTTCCGTGCCCACGCTACGGGTTTATTACGATGGTGAACCGCATACGCCGATATTGGTCAGAGAGAAAAGTGTTTACGCTTGATGTCATCCACCAGCCCCTGCGCGGCGGCCTCGATTAAATCCAGCACACGCTCAAAACCGTTTAATCCTCCATAATAAGGATCCGGCACTTCCAGCACATTTAAATGTGGCGCGAATTCGAGAAAAAGCTGCACTCTGTCCCGGTATTCGGGCGGACAAATTTCGCGTAAAGCTGCCATGTTTTCTTCGTCCATTGCCAGCACATAATCAAACATTGCAAAATCAGCCGCCTCAACACGGCGCGCACATTGTGCGCTGATATCCACACCCCGGCGCAATGCCGCCGCCTGGGAACGTCGATCGGGGCCATGCCCAATGTGATAGGCATGCGTACCCGCTGAATCAACACCCACCAGCTCTTCGAGGGCGTGCTGCTTCAACAGCGCTTGAAACACACCTTCTGCAGTAGGAGAACGGCAGATATTGCCCATACAGATAAAAAGAACCCGTACCATTTTCTGCTCCAAAGCACGTTTATTATTTAAGCCTGCAAGATTTTCTGGGACTTCTTTTCTGAAGCACAATAGCCGCCATAATTTTTTAAGCATAATCCCTGTCTTTGTTGGTGCAAGCGCTAGCGCTGCAGAATCTCCTGCACTCGCACCAAATCCTCTGCTGTATCAACCCCAATACCAGGATTTTCCAACGCCTCTGCAACGTGTAGTATGTGTCCATGCCATAATATGCGCAATTGTTCCAATGATTCAGTTTGCTCAATCGTGCAAGGCGGCCATTGCACATACTCCTGCAAAAATTCCGCACGATACGCATATAAACCGATATGCCGATAATGCTCAGACCGCGCGGGCAATACAGTGGGTTGTGTACCCGTTGAGTGCGTAAAAGCATCACGGTCCCACGGTATCGCAGCACGGCTGAAATACAGCGCGTAGCCCTGTTTGTCCATAACCACCTTCACCAGGTGTGGATCAAACAATTCAGCGAATGAGGTGATGCGCTCGCATAACGTAGCCGCGCTGGCTTGCGGGTGGGATTGCAGATTTTCAGCAACCTGGCGAATCAGTGCGGGCGGCATAAGTGGTTCGTCGCCTTGCAGATTAACAATTATGTGTTGGCTGGTATAGCCGCGCAATCGTGCCACTTCAGCGAGACGATCAGTGCCAGTGGGATGATGCGCGGACGTCATGCACACCAGCGCACCAAAATCAGCGCCTACTTGACGGATGCGCTCATCATCGGTGGCAATCACCACTTCTGTTGCACCACTCTGCACAGCACGTTCATAGACATGCTGAATCATCGGCTTACCCGCAATGTCCCGCAGCGGCTTGCCAGGCAAACGAGTTGAGGCATAACGCGCTGGAATGACGACGCAAAACATCACTTTAGACTTCGTTCCTGGATTTCTTCATCTGCACCGACATGACGCGCTTCTTCTTCGAGCATCACGGGTATTTCATCACGAATGGGATAAGCCAGACGGTCTGGTTTGCAAATCAATTCGCTTTGTGCTTTTTTGTAAACTAATGGCCCTTTGCATAACGGGCACACCAGAATATCGAGTAATTTTTTATCCATTGCTTACTTCCTCATTTTTAATTGCTTCAGGAGGCGTTCGCCAAACTCGGGATTCAATTGTGCATCAACGGGCATATACCAATGATTTTCACCGGCAAAATCGCGGCATTTCACCGCATCTTTTTCTGTCATTATTACGCTGGCATTTACGCCAAACTGTAAGTCCTGCGCTGTAAATGGGTGATGATCAGGAAAAGCATGCTCTATAACCTTTATCCCTGATTCTTTCAAATGCTGAAAAAACCGCGCGGGATGGCCGATACCTGCCACCGCATGCACAACCTGTCCATGAAATACGCTAAGATCGCACATTTTATTATCATCACTTACCTGTCGCAACGCCCCAGGATGAAGGCGCATGGAAAATTGCGTCTGCCTTATAATTTCACCAACTTTGGCAGCCTCGCCATTCACTACTACAAAATCTACGCTGTCCAGCCGGCTTGGCGGCTCACGTAATGGCCCAGCAGGCAGACAGTATCCATTACCAAAGCGCCGCACCCCGTCAATCACGGCAATTTCGATGTCCCGCGCTAATGCGTAGTGTTGCAGGCCATCGTCACAAACAATGATGTCGCAGCCCGTGTTTTCCAGTACCAGTTGCGCAGCTGCAACACGATTGGGAGCCACCGACATTGGACAATGACAGCGCCGTACCAGCAGCACTGCTTCATCGCCTACTGATGCAGCATCGCTGTCTGATGTTACACGCTGCGCCCCACCCCTCTCTCTTCCACCATAACCACGGCTGATAATAGCGGGCTTATAACCCGCCTGTTTCAGAAAATTTACCAGCCACACTACCAGAGGCGTTTTACCCGTGCCGCCTACGCTAATATTGCCCACGATAATCACTGGCACAGGCAATCGGGTAACTTTTAACAGTTGCGACTGATAGGCTTTACGCCGCAGCATGCCCACTATGCAAAATAACCACGACAAGGGAACCAGCAACATCACCAGCGGAGGTTTGTGATACCAATAATAATCTAGCCGCCGCATGCCTGCTTCACACTGCATTTTCACATAAAGACACTGGCTCAGGCGACGCAAACTGCATGCGATGCAAACTGGCATAATGACCACCGCGCGCCAGCAACTCAGTATGCTTGCCCTGTTCAACAATCCTCCCTTGATGCAACACAATAATCATATCGGCGCGCTCAATGGTAGACAAACGATGTGCAATCACCAGCGTGGTGCGATTGCGCACTAATTTAATTAATGCTGCCTGAATATACCGCTCTGATTCGGTATCTAATGACGCTGTGGCTTCATCTAAAATCAAAATCGGCGCATCTTTCAGCAAGGCGCGGGCAATAGCCAAACGCTGGCGCTGCCCGCCTGACAATAACACGCCCTTTTCACCAATCATGGTCTGCAAACCTTGAGGTAACTGGCGAATAAATTCCATGGCATGAGCTGATTCGGCCGCACGTACAATGTCATCCTGCGTGACTTTGTGCAACGATCCATAGGCAATATTATTGGCAATCGTGTCATTAAACAGTGTCACATCCTGTCCGACCAACGCCACCTGATCACGCAAATCATCCAAGACAATTTCACGAATATCGTGTCCATCAATAATTACACTACCCATCTGCACATCATAAAAACGCGGCAACAAACTTACCAGGGTAGACTTACCGCTACCGGAACGCCCCACGAATGCAATGGTTTGGCCAGGCTCGGCCTTGAAGTTGATATTCTCCAGTACCCTGCCCTTTGAAGCATCGTAGGTAAATGAAACATTGTTGTATTCGACAATACCCCGCGCACGCAGCATGTGTACTGTGCCGGTGTCTTTTTCAAGATCCCGATCCAGCAATTCAAAAATGCTTTCAGAAGCAACAATGCCCCGTTGAATAGAGGAGTGTACGGTCGTGAGACGTTTGATGGGGGCCAATAACATCATCAGCGCCACAATAAATGACATAAACGTGCCCACAGTAATGGTTGCCAGCATCGAATCAAGCGTTGCCAGGAAAACGATGCCAGCCAGAGCGCAGGCTGCAAGAAATTGAATAAATGGCACGCTTGCTTCACGCGTGGCGGTCATTTTCATATTTTGCCGACGATTGGCTTCGTTGATTTCCTCAAAATGATCAGCTTCATATTTCTGACCACCAAAAATCTTGATAACACGCTGTCCTTGAATGGCATCTTCAGCCGCTTGCGTGACACCGCCCATACTATTCTGGATACTGGCACTAATCCGGCGAAAACGCTTGTTTACATAGATCATCAGAACTGCAATAAATGGCCCGATCACCAGAAAGATCAACGCCAGCTTCCAGTTAAGATAAAACATCCAGGACAACAGACCAATAATGGTCAGGGTATCGCGGATAATAATGGTGACAGAATTGGTAGAGGCTTGTGAAACCTGCTCTACATCGTAGATCAATTTTGAAATCAATTGCCCGGATGGATTACTGTCGTAAAAGGGCGCGGGCAAGCGCAACAGATGATTAAACATTTGGCGGCGCATGTCATTAATAATCTGTCTGCCAACCCAGGCCATACCATAAGACGACAGAAAACCAGCTACGCCGCGCACCAGAAAGAGGCCGATGATCATCAGGGGAATCAGAGCGATGGTGGCGGGATCTTTCTTGACGAAACTGCCATCGAGCATGGGTTGCATCAGCGCCGCAAAACCAGTATCGGTGGCGGCAAAAAACACCATGGCAATTACTGCCACCGAAAAGCGTTTCCAGTACGGCACTGCGTATTTCAACAGGCGACGGTAAACCATCGCGGCGCTTTTTTCAGGGTATTGCCCATTTAAATCAGGGGGTTTGCCGTTTGGATCAGCTAAATCAGCATTCATGTTAACGTGCCGCCTTGGTACGCTTGGTAGCCAGTGACAAATGTACAAAACCCAGTTGCCCTGCTGCATCCATCGCTGTCACTACGGCCTGGTGCGGCGTCTTGGCATCGGCACTAATCAGTAATGGCATGTCGCGCGATTCCCCAGCTGCCGCACCCAGTGCGCGCTTCAGGGTTTCAATCTGGGTATTCACCACCCGCTCTTGATTGATATAAAAATCACCTCGTACATCAATGGTGATTTCCAATATTTTTTTCTGTGTATCGCGCACCTCCGGCGAAGCCTCCGGCAAGTCAACGGTAATTGCCGATTCTTTATTAAAAGTTGTTGATAACATGAAAAATACCACCAGCAACAACACTACATCAACCAGGGGTGTCAGACTAAGCTCAAGCTCTTCCCGATGTTTGCTGCGAAATTTCACGCGCGTCTTGTTCCTGGGACTAATAGATTCGCGTCACGCCCAGATAAATCCACATTGCGTGTACGATCGCGGTCGCCATGCAGCATCTCAACCAGCTTAAGCGCCTCTTGCTCCATATAAACCACCAGCTCATCGACACGGCCACGGAAATAGCGATAACAAATCAGGCTGGGGATAGCCACTATCATACCGGCCGCTGTGGTGATCAACGCCTCAGAAATGCCTCCCGCCAGCAAGGCCGGGCTACCCATGCCTTGCGCGCCGGAAATCACATTGAATGAACGAATGATACCCGTCACCGTGCCTAATAGACCTAACAATGGTGACACCGCTGCAATCGTGCCCAGTGTATTCAGGTAGCGCTCCAGATCAAGCACCACATGCCGACCAACATCTTCAATGCTTTCTTTCATGACGGCACGGTCGTGATTACGATTAATAAGACCCGCTGCAAGTACTCGCCCTAACGGCGAATCCTTCATCAGGCCTGCGATATGCACACCCTCCAGCTGATTATTCTTGACCCATTGCCAGACTTGCGGCACCAAATGTTGCGGGCATACTTTCTTCCGCTGTAATGCCCACAACCGCTCGCCGATAATAGCTACCGCAACCACCGAGCAAAGTAGAATGGGCACCATCACCCATCCGCCCGCCTTAATAATTTCAAACACGCTGAGTTATTCCTTAAGCTGGATTTTAGAAACCCGAGACCACTAATGCCATTTTTCAAATCTGAAAATAGGGAAAGGCAAAAATCATGCCTGCTCAGAGCCTATTCGGCTCATTCAATACCCTAATATACTTGAATTTACAATATCCTGCAGGCTGGGCAGGCTGTTGAAAGCCCAATTTTACGTAACTTGCCTCACAGGGATACTTTTTCAGCAATAAGTTAATCTCAAAAACGGCATCTTCCGCCGTTGCGCGGCGGAAGCCACACTGTGCAAGTTACAGGATCATACCGCCTCCAGCGCCGCTTGCAGTAAAGCGCGCACCTTACGTGCAATAGGCGCGACGTGAGCATTATCAATCATGCTCATTATCGGCTCAGGATCCATCGCCGAAATATGCACTTGTTGGTTAGCATCCTGATAAACGATGACATTACATGGCAACAACAACCCCACCTCAGGTTCCGTAGTAATCACCTGATGCGCCAAAGGTGGATTGCATGCCCCCAGAATCACATAGGGTGGCATTTCCACGCCAAGTTTTTGTTTCAGCGTTGCCGCCACATCAATGCGCGTGAGAATACCAAAACCCTTCTCTTTAAGGGTCTCTGTAACACGCGTTTCCGCCTGTTCTACACTCATGTTTACAATTTTACCAAAGCCATAACTGTGAGATTGCAACATATCATTTACTCCTTGCAGAAGACGGGTGATGTAGGAGGAGCAAGTGTACTGTGGAAGGGGCTATAATATCGAGTTTATTGACAATTTGCTCTCCATACAACACACTTATCCTGTTGTGATGTCGTCTCTATAGGCATCCAAAATATCCATACACCCTAAAAATTGAGGCGCTTATGTTGACTCGTATCCTGACTATTTCAATGCTTGTCGCAATACCACTATTTGCGCACGCCGACGAATTAACCAGCAGCAAAAAAGCAGATATTCTCAAGTTGATGGAAATTACGGGCAATGACAACATTCCCGCGCAGATTGCGGGTGCCATTACCCAAAACATGGCAACCGGTCTTAAGCAAGCGCGCCCTGAGATCCCATCCCGCTTTTATACTAATCTTGATAAAGATCTCACAGCACTTTTTAAAGAAAAAGTAAATGCCCCCGGCAGTCTCACGGACAAATCACTGGCCAGCTATAACAAATATTTTACTCATCCTGAACTGAAGGAAGTTCTGGCTTTCTACCAAAGTCCCACTGGTAAAAAAAGCATTACCAACATGTCACTCATTGTGAATGAAGGTATGATGGAAGCACGTAAATTGGCCCAAAGCTTAGGTCCCGACATCGATCAGCGCATCAAAGCAGCTTTCAAAAAAGAGGGGAT
>JBKJTS010000209.1:0-5867 GCA_046590885.1 Gammaproteobacteria bacterium
GAAGCCCGGCCATGACTTTGGTCAGGGCGGCCGTCAGCGTGGTCTTGCCATGATCAACGTGACCTATCGTGCCCACGTTGATGTGGGGCTTGGTACGCTCAAATTTTCCCTTGGACACGGCTTTTACCTCACAAAAAATTAATTAATTATGACAATCTTACGACTGGTTCAGGATGGCTTAAGCTGATGCTTTTTTAATAATTGCTTCAGCAATACTGTTAGGCACTTCGCTATACTTGCCAAACTCCATCGAATAGGTTGCACGCCCTTGCGTAGCGGATCGCAAATCAGTGGCGTAGCCAAACATTTCCGATAACGGTACTTCTGCGCTCACCGTTTTGCCGGCAGCAACATCATCCATACCCAGCACAACGCCACGGCGACGGTTCAAATCGCCCATCACATCACCCATGTAATCTTCCGGGGTGGAAACTTCAACCTTCATGATTGGCTCCAACAACACCGCACCCGCTTTGCGTGCACCCTCTTTAAAGCCCATGGATCCTGCGATCTTGAACGCCATTTCATTGGAGTCAACATCATGATATGAACCATCAAACAGAGTCACACTGACATCCACTACCGGGAAACCGGCGATGACGCCATTCTTCATCTGCTCCTGGATACCCTTATCCACCGCGCCAACATATTCGCGCGGCACAGTACCACCCACAACCGCATTAACAAACTCGTAACCCGCCCCTGGCTCACGGGGGGCGATGCGCAGCCACACATGCCCGTATTGACCACGGCCACCGGACTGGCGAACAAACTTACCTTCCTGTTCGACTGACTTGCGGATGGTTTCACGGTAAGCCACCTGTGGTGCGCCCACATTGGCCTCAACCTTGAACTCACGCTTCATGCGGTCAACAATAATTTCCAGGTGCAACTCGCCCATGCCGGAAATAATTGTCTGCCCGGACTCTTCATCGGTATGTACACGGAAAGACGGATCTTCAGCGGCCAGCTTGGAAAGCGCAAAACCCATCTTCTCTTGGTCAGTCTTGGTCTTGGGCTCGAGTGCCTGTGAGATAACAGGCTCAGGGAAAATCATGCGCTCAAGAATTATAACATTTTTCAGGTCAGAGAGGGTATCACCCGTGGTGACATCTTTCAATCCTACGGCGGCGGCAATGTCACCTGCGCGCACTTCTTTAATTTCGTCACGGTGATTAGCATGCATCTGTAACAGACGACCAATACGCTCTTTCCTGTCTTTAATCGGGTTGTATACCGTATCACCGGAATTCAACACGCCGGAATAAACACGAAAGAAGGTGAGCGTGCCAACAAATGGGTCAGTCGCAATCTTGAATGCCAGCGCAGCAAATGGTTCCTCATCTCTTGGGTGACGTTCCACCACAGTGCTGGCCGCATCGTCGCGCATCCCTTTAACAGGCAATACATCAGTCGGTGCGGGCAGGTATTCAATAACCCCGTCCAGCATTGCCTGAACACCCTTGTTCTTAAAAGCCGAACCGCACAATACTATAACAATCTCGTTTTTCAGCGAACGGGCCCGGAGACCACGCTTGATCTCTTCAATAGAAAGCTCTTCGCCTTCCAGATACTTGTTCATCAAACCTTCATCAGCTTCGGCAGCGGCCTCGATCATCTTGTCGCGCCATTCCTGGCAGACAGCAAGCATGTTGGCAGGGATTTCCCGCTCCTCGAAAGTCATGCCCAATGTGGCCTCATCCCAATGGATGGCCTTCATCTTGACAAGATCAACAACGCCTTCATATTTTTCTTCAGCGCCGATGGGCAGCTGGATTGGCACCGGATTAGCGCCCAGACGCTTCTTGATTTGCTCAACAACGCGCAGGAAGTTGGCGCCGGCACGATCCATCTTGTTGACAAAGGCAATGCGTGGCACACGGTATTTATTGGCCTGGCGCCACACAGTTTCAGACTGGGGCTCTACGCCACCTACGGCACAGAACAGGGCACAGGCGCCATCCAATACCCGCAGCGAACGCTCCACTTCAATAGTGAAATCAACGTGACCGGGGGTATCAATGATATTGATACGGTGTGAAGGAAACTGCTTGGCCATACCGGACCAGTAGCAGGTTGTGGCAGCGGAAGTAATAGTAATGCCGCGCTCCTGCTGCTGCTCCATCCAGTCCATAGTGGCCGCACCATCATGCACCTCACCAATTTTGTGAGACACGCCGGTGTAATACAACACGCGCTCAGTGGTCGTCGTCTTACCGGCGTCAATATGCGCCATAATGCCGATATTCCGATAACGATCAATGGGGGTTGTACGTGCCACGACTCAAAAATCCTTCAACTTAAATTGAGCGCCCTTACGGGCGATAAACTTGCTTAATTACAGTGCTGATTACCAGCGATAATGGGCAAAGGCCTTGTTGGCGTCAGCCATACGATGCGTATCTTCACGCTTCTTCACGGCGGTGCCACGACTTTCGTAGGCATCCATTAACTCACCGGCCAGACGCAAGCCCATGGTTTTTTCGCTGCGGTTACGCGCGGCATCAACCAACCAGCGCATCGCCAATGCGCTACGGCGCATGGGGCGAACTTCGACGGGCACCTGATAGGTGGCGCCACCGACGCGACGGGACTTAACCTCAACCACCGGGCGGATGTTTTCCAGCGCCTGACTGAACACCTCAAGCGCATCGCCACGACCCTTTTTAGTGATCTGTTCCAGCGCGCCGTAAACGATCTGCTCGGCAATCGACTTCTTGCCGCTTTTCATTACGACGTTAACAAATTTGGCAAGTAACTCGCTTCCGTACTTTGGATCCGGGAAAATGACTCGCTTGGCAGTAACTCTTCTTCTTGACATCGTTTTAACCTAAATTCATTTTTTGATAGTGACGAGAATCAACCCGAACGCCCGACTCAGCTCTTGGGACGCTTGGCACCGTATTTGGAACGCCCCTGACGACGCGCACTTACACCCGAGGTGTCAAGGCTGCCGCGCACCGTGTGATATCGCACGCCGGGCAGATCTTTAACACGACCGCCACGGATCAGTACGACCGAGTGCTCTTGCAGATTATGACCTTCGCCACCGATGTAGGTGGTTACTTCCATACCATTAGTCAAACGCACACGAGCCACTTTACGCATTGCGGAATTAGGCTTTTTAGGTGTGGTGGTATACACACGCACACATACGCCGCGCTTCTGCGGGCACTCGGCCAGCGCCGGGACGTTGGTCTTCATTTTTTGCCGTACGCGCGGCTGACGCACTAACTGATTAACTGTTGCCATTAACTAACTCACTCCAGCAAAAACAAAAAACAAGCGACCTGCCATCCTCTGTTGCATCCTGATGCGGCAGCGTGCCGCGCATGGATGCATAAGTGTCGCCAGAGGCAGGATGCCGAAAGCGACCAAAGAATATATTAAGGTTGGTACGCCCGAGAATTACTAACGATAAGCCATGCTTTGCAAGCGGCCCATCAAAGAATCGGAGATTTTATGGACTCACGGCTCAAGTGTCAAGCATGAAATCTTTAATCAAGCTCCATTCCCCATGTTTCTCCAAGGGTTTCTGTCAAAATATTCCACCAAGCCAAATAGTCTACCATAGTTTTATCTGAAAAAGATGCCTTTTTAGCGGTTAATTTCAGACATGCGCGCATCCCGTCATGGCACGCCCCCCTAGTCAGTGAACTGAGATAGCGAGCAAAGATTCCTGAACGCATAAAAATAACCGTCCTTCAAATGCCTTTCCTCAGGCTGACGAACAGGACGCCTGTCAATACCAGTACCGCACCAAACACCTGCATGATTGACATGGACTCACCTAAAAACAGGTAGGCAAGCGCCAAGGTAGCGACGGGGCCAATCGAACCGATGATGGAAGTTTTGTCCACGCCGATGCGGCGAATACCCTCGGACAGCAACAAAGCTGGCAAAACAGTTGAAAAAATTGCCATCGCCAAAGCGAGGGCATATACCTGCTTGGGCTGGATCAGGGCGGCTATAGGGTTGACCACAGTAAAATGCACGCCCACAACGGCGCAAGAAATGGTCATGGCATAGCCAGTGAATCGCGCGGAGCCGAGGCGCGCGATGATTCCACCACTGCCAATCAGATAAATGGTATAGACCAGGATGCTGGCGAATACCAAGGCGCCGCCGAGGAAGATGTCTTTCTGGGCAAGATTCACATCATGGGCAAAGACCAGTGCGATGCCGGTATAGCTGAGCAACAATGCCACCACGACACTGCCAGTGATACGCCGCCTGAAGTATATAGCAGACAACACCACGACCAGCGTGGGATATAGGAATACAACCAGGCGCTCCAGGCTGGCGGAGATGTAGAGCAGGCCAAGGAAGTCCAGCAGGCTGGCCAGGTAGTAACCCAACACACCGAGAATAGCGAGCTTGCCCCAGTCGCGCCGCGTAATGTCAACCGCACTTTCACGCCGCGCCGCCCAGATGGCCATGACAATGAAAAACGGCAGCGCAAACAGCATGCGCAATGCCAGCAGGGTGACGGCGTCCACGGAGTAGACATAGGCGAGCTTGACCAGAATCGCCTTGCCGGAAAAGGCCACGGCGGCGATAAAAGCGTAGAGTGCGCCGATCAAGGCGTATTGGTTGTTTGCTGCTGCGAACTGCCCCACAAAATGTTCCTTAATGTAACCCGGTACGGATCTTGTGGTATAGCGGCAACCAATAACTGCGGCAAGATCCGCAGCCAGTGTTGTGATTTTTAATCCAGGATAAAAACTAGACGCGCGACAACATGCTGCGATGGACTGACAGGGGCAGTCGCCACAGAGGCTTGGGTGTAAGGCGGAAAATTAGGGATGTGATCATGCGTGAATTATACGTGCGCGCCGCAAGAAAATCTACATGACGTAGAGCAGATGGTATTATCTCCGTCCTATGAATAAATCTACTCCCATGGTGCTTGCTGGCATTGGCGTTACGTTGGTGGCGGTGCTGGCGTTTTTGCTGCTTAACAGCAGGACGCTGCACGTTGCGGACGCCACACCGCTGAGTGCGTCCACGCAGATGTTCGCGTGGACGCCAGTCAGCAGTTTTCAGTATCCGCGACGCGCGCTGGCCGCCGTGGCGGTGAACGGCTATTTATATGTGCTGGGCGGCATTGACGATAATGATAACTACGTGAAAGAAGTGGAATACGCGCGCATTAATCCAGACGGTACGCTGGATGAGTGGCGCACTACCTCGGCACTCATTGAAGGCCGGTTTTATCTCGCGGCAGTGGGAACGGATGATTATCTTTATGTGCTAGGCGGCGCAACGGGGCCACGTGGCGATGACAATCAGCCGATCGCTTCGGTGGAACGCGCGAAGATCAATGCGGATGGCAGCCTGGGGCCGTGGCAACTGCATAATTACCTGACCACGCCCCGGCGCGGCCTGAAAATCGTGAAATACAATGATCAGGTTTACGCGATTGGCGGTTATAACGGGGTATTTCTGAAATCGGTGGAGCGCGCCACTATTCAGTCCGATGGCTCACTGGGTGTATGGCAACTGGAAAAAGAAACATCTACCATCGACCGTTATATCCATTCCGCTGCGATTTTCAATAATCATATTTATTTACTGGGGGGGCACGTGCGCAGCGCGCAGAAGATCAGCTATGGCGATGTGGAGATGACTTCGATACAAGCCGACGGCATTCTGCTGCCGTGGCGTATCGAAACCAGCACGCTGCAAATCCCGCGCTTTATCGCGGCGGCGTTTGCCATGAATAATCATGTCTATATGCTGGGTGGGCACGACGGGCAATACCGCCTTGACAGTGTGGAGCGCGCGCGCATCGACACTCATGGGCATGTGGGTGGCTGGTCATTTGCCGCGAAATTGAATACTGCAAGAAGCGCGGCAGCGGTGGC
>JBKJTS010000098.1:0-16192 GCA_046590885.1 Gammaproteobacteria bacterium
TCAACCCTGAGCCTGCCCCAGGAAAAGGATCCGATGACGGATCCACAGCAGATCTATGAGCGGCTTCAGCATCACGTCGATGTGATAGTGGATGGTGGCTATTGCGGCAATTTACCAACTACCGTGGTGGATTTTGTCAAAGGCGTGGCGGTCATTGCCAGAGAAGGAAAGGGTGATGTACGGCCTTTTATGGGATAATTAAGTGGTTGCCACTTTGATAGGGTTATACTGCATCAATGGATGATCTTAATACAATGCAGCTTATCGCAGTATGGTCGCTGCCGGTTTTGTTTGCCATTACTGTACATGAAGTTGCTCACGGCTGGGTGGCTCGTCGCTTTGGCGACTCTACGGCTTATATGCTGGGGCGTTTAACACTTAACCCGATCAAGCACATTGATCCAATAGGCACCTTGCTGGTACCCGGCCTATTGCTGATGATGGGCGGCTTTATTTTTGGCTGGGCCAAGCCGGTACCAGTAGCCTGGGAAAACCTGCGTAACCCCAAGCGTGATATGGCCATAGTGGCACTCGCGGGCCCCGTGGCTAATCTGTTAATGGCGATTCTGTGGGCGCTGTTGATGAAGGTGGGCCTGTTGCTGGGGGGCCAACTTGACATGCTGGCGCGTCCGCTGGTGTATATGGGGGCAGCCGGTATTTCGATTAACGTGATGTTGATGGTGCTGAATCTGCTGCCATTGCCGCCACTCGACGGTGGGAGGGTGATGGCAGGACTCTTGCCGGAACGGCTGGCTAATGCCTATAACCGTATCGAGCCTTTCGGTTTCTTTATTCTGCTGGGGTTGCTGATCAGCGGCGTGCTGGGTTATATCATGACACCCTTTGTGAAAATCGCCCAGACGGGTTTATATTCCATGATTGGTTTATAATTTCAGGATAAATCTTTGAGCTCCATAGCCAACCCAAAACCACGCGTGCTGTCGGGCATGCGCTCCAGCGGTCAACTGCACTTGGGCCATTATCATGGCGTATTGAAAAATTGGATACGCCTGCAGCACGAATACCAATGCTTTTTCTTTGTTGCCGACTGGCATGCATTGACGACCGAATATGAAAATCCTGACATCATCGCTAACAGTGTATGGGATATGGTGATTGACTGGCTGGCAACCGGGGTGGATCCGGCTGCGGCCACACTGTTTATACAATCGCATGTACCGGAACACGCTGAACTGCATTTGCTGTTGTCGATGATTACGCCGCTGGGCTGGTTGGAGCGCGTGCCGACTTACAAAGATCAGCAGGAAAAGCTCCGCGAAAAAGATTTGTCGACTTACGGTTTCCTCGGTTATCCGCTACTGCAAAGCGCCGATGTGCTGATTTACAAAGCGAATCTGGTGCCGGTGGGTGAAGACCAGGTGCCGCATATTGAGCTAACGCGTGAAATCGCCCGGCGCTTTAATCACCTTTACGGACGTGAGAAAGACTTTGCGGAACGCGCTGAAGCCGCCGCAAAAAAAATGGGCAGCAAAAATGTCAAGCTTTATCATGTGTTACGCAAACAATATCAAGAACAGGGTGATCACGAAGCTCTGGCGGGAGCACGCACCTTGCTTGAAGTCGAGCAAAGCCTTAGCTTGAATGACCGTGAGCGGTTGATGGGTTATCTTGAAGGCGGAGGGAGGATAATTTTACCTGAGCCGCAGGCGCTGCTGACACCTGCCTCAAAAATGCCGGGGCTGGATGGTCAGAAAATGTCAAAGTCATATGGCAACACTATTGGCTTGCGCGAAGACCCGGCCTCAGTGGAACGTAAGCTACGCACCATGCCGACTGACCCGGCGCGCGTGCGCCGTACCGATCCGGGCAATCCCGATAAATGTCCTGTGTGGCAGTTGCATGAGGTTTATTCCAGTGATGAAGTGAAGCACTGGGTGCAGCAGGGTTGCCGTTCGGCAGGCATTGGCTGCATCGAATGTAAACGCCCGGTGATTGATGCGGTGCTGGCGGAACAGGCGCCGATGCGTGAACGGGCGGCGGAGTTTGTGGCTAATCCAGACGTGGTACGCAAAATTGTATTAGAAGGTGCCGCAGTTGCGCGTGCCGTGGCGCGTGAGACACTGACGGAAGTGCGTCAGGTGATTGGGTTGAATTATTTTTCTTCATGATCGGGCATTAGCTGATTAACGGGTGTGTGATATGTCGAACGCTAAAGAAAAAATGACTGGGGTTATACAATCTCAACCGGAAGATTCAACATATGAAGAAATCACGCGGGAATTGGCCTTTGAAAAGATAGTTGATCGAGGGCTTTCTGATTCTCGGGGTGGGAGTATAGTGTCCAATGAAGAAATGGAGCGCCGAATTCGCACATGGGAGAAATAAGATGGAATAAGAAAGCGCACTGCTGGCTTCGGGATATACACGATTACATCACCACGGATGACATTTTAGGTGTGTTTCACGGTGCGTTGGACATGGGCAGGTATCTTCCATCAGATGGATAACATGATTAACGGAAATAGCGAAGAATCAGCGCCTCCGCAAGACGCCGCCCCACCTTTTGCCCTTGTGCGTGGCGAAGCGTTCAACACACTGCCGCGAGACCTGTATATTCCCCCCGATGCGCTTGAAGTATTTCTTGAAACTTTCGAGGGGCCACTTGATTTGCTATTGTATCTCATCAAGCGTCAGAACCTTGAAATCCTCGATATTCCAGTGGCTGAAATCACCCGTCAGTACATGGTGTATATTGAACAGATGAAGGGTTTGCAACTGGAGCTGGTGGCGGAATATCTGGTGATGGCGGCGATGCTGGCGGAGATCAAATCCCGTATGTTGTTGCCGCGTCCACCCGGTGTGGCAGAAGGTGAGGAGGGTGACCCACGCGCCGAATTGATACGCCGCTTGCAGGAATACGAGCGCTATAAGCGTGCTGCCACTGATGTTGAGGCTTTACCCCAACTGGGTCGCGATATATTCACAGTGTCGGCTGAACGGCCAGATACTCAAGTGATGCGGACGGCGCCCCAGGTATCTCTGCATGAGGTATTGCTGGCGCTCAAAGATGTGCTGGCGCGTGCTGAGATGTTTTCACATCATCATGTGCAACGCGAAGCCTTGTCGGTGCGTGAGCGCATGTCGACTATTCTTGGCGTTGTGAACGCCGAGAATTTCACGGAATTTACCACGCTGTTTACTGTTGAAGAAGGGCGTCAGGGGGTAGTGGTAACCTTACTGGCGGTGCTCGAACTAATTAAAGAATCATTGCTTGAGCTGGTTCAGGCTGATGTTTTTGGGACAATCTACGTGAAAGTTCCACGCCAATCTATCGCAGGGGCTGAACATGAATTTGCAACAACTTAAAAACATTATCGAAGCGGCGCTATTAGCAGCTGATCACCCCTTGAGTATTGATCAACTTGCAGCACTCTTTACTCCTGCCCAGCAATCAATTATTGCGCAGAATCAGGAGTCAAATTCAATTGATCCGCCCACCCATAGTGAGTTGCGTCAGGCGATTATCGCGTTGCAAGAGGAATGTGAATCACGCGGGATCGAGCTCAAGGAAGTAAGTAGCGGCTACCGTTTCCAGGTCAAACAGGCGCTGGCGCCGTGGGTTTCACGCTTGTGGGAAGAACGGGCGCCGCGTTATTCACGCGCGCTACTGGAAACGCTGGCGTTGATTGCCTATCGCCAGCCAATTACTCGTGCCGAGATTGAGGACATTCGTGGCGTGGCTGTGAGTTCCAACATTATTAAAACCCTGCAAGAGCGTGAGTGGATCCGCGTGCTGGGTCACCGTGAAGTACCCGGTCGCCCTGCGTTATATGGCACTACCCGCGAATTTCTGGATTTCTTTAGCCTCAAAGGCTTGGGCGATTTGCCCACTTTGGCAGAGCTCAGTCGTCTTGATGACATACCCACACAGATGCACTTAAATCAGGGCACTCACGGGATCCTGCCTCCCGCGACACTAGTCCATCCCTGCACGTCGTCAGAGCTTAATTCTATATCCAACAATAATTCCGACAATACTAATATTGTCCAACTTTATCCAGTGGCCCATGATACCGCCGCTGATACTAACGAAGCATCCGCACATGGTTAAGAAGCCGTTTTCAAAGCGTAGTCCATCTCCAGCTCCCGGACGCGTAACAGGTATACAAGCGGTGGCGGAGAGGCTACAAAAAGTTCTCGCCAATGCAGGTCATGGCTCACGCCGTCAAATTGAAGAGTGGATCACGGATGGACGCATAACTATTAATAACCTGCCTGCCAAACTTGGTGATCGGGTGACAGCGGAAGATAACATTGCCATTGATGGCCGTGCACTGCCAAGCTACCGCTTAGAGACGCCCAAGCGTCAGGTATTGGTGTATTACAAACCCGAAGGCGAGGTATGTACACGCTCTGATCCGGAAGGTCGCCTCACTATTTTTGACAAGCTGCCCAAGCTGCGTAACGCGCGCTGGATTACGGTAGGTCGCCTCGACTTCAACACCGCTGGTTTGCTTTTGTTAACCACTGATGGCGAACTGGCTAATAAACTGATGCACCCTTCCACCGAAATAGAACGTGAATATGCGGTGCGGATTCTCGGCAAGGTCGATGATGCCATGCTGGAACGTCTTAAGCGGGGGGTAATGCTGGACGATGGCATGGCCAACTTTGATGCGATCATTGACGCCGGCGGTGAGGGCATTAACCATTGGTTTCATGTCATACTCAAAGAAGGGCGTAACCGTGAAGTGCGCCGTCTATGGGAAAGCCAGGGCGTAAAAATCAGCCGCTTGATGCGGGTACGCTACGGGCCGATCACGTTGCGTAAAGGTTTGCGCCGGGGCCAAATGGAAGAACTCGATGACCGCGATATGGATACCTTATTACGTGCTGCCGGCATAGTCCCGAACCCAATGCCTGACGAGCCAATCGCACAGGCCACTAAATCGTCACCACGCAGTACTGGATCCACTGTTTCTGCACGCGATGAAAAAGAAAAACCCAGCAAGCGATCAAGCACCAAATTTAAGCCCGCCAGCAGAAAGCGCAAATAAGATATCCAAAAACCTTCAATTTCATGGCCGGAGGTAACTCGGCTGTACTGTTGGTACCCAGCGCTATTGTCCCGCGCATGAAAAATTCCAGACCAATCCATCACACTAGGATGCGATAAGGGAAAAGCTCGTTCATATGGACATTGTCCATATGATTCATGATTGTTGAAATAAAATTGTATTCTCCCTCGATTTGACCCCTGGCATCCCTCCAGCATTGTATTATTCATTTGATCTTGTTATTCTTTTTCAGAGATTCACTTGGGCATGGTTGCCTATAACCCAAAAACAGTTACTATATCCAAATGAAAATACCCCACCTGATCGCCCATCGTGGTTATGCCAAACATTTCCCTGAAAACACCCTGGTGGCGCTCGAAGCGGCGTTGCAGGCAGGTGCTGGTTATATTGAGTTTGATGTGCAGCTGACAGCCGACGGGGTGCCGGTCGTGTTTCACGATGACACGTTGCAACGTACTGCCGGGTCTGAACAGCGTTTATTGTCTATGACAGCCGAACAGCTTAAAAGCATTTACGTTAACGAGTCTGCTCGATTAGGTGAAAAATTCACTGGTGTTACCATTCCCACGTTGCTTGAGATAGTCGCCTTGTTACAAAAGTGGCCTCACGCTACCGCGTTTGTCGAAATGAAAGAAGAAAGCCTCAAGGCGTTTGGCATTGAAAATGTGGTGAAGGCGATATTAAAAGTATTGCAGCCTGTCCTTGATCAGTGTGTGCTGATCTCATTTGACCGACTTGCAGTGCGGTGTGCCCGGGCGATGCAACAGGTACGCGTAGGCTGGGTGATGCACCAATGGGATACGGCAACGCAAAGTGCGGCCACCGCATTGGCACCGAATTATCTTTTCTGCAATTACAAAAAAATACCGCCTGACGACGTGTTGTGGATTGGTCCGTGGCAATGGGCGCTTTACGAAGTAACCAACCCGGAGATTGCTTTGCTCCTGGCAGCACGCGGGGCAAGTCTGATTGAAACCATGGCAATCGGTGAAATGCTGCGTTATCCACTGTTCCGCCCAGTATCGTAAAATTGGCAAGGGAGTTTAAACACCCCGGCACGCATGACAAACCATTATGATTTAATCGTTATTGGCGGTGGCATTCACGGTGCAGGCATTGCTCAGGCAGCAGCGGCAGGGGGGTTTTCAGTGCTGGTGCTTGAGCAACATAGCCTGGCTCACGGTACTTCCAGTCGCTCCAGCAAACTGATTCATGGTGGTTTACGTTACCTTGAAAGCGGCCAAATGGCTTTGGTGCGCGAATGCCTGCATGAACGTGAGCTGCTCCTCAAGCTCGCCCCTGATCTGATTCAGTTACAACCTTTTTATATCCCGGTTTACAGCAATACTACCCGCCGTCCTGCACAATTGCGTGTGGGCTTGAGTCTGTATGCACTGTTAGGCGGTATGGACAAAGCGGCCCGTTTTCGCCGTGTGTCCCGCCGCGAGTGGGACGACCTGGATGGTTTGATAACCGACAATCTTGAAGCGGTATTTCAATATTGGGATGGGCAGACCGATGACGCTGCGCTGACCCGTGCAGTGATGCGTTCCGCGCAAACATTGGGTGCGCACTTACATATGCCAGCCACGTTCACCGGCGCGCAACTGCATGAGGACAGTTGTAACGTCACCTATCAGTATAATGGCCAAATCCACACCTGTGATGCCAAGGTGCTGGTCAATGCGGCGGGGCCATGGGTTAATCGGGTACTAGGCCAAATTACACCCGCGCCAGCACGCCTTGCTGTTGATCTGGTGCAAGGTACGCATTTAGTGGTGGCGGGGAATATTACCCGGGGTATCTACTATGTGGAAGCGCCACAAGACCAGCGCGCTGTATTCGTCATGCCATGGCAAGGTAATACTTTGATCGGCACCACTGAAATAGTATATAAAGATGCCCCTGCGGAGCCGCTGCTGCCCCTGCCACAAAAACATGAGCAGGACTATCTTATGCAAACCCTTGCGCATTACTTTCCGGCCTATCGTAATCAGCCCGTGATTTTATCGGCCTTTGCCGGGCTGCGGGTGCTACCAGCGGGGGAGGGCAAGGCGTTTTCCCGTCCCCGCGAAACTATTTTGCACGTCGACAGGCAGGAGTGCCCACGACTGCTCACCGTGTATGGTGGTAAGTTGACCGCGTATCGATTGACGGCCGAGCATGTCATTCAACGCCTGATTAGCACATTGCCTGGCCGCACGGCCAGCGCCGATACACGCACGCTGATTTTGCTGCCTGAATAACTTCATTCTCGCTGCTAGAGTTGCCCTCGATATTTGCCGATAGTTACCAGGCTGGATAGTCGAAGCACTTGAAGCATGTTTGATGAACAAAAGATAATTGGGCGACAGGAACGCAGTTGTGCTCGGCATCCAGACCGGTTCCTGCTTTTAGATTTTAGTTCCCCTCTTGCCAGCAGGAATGATGGTAGAGATTTATCTAAATACCTAATTTTACATAATTTAATCTCCATTTCCAACTAACATGATTCCAATTCGTTGAGTTTTTCCTGATATAATTGCTAGCGCAATTTTCTGTTTTATTGAGCTTGGTGTATCAGTGAAACCCGAAACTAATACTACACGGACTGTGCCAGATCAAATTCCGGCTCAATTCACTGAACCATCTCCGGTTCAGAGCCGGGATCAAGTGAATCAGCCCCTCGCTGACCGGATGCGGCCGACGCGACTGGAAGATTTTGCGGGTCAGTCCCACATGCTGGGTCCCGACAAACCACTGCGCCTTGCAATAGCCTCTGACAAACTGCATTCAATGATTTTATGGGGGCCACCCGGCACGGGCAAGACTACCTTGGCGCGCATGATTGCGCAGCATGCTCAGGCTCAGTTTATTAGCGTGTCAGCTGTATTGGCGGGTGTTAAAGAAATCCGCAGTGCCGTTGATAAGGCCCAACAAGCACATACTGAGCAAGGACAGGGCACAGTATTGTTTGTCGATGAAGTACACCGTTTCAATAAAGCCCAGCAAGATGCTTTTCTTCCTTTTGTGGAAGACGGCACGTTTATTTTTATTGGTGCCACCACGGAAAATCCCTCGTTTGAACTGAACAACGCCCTTTTATCGCGCACGCGTGTCTATGTGCTGAAAAGTTTGCAGCCTGCTGACATTCGGCAGATTATCGACCGTGCTATAACGGATACAGAGCAGGGTTTGGGCCATCGTGCGCTTGACGTTCCCGATGCCGTGCGTAACTGTATCGCCGAAGCTGCTGATGGTGATGCACGTCGGGCACTGAATTTTTTAGAAATGATCGCTGATCTGGCGTATGCCGAAAATGGTCGTGAAGTAGTGACTGAGGCATTATTGAATGACGTGTTGTCAGGCGGTGTGCGTCGCTTTGACAAAGGTGGGGAGTATTTTTACGACCAGATTTCGGCACTGCATAAATCCGTGCGCGGTTCAAATCCCGATGCTGCATTATATTGGCTAGCGCGGATGCTGGACGGCGGTTGCGATCCGCTGTATGTTGCACGGCGCATTGCGCGCATGGCCAGTGAAGACATTGGCAACGCAGACCCACGCACCTTGCAATTAGCGTTAAATGCATGGGACGTACAAGAACGACTCGGCAGCCCAGAGGGTGAATTAGCATTAGCTCAGGCGGTAGTATATATGGCCTGCGCCGCCAAGAGTAATGCAGTATATACTGCATTTGGTGCGGCAATGAAGGATGCGCGCACATTGGGTACACTGGATGTGCCCTTACATCTACGTAATGCTCCGACGCGCTTAATGAAAAATTTGGATTACGGCAAAGATTACCGCTATGCACACGACGAAGATCAGGCCTATGCCGCCGGTGAAAAATACTTTCCGGAAGAAATGGGAGAGAAAAGATATTATTATCCGGTGCAGCGTGGTCTGGAAATAAAAATTGCAGAAAAGCTTGCACGGTTGCGCGAGTTGGATAAATTCAAAAAATGAAATCATGTATTTTCACACTTATTGCAGAATCTACTGTCATCTCGGGACTATGTATTGTCATCTCGAAGGAAGTGAGAGATCTTAAACCCCATTATTTATATCATTTTTCGGGTGTGCATTGAAGCAAGTGTTTGCAATTGCAGCGGGTGGCGCGCTGGGATCAGTACTGCGCTTCTGGATGTCGGGGTGGGTGTCAGGCATACTGGGTCGCGGGTTTCCCTACGGTACATTGATGGTGAATGTCTCAGGATCGCTGTTGATGGGTTTGCTCTACGTTTTGTTAATCAATAGGTTCAACATGAGTGTGGAGTGGCGGGCAGCACTCTTGGTTGGCCTGCTGGGCGGCTTTACCACGTTTTCCAGCTTTTCCATTGAGACGCTTAATCTATTTGAGATGGGCGAACCTTTAAAAGCGCTGTTAAATATTATTTTGAGCGTCGGCGTTTGCATCACTGCCACGTGGCTAGGTGTGATTATTGGGAGGCAGGTGTGAAGACAATTGATGTCATTATAGTACGTGCATATCTTACTGAGAGCGAAAGCCATTTAAACACTTTGCTCAAGCGGTTACGTGACTGGGGCAAGTTCCGTGGCGTGACAGTATTTCGCGGCATCGCCGGTTACGGAGAGTCCGCGATGAACACACCTACACTTGTGGATATGTCGCTGGATTTGCCATTGGTCATTGAGTTTTTTGAAACACCCGACAAAGCCGAGGCAATGCTGGATTATTTGCAGGATCTCATCAAGCCGGGACACATCGTGAGTTGGCCTGCGAAATTGAGTGTAAAGGACGAATAATGCTGGATCCGAAATTATTGCGTGGAGAACTTGAAGAAACCGCCCGCCAATTATCACGGCGTGGCGTAACGCTGGACATTCAAGAAATCACGAGGCTTGAAAGCCAACGAAAAGCATTGCAAGTGTTAACGCAAACCTTGCAAAGCGAACGCAACAGCAGTGCCAAAGCCATCGGCAAAGCCAAAGCCACAGGTGAAGATGCCGCGCCATTACTGGCCGCCGTTGCCGATTTAGGTGATCGTCTGAAAACGGCCGAAACACAACTTGACCAAGTGCAAAATGCATTTACTGCTTTGCTGCTCAACATCCCGAATGTTCCACATACCAGTGTGCCAGATGGCAAAGATGAAAACGCCAATGTAGAAATACGCCGCTGGGGTGAGCCCCGCCGCATGGACTTCACGCCGAAAGACCATGTTGATCTTGGTGCAGATAATGGTTTACTGGATTTAGAAACTGCCGCCAAAATTACAGGTGCACGCTTTGCGGTAATGTATGGGCCACTGGCACGACTGCACCGTGCCTTAATTCAATTCATGCTTGATTTGCATACTGGACAACATGGCTATGTAGAGACGTGGGTCCCTTACATGGTCAATGCGGAGAGTCTGCGTGGCACCGGGCAACTTCCAAAATTTGAAGAGGACTTGTTTGCCTTGAAAGGTGAACAAACCTATTACCTTATCCCCACCGCCGAAGTCCCAGTTACTAATCTCGTGCGTGATGTGATTGTTGAAGCGGCCGCCATGCCGCTGAAATATGTATGCCATACGCCCTGTTTTCGCAGCGAAGCCGGTTCTTATGGCAAAGACACACGCGGCATGATTCGCCAGCACCAGTTTGAGAAAGTGGAGCTGGTGCAGATCGTGCGTGCAGAAGATTCGTATGCAGCGCATGAGGCGCTTACTTCACACGCCGAGGTGGTGTTGCAAAAGCTGGGTCTGCCATACCGCGTGATGGCCTTGTGTGCGGGCGACATGGGCTTTGCATCCGCCAAGACCTATGATCTGGAAGTGTGGCTGCCAGGGCAGGGCAAATACCGCGAGATTTCATCATGCAGTAATTTTGAAGATTTTCAGGCACGTCGCTTGCAGGCGCGCTGGCGTAATCCTGGGACGAATAAACCCGAACTGGTTCACACGGTGAATGGTTCAGGTTTGGCCGTAGGGCGCACCCTGGTTGCCATTATGGAAAATTACCAGGATGCACACGGCAACATCCACATTCCCGATGCCTTACATCCCTATATGGGTGGGGTCGCCGTCATTCCACCCAAGAGCGCATAACGTGGATTATCTGCCGATATCGCTGGATATTAAAACTCAACATTGCCTTGTGGTAGGTGGAGGTGAAATTGCGGGTCGCAAGGTGGACATGTTATTGCGTGCTGGAGCGCAGGTTAAAGTGGTATCGCCTACCCTGACTCAAGCGCTTGTTGAATTAAATGCAGCAGGAAAAATCCAACATCATTCAGCTGAATTTCAGGAAAGTGATTTAACAGGAATGCTGCTGGTGATTGCCGCAACAGACAATGCGGCCATTAACCAGCAAGTTTCAGATTTGGCCAGGGAACGTGCCATGCTGGTAAATGTGGCCGATCAACCGGAGCTGTGCAACTTTATTTTGCCTTCGATTATTGATCGCTCGCCAGTGATGATTGCTGTGTCTACCGGGGGGGCTTCACCTGTGCTGGCACGCCTGCTGCGGGCGCGGCTGGAGACCTTGATTCCTGCATCGTATGGCCGTCTCGCTGAGCTTGGCGCACGTTTTCGTCAACAGGTAAAACAGCGGTTTCCCACCACCACACAACGCCGCCGTTTTTGGGAGCAGGTACTCCAGGGGCCTATCGCCGAGCTGGTGTATGCGGGGCGCGATGACGAAGCTAACGTTGCTGTACAATCGGCATTGCAAGAAATCGCGAACTCTCAATCACTGGCTCGTGGCGAAGTGTATCTGGTCGGCGCGGGCCCAGGCGATCCTGACTTGCTGACGTTCCGCGCGCTACGCCTAATGCAACAAGCTGATGTGGTGTTGTATGATCGTCTGGTGACCCCAGAAATACTTGATTTAGTTCGACGCGAAGCGGAACGCATTTATGTAGGAAAAAAACGTGCATTTCATGCTGTGCGTCAGGAAGAAATCAATCAACTGCTGGTGCGCCTAGCCAAACAAGGCAAGCGTGTGCTGCGTTTAAAAGGCGGTGATCCATTTATATTTGGGCGCGGTGGTGAAGAGATTGAAACTTTGGCGGAAGAGGGTGTACAGTTCCAGGTGGTACCCGGTATTACTGCAGCATCAGGCTGTGCCAGTTATGCAGGCATTCCATTAACGCACCGGGACTATTCGCAATCAGTAGTATTTGTAGCGGGCCATCTGAAAGATGGCTCAGTAAACCTTGATTGGGCCAGCATCATTCAACCCAAACAAACTGTGGTCATCTACATGGGGTTGGCTGGATTAGATCAACTGTGTAGCGAATTAATAAGTCACGGCATGCCCGCCACTCGACCAATAGCACTGGTGCAACAAGGTACCACCCCTCAACAGCGTGTTGTAGTGGGCACTTTGGCGTCATTACCTGCCATTGTTGCAACCTCGAAAGTTCACGCACCGACCCTGTTAATTATCGGTGATGTAGTGAAGTTGCGTGATAAATTAACATGGTTTGAAGCGCGTAATGAAGGATAAAAGTGAAGTAAAAAAAAGATAAACAACTAGCCACAACTTTAGTTTGTTAGGTGGGGTTAAGTTCATGAAGCCCAATATACTAAGCCTTTTCTCCTGCGATACCATATCTTGATTTCTGCAAACAATAATATTACTTCTGCTAGAGCCTCTGTGTGATACCGAACAGACTGCTGTTATAGGGTGCCTTACCCTATATTGGAATTAAATTAATTTAACTGGTTTAGTAATATTTAAATAAAGGAGATTCTACGATGAGAATTCTAAAAAAATGGCTAGTGGCAGGTGTTCCGGTAATTCTGGCTGTTGGCTTGGTTGCATGCGACAAAAAAAATGATGCGGAACATATTGACTCAACTTCAAATAATAATCAAGTAGAGCGCGCTGCGGATCGCGTAGAAAATAAGGTGGACGAAGCGGCTCATAAACTTGATCATAAAATGGACCAAGCTGGTGAAACCCTTGATGACGCCGGAATTACCGCTAAAATCAAAGCCGCCATTCTAGCCGAGCCGGGACTTAAAAGTCTTCAGATCAGTGTTGATACGATCCAAAATGTAGTGACCCTTACTGGCTCAGTTGACTCGCAGCACAATAGTGATAGGGCCAAGGAAATTGCAGGTGCGGTAGCTGGTGTTAAAGCAGTAGAAAATAAACTGGTAGTAAAGTAAATTTTATTGCAAATTTAATTTGAGATTAAATAGCAAAAATATTAACTTACCATAGCTTATAAAGTGAACAAAATCAGTCATTAATTTTGCGTAAAGAGACATTAGTGTTAACCGAATTTGAAGAAATTAGGAGAGCTACAATGACTTATTCAAAAAGATTGTTTTTGGCAGGGTCGATAATGGTTGCCGTAGGTCTCGCGGGATGCACAAAAGAAGAACACGAGCAGAAGGCTGACTCGGCCTCAAATAGTGTTCGCGGCCCTAACGACCATAATGAAGAAGCACAAAAGAAGGATAATAGAGAGCCGCAAAGACTTCCTGTTGACCCTCAGAGAACACCAACACAACCTTGATTAGGGGTCAAAACTTATACTTCCTTTTTAATTCTGTTGGTATTCTAATGGATAGCTTCGATAAATTTGCTGAAGGGAAGGTTGACACGAAGTATAAGGTTGATACAGACGTAGAGAATACTAATTCACGTTAATCCTGACTACCTGCTTCACACTAATGCGTGATCTAGTGTGAAGCAGGTAAGCTATATACACAACTGATATAGCTAATTTACGCAATTAGGAGCTCGATATCACAAGATCTTCTCCACCTCATCCAAGAATAATCTTTTGATTCAGTCCTGCCATGTACTCACCCCAGGCAAAATTGTGTCCCAATAATGAATGATGGCCTTCCAAGATTATAATTTATAGTACGTTTTATACCATTCCACAAAACGTGAAATACCTGTTTCTATTGAAGTATCGGGTTTAAAACCGACATCGCGAATAAGGTCGGCTACGTCGGCGTAGGTAGCGGGGACGTCTCCGTTTTGCAGGGGCAACATGTTTTTCAGTGCTTTTTTGCCCAGGCAGTTTTCCAGTACTTCGATGAAGTGCAGTAATTCCACCGGGTTATGATTGCCGATGTTATAGAGACGGTAGGGCGCGTAGCTGGTGGCAGAGTCAGGTTCGGCGCTACTCCATTGTGGATTGGGTACAGCGACGTTGTCGAGAACGCGTACGACGCCTTCTACGATGTCGTCGATGTAGGTAAAGTCACGTCGATGGTTACCGTAGTTAAATACGTCTATCGGTTTACCGGCCAGGATGTTTTTGGTGAACATGAACAGCGCCATGTCGGGCCGTCCCCACGGGCCATACACAGTGAAGAATCGCAGGCCGGTGGTGGGCATTTTGTAGAGGTGGCTATAAGTGTGGGCCATCAGTTCGTTGGCTTTTTTACTGGCAGCGTACAGGCTCACCGGGTGATCAACGTTGTCATGTACGGAAAAAGGCATCTTGGTGTTGGCCCCGTAAACGGAGCTGCTGGAGGCGTAGACCAGATGTTCAACGCCATTATGGCGGCAGCCTTCGAGAATGTTAATGAAACCCACCAGATTGCTGTCGACATAGGCGTGAGGATGGGTGATGGAATATCTGACACCCGCTTGCGCGGCGAGATTTACGACCTGTTGCGGTTGATGTTTGGCAAATACTACTTCCATTGCCGCACGATCTTCGAGGTTGACGCGCACATCGGTGAAGTTGACGTGATCAACAGTGCGTGCCAGCCGCGCTTTTTTCAGGTTAACATCGTAATAATCATTGAGATTGTCGACACCAATAACTTCATCGCCACGCGCCAGTAGTCGCAGTGACAGGGCGGAACCAATAAATCCGGCAGCGCCGGTAATTAAAACTTTCATGATGTCTCCATATAAGGTCGGGCTGTCATCCCGAACGCGGTGAGGGATCTTAAGCAAGATTCCTCGCTATGCCCGGAATGACATTTTTTGAGATTCAGAATGACATTGATAGCGGCTCGGAATGATATAGCTTACGCCTACAACCTGCCATCAACCTGATCAACAGGCAGGATGTATTTCACATCAAACAGCACGGCTTGTGGCTTGCCCAGGGCGCGGATTTTCTCTATGCCCATTTCATGAAACTGGCGATGCGCGACGGCCAGAATAATGGCGTCGTATTTACCGGGTTCCAGAATGGAAACGGGTGTGATGCCATATTCGTGTTCAGCTTCTTTAGGGTTGATCCAAGGGTCATACACATCGACATGCGCATTGTAGCTCTGTAACTCGCTGATAATATCGATCACTTTGGTGTTGCGCAAATCCGGACAATTTTCCTTGAAGGTGAGGCCCATTACCAGCACATTGGCGTTAGCGACATGCACACGACGCTGAATCATCATTTTGATAACACGCTGAGCGACGTAAGGGCCCATGCCGTCGTTGATACGACGCCCGGCGAGAATTACTTCGGGCAGATAACCTATTTCCTGTGCTTTATGAGTTAGATAATAGGGGTCAACGCCGATGCAGTGACCACCCACCAGGCCGGGACGGAACGGCAGAAAATTCCATTTGGTGCCTGCCGCCTCCAGTACTTCCAGCGTATCAATACCAAGACGGTTGAAGATCAGCGCCAGTTCATTGATAAGGGCGATGTTGACATCGCGTTGAGTGTTCTCAATGACTTTAGCTGCTTCGGCAACGCGGATGCTGCTGGCTTTATGGGTGCCGGCCTCAATAATGCTTCTATAGAGGCTGTCGACAAACTCTGCGACTTCTGGGGTAGAACCAGAGGTAACTTTAAGAATATTAACAACACGATGTTCTTTATCACCAGGATTGATGCGTTCAGGGCTATAACCGGCGAAGAAATCCTGATTATATTTCATGCCCGAAAGAGATTCGATAATGGGTACACAAACCTCTTCCGTAGCCCCAGGATAGACGGTGGATTCGAAAATAGCGATATCGCCTTTTTTCATGATCTTGCCCAAGGTCTGGCTGGCCTTGATCAAAGGGGTTAGATCGGGGCGTTTATGGTCGTCAACGGGGGTGGGCACGGTAACGATGAACACATTGCACCCCACCAGATCATCCGGATTAGTGGTGTAAGTCAAATGCCTGGCTTGAACCAGTTCGTCGGCATCAACTTCCAGCGAACTGTCTTTGCCCTGCCGCAATTCGGCAATACGCGGCGCGCTGATGTCCAGGCCCACAGTCGGGAAGTGCTTTCCGAATTC
>JBKJTS010000223.1:0-3416 GCA_046590885.1 Gammaproteobacteria bacterium
ATAGATTTAGACGCGATTGATCCTCTCGATGCCCCTGGCGTAGGCTCACCGGAACCAGGCGGGATCGCTGCGGCTGATTTAGTGCAAGCCTTGGCGCCACTGTCTGCCAAGCCCGGATTGCTGGGTATTGAGATTGCCGAATTTAATCCTGCGCGGGATCATGATAATAAAACAGCGCGGATTATCATCCGTTTGATAGAAGGATTTTTTACCGGAGGTGATCAATGAGCACCGTGGTGAAGTCGACAGTGAAATCAATGGCGAACCCGATGGATCTGGAGCGCCGTTACAGCGCTCACAACTATGAACCCTTGCCAGTGATGTTAGTGCGTGGTGAGGGCGTGTATGTGTGGGATGAGGTGGGCAAGCGTTATCTCGATATGATGAGCGCCTATTCGGCAGTAAGCCATGGCCATTTACATCCGCGCCTGGTCGCGGCGCTAACACGTCAGTTGGGCCGCGTGGCAGTCACCTCCCGGGCATTTTACAGTGACACTTTGGGGCCGTTTCTGGAACGCGCCTGCACACTTACTAGCCAGGATCTCGCGATTCCCATGAATACCGGTGCAGAGGCGGTGGAAACAGCCTTAAAGACAGTGCGCAAATGGGCTTATAAAGTAAAAGGCGTGGTAGCAGATCAGGCCGAAATTATTGTCTGCAACGGCAACTTTCATGGCCGCACCATTGCGATTGTGGGCATGTCTACCGAGCCGCAATACCGTGATGGTTTTGGCCCGTTTCCTGCCGGGTTCAAGCATGTAGCATATGGTGACGCCGCGGCATTGCGTGCGGCTATTACCCCCAATACGGCGGCTTTTTTGGTGGAACCTATTCAAGGTGAAGGCGGCATCATTGTGCCACCGCCGGGTTATCTGGCAGAGTGCGCGCGTATTTGCCGTGAACACAATGTGCTGTTGATTTGCGATGAAGTGCAAACTGGGCTGGGGCGTACTGGACGCTTGTTGGCGTGTGAGCATGAAGGTGTTAAACCTGATGGCGTGATTCTGGGTAAAGCCCTGGGCGGCGGTTTGTTGCCAGTGTCGATGTTTCTGGCGCGCAAGGACGTCATGGGCGTGTTTAATCCGGGCGATCATGGAAGCACGTTCGGTGGTAATTTCCTTGCCGCTGCCGTGGGGCTGGAAGCGCTCAATGTGTTGATCGAAGAAGATCTGATTGGCCGCGCCGCAACGTTAGGCGACTATTTTATGGAACGCTTGCGCACCTTGCAGAGCCCACTTATCAAAAGCGTGCGTGGCAAAGGATTGTTAATTGGTGTTGAGATAGACCCGATCTACTGTTCTGCCCGTGATGTCTGCGAAGAAATGATGAGCCGTGGTGTGTTGAGCAAAGATACACATCGCACAGTGGTGCGCCTGGCGCCGCCCCTGATCGTGACTAAAGAGCAGATTGATGAAGTCGTGGCTGTAATTGAGCGCGTGGTGGAATCAAGAAGTTTACGGTAGATTCACTACATAATTCCAATTGATCTGTAGCGAACGTCAACAGCGCCGATGGATGGCTTTTTGTAGTAAAATCACGTCCAAGATACAATTTCCTGATGCGGAGTAGTTAAAAGTATGTTAATTGAGGCGAACAAAGTTGTTACATTTCACTATCGCATGAATGAACCCGGTCATGATGTTATTGATGACTCGCGTCGCGGTAACCCGGTGGTTTATTTACACGGATATCAGGGTATGCTGAAAGGACTGGAGGATGCCATGTCAGGCAAACAAACCGGTGATCAGTTCACGGTAATACTGCTTCCCGAGCAGGCTTATGGCATGCGGCAGGAAGGTTCGCAGCAGCGCATTTCTATCAAGCACGTTATCAATGACACCAAGAAAAAAGTTACCTATAAACCCGGTAGTGTCGTGCAATTAAATACTGAGAATGGGCCGCGACCTGCGATTATAATCAAGGTAGGTTTGAAAACCTTGGATATTGATACCAATCATCCGCTGGCAGGTAAAACCCTGACGTTTGAAATAGAAATTGTTGACGTGCGGGTGGCCACGGCTGAAGAAATTGCCCATCGCCATGTGCATGGCGATGATGGGCATCACCATTAGAGTCTACCCAATATTTTACTGAAGGTCGCATCGCGGCGTTAAAGTGTCCTAAAAATGCTTATATATTGCATGTATGCGCCGCTTTTTTGGACACGTTTGCTTCGTCTAGAGGCACCTACTTTAGGTGCGCCGGAAACGCTCACTGCGCATTTCCCTTTATCGAGATATTGAACAGAATCTTAGATAACACTCGTAGCCCGGATTAAATTTGAGCAGGCTCATTAGCCTCCGCGAAAGCGGAGGAGGGATTTTTCGCAACAAGAGAAATTAAGTGAATTCATTTTTCGCTGTCACCGCCCCCCGACTGGAAGTGTTAACCACGCTGGAATTACAGCGTCTTAATCAGCTGCCTGCTGGCGGGGCTGCTGCTACGGCAGAGCCGGGTGGAGTTGCCTTTCAGGGTGATCTAGATGCCCTGTACCGCGCCAACCTGCACCTGCGCACAGCCAGTCGCGTGCTGGTGCGCGTCGGTGATTTCAGCGCCGCCGCGTTTTCCGAGCTGCGTAAAAAAGCCAGCCGCCTGGACTGGGGGCGCTACCTGGTGGCTGGACAACCGGTTGCGATTCGCGTCACCTGCAAAGCATCGAAGTTGTACCATGCAGATGCCGTGGCCGAGCGCGTGGCTGGCGCTATTGCCGATAGCTTGGGTGGGCCGATTGTGCGTCAGAAACTGGGGGACGAAGAAGCCGCTAATCCGTCACAACTGGTGGTGGTGCAATTGTCTCATAATCACTGCACAGTGAGCGTGGATTCGTCTGGCGAGCTGCTGCACCGCCGGGGTTACCGTCAGGCCGTCGCCAAGGCGCCATTGCGTGAAACCCTCGCCGCTGCTCTGCTGCTGGCCGCACCCTGGGATACTACAGCCCCGTTGCTTGACCCGTTTTGTGGCTCGGGGACTGTGTCCATAGAAGCCGCCCTGCTGGCGCTAAGGATGCCCCCTGGCCGGCACCGGCGCTTCGCGTTTATGGACTGGCCAGGTTTTGACGAAAAGCGCTGGGCAGCATTGCTGGCGGAAGCGCAGGTCAGTGTGAGAGATGAATTGCCGCCGGGTTGCCAAATTATCGCCTCAGACCGTGACGCCGGTGCCGTTCGTATGGCTCAGGAAAACGCCGCTCGCGCCGGGGTAGCGCAGCATATCCAGTTTACCTGTCAGCCCGTCTCAGCGATTCGTCCGCCAGCAACCGCATCCGGCTGGATCATCACCAATCCCCCGTATGGTGTGCGTGTCAGCAGCAATAAAGATCTGCGTAACCTGTACGCCCAATTGGGCAACGTACTGCGTGCCAAGTGTCCCGGTTGGCGCGTCGCCATTTTATGTAACGACCAGGTATTGTTGGCACAAAC
>JBKJTS010000240.1:0-21405 GCA_046590885.1 Gammaproteobacteria bacterium
CCATTCACTGATTTATTCGATTTCTGCCGACGCATTGATTTACGCAAGGCCAATCGGCGCGTGTTAGAAGCCTTGGTGCGGGCGGGTGCGATGGACTCGCTGGGACAGAGCCGCGCTACGTTGATGGCTTCCCTGACCGCTGCCACGCAATTGGCGGAGCAACATTTACGTGACCATACCACGGGCCAGGACGATCTGTTCGGGGGCCTGGTTTCGGCAGTGCGCGAAAGTTCTGTGCATGATGCTCATGCCGCACGCTATGTGAACATGGCAGAGTGGAATGAAGAACAACGCCTCACCGGGGAAAAAGAAACGCTGGGACTGTATTTGACCGGTCATCCGATTGCGCGTTATGAACAAGAGCTTTCGAGCTTTACCAGCTCACGCATCGTTGACTTGAAACCCAGCCGTGACCAAACGGTGGTCATCGCCGGTTTGGTGGTCGCCATGCGCACCATGATCAGCCGCAAGGGAGATCGTATCGCATTCATTACTCTCGATGACCGCAGTGGGCGCATTGAGTTGGCGGTATTTTCCGAACCGTTCCGTCACTACCGTAATTTGCTGGTCAAAGATAAATTGCTGGTAGTGGCTGGCACCGTGAGTGTTGATGAATATTCTGGTGGCTTCAAAATGAGCGCCGAAAAACTTTATGATATTGACCAGGCGCGTGAAACCTATGCACAGCGATTAGTGATCGGCATTGAGCAACCGCGTGCCGGTAATGGTTTTATTTCCTCCTTGGCAGATGTGCTTAAGCCATTTTGTGAAGGCGGTTGCCCGGTGTGGGTCGATTATCATGCGGTAAGCGCACGGGCTCAGGTCGCATTAGGCCAGGAATGGCGCGTACACCCCACCGATGAGCTGTTACATCGCCTGAAGCAACTTGCAGGAGATGACCGGGTGCGAATGGTTTACTAATTTTCCCCTTCTATTGCATAGGGACGGGATGGTGTGAGGGAAATAGGAGATTTATACCTTGGGGTGAAAAATAGGGTATTATCTTGCTCAAGATAATCTTTTAACCTATTAAACATTAACTTAACTTATCTCTTTAATATGAATCTAAACTTTCTCGAATTTGAACGGCCCATTGCCGAATTAGAAGCTAAAATTGAAGAATTACGTTATGTAGGTAGCGATAATGAAATCAATATCAGTCAGGAAATTGTGCGTCTGGAAACACGCAGCAAAACACTGACCAAGACTATTTTTGGTGCGCTGACGGCATGGCAAACAGCGCAATTGGCACGCCATCCGCAACGCCCCTATACGCTGGATTACATCGCGAAAATTTTCACCGACTTTGAAGAATTGCACGGTGATCGCAGCTATGCTGATGACGCGGCGATTGTTGGTGGCATGGCGCGACTGGAAGGCACACCGGTGATGATCATCGGCCAGCAAAAAGGGCGCGACACCAAAGAAAAGGTGCGACGTAATTTCGGTATGCCACGCCCAGAGGGGTACCGCAAGGCCTTGCGTCTCATGCACATGGCCGAGCGTTTCAAACTGCCTTTATTAACCTTTATTGATACGCCTGGTGCGTACCCGGGTATTGATGCCGAAGAGCGCGGGCAAAGCGAAGCCATTGCTCGCAATCTGTTTGTCATGTCGGCGCTGCGCACCCCCATCATCAGCACCGTGATTGGTGAGGGGGGGTCAGGGGGCGCGTTAGCGATAGGCGTGGGCGACCGCGTGATGATGCTGCAATACAGTACCTATTCAGTGATTTCACCCGAAGGCTGCGCGTCGATTTTGTGGAAGAGCGCCGAAAAAGCCCCCGAGGCGGCTGAAGCGTTAGGTATTACGTCTGCCAAGCTCAAAGCACTGAACCTGGTCGATGTCGTCATCGACGAACCACTGCGCGGTGCACACCGTGATATTGACGCCACAGCCAAGTCAATTAAAGCCGCGCTAATGAAAGAGCTAGTGCGCCTGGAGAAAATAGATCTCGATAAATTGGTGGAATCTCGTTATGAGAGATTGATGCAATTTGGGCATTACAGCAGCCCGACGGTTCGTAAGTAGGGGTTGAGCGCACACAAACCATCGTCCTGACCAATCTACCGGCTCCACTACAGAAAGAGAATACTGAAATGGCATCTGACGCGCCTTCCTTTCCCTCGACTGCTTTGCACTCAAAGTCGGTTGAACTTGCTCCCGCCCTTGAACCACCACATGTAAATGTTCAACCCATCGCTAGTGTGGTTGAGCACTATTTCGCCGAGATTAGAGGCATAAGTCAGACCGCACAGATCACGCTTACCCACATCGCCAAGTGGAGAATTGCAGAGATTGAGAAGATCCAGAAGAAGTTAGAGAAGTTTGTGCCTGACCTGAAAAAAGAAGGTGACGGCCCCAAAACCATCACGCTTGATTCAGCGCGAGACTTTGCGGAATTCTCCAACACTATTCAGCTACTTGGAGAACTCCGCAGCCAGGATCCCTCAGAAATACTCACCAAGAGCCTATTCACCCAACTCTTTGCTGAATTTGATGCCTATATTGGCGAATTGCTAAAGATTATTTATCTAAAGAACGACAAATTGCTGAAGGGGATTGCGCGTGAAATATCGCTCTCCGACCTCCTGGATTTTGACGACCTCAATGCAGTTAAGCTATCGATGCTTGACAAGGAAATAGAGACATTTAGACGAGATAGCTACATTGAACAATTTGCAACGCTAGAAAAGAAATTCAAACTGTCACTAAGGAAGTTTAGCGAGTGGGCGCAGTTCGTCGAACTGTCGCAGCGCCGCAATATTCTGACTCATAACGGCGGCATGGTCAGCGATCAGTACTTGGCCGTATGCGACAAAGAAGGGCACAAGTTCCCATCAAAGCCCAAGATTGGGGACTCACTGGGGGTGACATTTGATTATTTTTTGTATGCCACTCGCCTACTTTCAAAGGTTGGGTTAATGCTTGCTTACACTCTTTGGAGCAAGGTATTTCCTAAAGAGTCTGAGCAGATGCACGGGGCTCTGAATGACACCCTATTTAAATGCCTCCAGCAGAAGCGCTGGCGCTTTGTGGCAGAACTTGAAGATTTCGTACTAAGCGCCCCGATGCGCAAGGACGTTTCGGAGATTGTCCTGAGAACTAGGATTGTCAATGCTTCCATTGGCCTGAAATTCGCAAGGAAAGATGCTGAAGCGGTGCGCCTCCTTGAGTCAGTTGACTGGAGT
Source organism: Gammaproteobacteria bacterium (assembly GCA_046590885.1). Lineage (GTDB taxonomy): Bacteria > Pseudomonadota > Gammaproteobacteria > Ga007554. The sequence continues at coordinate 3,192 of JBKJTS010000240.1, forward strand.
GCAAGTTACCGAGACTTCAAACTTGCTATCGCTGTTCTCCTAGAGAAATACGATGAAGCGATAGTGATAATGAAGAGTATTGGCAAAAAAGGTGAGATGCTCGATAAGCATTCTTACCATACTTGGCCGTTGTTCACGCGATTCCGCGAACACCCAGAATTCTACGAAGCGTACTTTCATATCTTCGGAGAGGCCTTTGCTGAGAAAATCGATACAGCCAAAGGCTCAGTTGAAGTGCAAGCTAAATCCCCAGACGAAGGAACTTTGGCTAAAACACAAGGCAGCGTCATTGATGGCATCGCGCACGAAGTTTCAACTGCGGTGCGAGGAAGGAGACGTTTGTCGCCTGTGCCCAAGAACAAGGAATCCAAGCTGGCAGGGGCGGGCAAAGCAAAAACTTCTAACTCAGCGGTGCAGGGTGTGCTGCGAAATAAGGCCGCGCAGCGCCCTTAACCTTGAACGTTATACACTCAATGCCGCCTTACACTGTGAATAATATAGGGTTCCTAGTAGTGCGTTTCAGTACCCAGCTACCTTTAGCGTAAGGGAGAAGTGTATTGAGCTTATCCGTCCATCCTGCTGACCCTTTCTCCCAATATCTTCTGGATGCACTTAAGCCCCTGCCGCCCTCGCGACGTTACTGGGTGAGCTACAGCGGTGGGCGCGATTCTTCGGTGTTATTGCATGCGCTTGTGGGGCTGCGCGCCCACTTACAGTGCGATCTTGAAATATGCGCCGTGCATGTCGACCACGGCCTAAGCGCGCATGCTGGAGCATGGGCACAGCATTGTGCAGCTGTGTGTGCTGCACTCGCCGTGCCGTGCCCGGTTTTGCGTGTCAACGCCAAACCGCAATCAGGCGAAAGCCCCGAAGCTGCCGCACGCACGGCGCGTTATCAGGCGATTACCCCATTACTGGATGTAGGTGACATACTGCTTACTGCACATCATCAAGATGATCAGGCTGAAACATTGCTGTTGCAATTGCTGCGTGGCGCAGGCCCACATGGCCTGGCGGCCATGCCTGCACATACTCCCTTTGGTCGGGGATGGTTGGCCCGGCCACTGCTTGACTTTAGCGCTACTGAACTCGCCCATTACGCCGAACATCATAAGCTTTCCTGGGTTGAAGACCCCAGCAATTTTGATACGCGTTTTGAACGCAATTACCTGCGTCATGACGTTATGCCACACCTCAAGCGGCAGTGGCCTGTAGTATCACGCACGTTATCTCGTGCTGCTGCACATGCCGCAGAAGCGGCGAGCTTGCTGGATACGCTGGCAGACAGCGATATGCAGCCCGTGCAAGGCCCTACACAAGACACCCTATCGGTGAGTGGTTTGTTAAAGCTGGATGAAGCGCGCCAACGTAATGTGCTGCGCCGCTGGTTCAAGCGACTGAATCTTTCGGTGCCTACGACAATCCATCTGCAACATATTCAACATGATATTTTAAACGCCGCCGCAGACAGCATTCCGTGCGTTGGGTGGGGGAGTGTCAATCAAGGCGCTGCCGCTCCTGCGCATCCTGCACCCACGGCACTTGCACATCCATGTGGGGCGGAAGCACGTCGTTACCGTGATTTAATTTATGCCATGCCGCGCTTGCCAGCGCACAATCCTCACATTACACAAACATGGGATATGCGTCAGCCATTGACGTTGGCCGGTGTCGGCACATTCACTGCCATATCGATGCCAGGTGCGGGGATAAAAGCGTCCCTGCTTGCTGAACAATCTGTGAGTGTGCGGTTTCGCCAGGGCGGTGAGCGCTGTCGCCCAAAAGGGCGTGGACATACCCATGAGTTGCGCAAACTTTTTCAGGAGTGCGGCATCCCGCCGTGGATGCGCGACCGCTTGCCGTTGATTTACATTGGCGATGAATTAGCGGCTGTGGCGAATTTATGGGTGTGTGAACCATTTCAGGCCGTGCACAATGAGCCAGGAATGGTGGTTAAATGATAATGCCCGATGAACTGCGTAGCGCACTACGTAGCACCTATCTTTCGGATGAGGCAACGCATCTGGAACTATTATCGTCGCAGGCAACCTTGGATACGACCGCCAGGGATGGCGGAAGTGCAGGAGATGCAGGAGCATATTTCCTGCCATCTGCTACACAGCGCGTGCAGAACATGGCGCACCACCTGGTTTCTGCGGTGCGTAATAAAAATTCAGCCAATGCCGGGCTTGATGCCTTTCTTCATGAGTATAATCTTTCTTCGCAGGAAGGCGTATTGCTAATGTGCCTGGCGGAAGCCTTGCTGCGCATTCCTGATGCTGAAACAGCCGATAAATTAATACGCGACAAACTGAGTCAGGGCGAATGGGATACACACTGGGGTCACAGCCATTCATTATTGGTTAATGCTTCCACCTGGGGGCTGATGCTCACCGGCAGCATTGTCAAGTTCAACACAATGAGCGATGAGCTTGAGTCACTATGGCAACGTATGGTTGCAAAAAGTGGCGCGCCTGTGATACGCCTGGCAATAAAGCAGGCCATGCACATTATGGCGCAACAATTTGTTATGGCGCCTGACATCGAAAAAGCGCAGCAGCGCAGTCAATTACCCACGTACCAAGCTTACCGTTATTCTTACGACATGTTAGGCGAAGCAGCATTGAGCGCGCAAGATGCCGAGCGTTACTTTGCGGCCTACATGGCCGCAATTCAGTCGCTGGGAGAGATGGCACAAGAAACCGATTTATTTAGCCGCCCGAGTATTTCGATAAAGTTATCAGCCTTACATCCACGCTATGAATATGCGCAACGCGAACGTGTATTAAAAGAGCTTGCGCCGCGCATATTGACCTTAACCCAACACGCCAGCCGCGTAAACATCGGCGTAACACTGGACGCCGAAGAAGCGGATCGTCTGGAATTATCACTTGATATTTTTGCGGCTGTTTTCAATGATCCTTCATTAAAATATTATCAAGGTTTTGGTCTGGCCGTGCAGGCTTATCAAAAGCGCGCACCTTGCGTGCTGGATTGGTTGGCAAGCCTGGCACGCCAGCAACAACGCCGTATTCCAGTGCGTTTGGTAAAGGGCGCGTATTGGGACACCGAAATAAAACGTGCCCAAGTGCAAGGCTTGGTAGGTTATCCGGTGTTTACCCATAAAGCCGCGACGGATGTTTCTTATCTGGCATGTGCGCGGCGTTTGCTTGCATCACGTGATGCGTTTTATCCACAATTCGCCACGCATAATGCACATACCGTAGCGTATATCCTGGAGCAGGTGGGAACCACCCGTGACTTTGAATTCCAGCGACTGCACGGCATGGGTGAAGCTTTGTATAGCGAACTGGTGGAGCCAAATAACTTAAATAAATTCAATGTGGCGTGCCGTGTGTATGCGCCAGTGGGCAATGAGACAGATCTGTTACCCTATCTGGTGAGACGTTTGCTGGAAAACGGCGCGAATACTTCCTTTGTGCATCGTCTTGCCGATGAGAAAGCCCCTATTGAAAAAATAATTTCTGACCCTGTGCAGGAAATAAAATTTGTAAAAAATGGGCGTGTGCCATTGCCAATTCACATCTATGGTGATGCGCGGCGTAATTCGCAAGGCATCAATTTTGCCGATCCTTTGGAGATAGCAAAATTGCATGAAGCTCTGCACGAACCGCTGACACGTTACTGGCAGGCTGCCCCGATAGTGGGCGGCCACGCGATGCCTGGTGTTGCGAGTCCTATGGTTGATCCCAGTGATAACCGCCGTGAAGTAGGTAGCGTGATTCTGGCAGATGCGGCTATGGTTGATGAAGCTTTATGGCGCGCCGCCCATGCAACGCATATGTGGGATAACACGCCAGCCACCACGCGCGCTGATATTCTGCGTCGTGCAGCGGATATTTTTGAGCAACGCCGTGCAGAATTTATTGCCTTGTGCGTGCGTGAAGGCGGCAAAACCATTCCAGATGCGGTAGCCGAAGTGCGTGAAGCGGTAGATTTCTGTCGTTATTATGCGCTACTTGCCCAACGTGATTTTGCTGCCCCCACAACACTGCCTGGTGCCACTGGGGAAGCTAACCAACTTAGCCTGCACGGGCGCGGCGTGTTTGTCTGCATCAGCCCGTGGAATTTCCCGTTAGCGATCTTTGTCGGCCAGGTAGTAGCGGCACTCGCCGCAGGTAATACCGTCATCGCCAAACCTGCCAGCCAAACGCCCTTGATTGCTGCGCATGCCGTGCGTGTGTTGCATGAGGCTGGCGTGCCAAGTGATGTGTTGCATTTTCTGCCGGGCAAAGCTGATGTGGTAGGTCGCATTCTCATTAACGATCCACGCATTGCCGGCGTGGCCTTTACTGGCTCTACAGCAACAGCACGGTTTATTAATCAAACCCTGGCCGCCCGTTCCGGTGCCATCGTAACATTCATTGCTGAAACTGGCGGACAAAATGCCATGATCGCTGACAGTTCCGCGCTGGTTGAACAACTGGTAATTGATGTCATTCACTCGGCTTTTAACAGCGCTGGGCAGCGTTGCTCGGCATTGCGTGTACTGTTTGTGCAAGATGCTATTGCACCACGCGTAGTGCATACTTTAAAAGGCGCAATGGATGAATTGAGTATCGGCAATCCTGCGTTATTAATGACAGATATTGGCCCGGTAATTGATGTTGCCGCTCAATCTTCTCTTTACGAGCATGTGCAGCACATGCGCACCTTAAATCAGGCGACATTGATTCATCAACTTACCCTGCCCGAAGGCGCTCAGCATGGTAATTTCTTTGCACCATGTGTTTTTGAAATTAATAATCTGAGCCAGCTTCCGCATGAAATATTTGGTCCGTGCCTGCATGTGATCCGCTATGCTTCCAACCAACTTGATGACGTAATAAATTCCATCAATAACACCGGCTATGGCCTGACATTGGGGATACATAGCCGTATCGAGGAAACCGTGCGTTATATTCAGCAGCGGGTGCGTGTTGGCAATATTTATGTAAATCGCAACATGATTGGCGCAGTGGTGGGCGTGCAGCCGTTTGGTGGTGAAGGCTTGTCCGGCACTGGCCCCAAGAGTGGCGGCCCGCATTCCTTATTGCGTTTTGCAACCGAACGAGTGATTAGCATCAATACTGCCGCCGTGGGTGGCAACGCCGATTTGTTAGCGTCAGGATAAATAAAAAATGGGCGCTTGCGCGCCCATTAACAATTACACCTTGCTAATATCCCGCTTTCTCTGAAATTATAGATTATAACCCCGCTCATTATGCTGAGTGAGATCAAGACCTTCCGTTTCCTGTTCTTCTGTAACGCGAAGCCCAATGATCGCATCCAGTGCCTTGAGGATAATAAAGGTAGCTACAGCACAATAAATTACAGTAATGGCAACCCCTTTAAACTGAATAAACAGTTGTCCGGCAATATCCAAATCAGCTTTGGAACCGCCCATACTGGTGGCCGCAAAGATGCCCGTGAGCAGGGCGCCGACAATGCCACCCACTGCATGCACGCCAAATGCATCCAGTGCATCGTCATAACCAAGCATGCGTTTTAATTTGGTAGAAGCAAGGAAGCATAGCAGGCCGGCGGCCAGGCCAATCGCCAGCGCGCCAATCGGGCCCACATAGCCTGAGGCTGGTGTAATCGCTACCAGCCCCGCTACTGCACCCGAAGCGATGCCTAGGACGCTGGGTTTGCCGTGCGTCAGCCATTCACCGAACATCCATGCCAGCGCAGCCGCCGCCGTGGCGATTTGCGTCACGGCCATGGCCATACCCGCCGTGCCATTAGCTGCCACTGCACTCCCCGCATTGAAGCCGAACCAGCCGACCCAGAGTAACGATGCTCCAACCAGCGTCATGGTCAGATTATGGGGTGGCATGGCTGTGTTGGGATAGCCTTTGCGTTTGCCCAGCACCAGTGCCGCGACCAGACCAGCGATACCGGCATTGATATGCACTACTGTACCACCGGCAAAATCCAGCACTCCCATATCCCAGAAGAAACCCCCGTCTCCACTCCATACCATGTGTGCAATCGGTGCGTAGACTACCGTCACCCAAATACCAGTGAACCATAACATGGCGGAGAATTTCATGCGCTCGGCAAACGCGCCAACGATGAGGGCCGGAGTGATGATGGCAAAGGTCATCTGAAATGTCATGAACACGGTTTCAGGCACTGTAAGTGTGAGGCTTTCAACTCCTACGCCGGATAAAAATGCTTTACCTAATCCACCGATAAATGAATTGATGTTGGTGACACCTTTCTCCATGCCAGTGACATCAAACGCAAGGCTGTAACCATACAGCATCCAGATTATCGTCACCAGCGAAGTCACGGCAAAACACTGCATCATCACCGACAACACATTTTTGCTGCGCACCATGCCAGCATAAAACAATGCCAGACCAGGAATTGTCATCATTAACACCAGTGCCGTAGAAGTCAGCATCCAAGCCGTATCTCCCGAGTCAGCAGTAGGTACAGGGGCAGATACTATCTCTTCAGCCCATCCCAGCGCAGGCAAAAAGATTGCTCCCAGTAAAAATATACAGTTAATAAATTTATTATGCTTATTAAAAATCATGATAATATTTCCTCCGACGATTACAACGCTTCTGGGCCGGTTTCGCCCGTGCGGATACGTATAGCCTGTTCGAGATTGAAGACAAAGATTTTACCGTCGCCGATTTTTCCGGTATTGGCCGCTTTCGCAATTGCCTCAATAACCCTATCCAGAAGATCGTCCGGCACAGCGATGTCGATTTTTACTTTAGGCAGAAAATCGACGACATATTCCGCGCCACGGTAAAGCTCAGTGTGTCCTTTTTGTCGGCCAAATCCCTTGACCTCAGTGACGGTAATCCCTTGCACGCCTACTTCAGACAGCGCCTCTCGTACATCATCGAGCTTGAAAGGCTTGATAATGGCTGTGACTAATTTCATGATGTGACCTCTCAAAAAACCCCAAGATGTATGCCTAGTGTGCTCAACTTTAAGGCGGAGCCGATTCATTACTGGCTGACCCAAAGTTTGCCTATCTGACATCCAACTTAATTGCAGATTTCATGCCAGCTAAAAATATTATTATAGATCAACAATTTATTTTAAAACTAGCGGTGCTATAAGCATGCATTGCACTATTTTGATACTTAACTTTGAAGGGCTGCACTTGTTTGGTGCATTCTTTGCGGTGTGCGATAAGGGGGTTATTTTTAAGTGCTATTTGGTATGAAAATTCCAGTGGGGGCGCGCTAATCAACTCGTAAGAAAGACGCGAAAAATTGGGCACATGTTGCCGTAATATTTAAGCCAAAATTATAAATCTAAAATGGCCGATTGAATCGAGCCGTCGGCCTATGACACCTTTTCATATCTTTCGTGCTCTCGTGACCAGGTTGTTACAGCTTCTCCCCCCAACGCAACTTCGTACGCAGGATTTGATAATGATCATGATCAAAAGGATGTATCAGTCGCACCGGGAGCGCGTGTTTGTGGATATGAATCTTGTCGCCTTCAAGGCAGGCCATGGTGATCTGCCCATCGCAAGTAAGCTGTGCACGGTCATAGTTACATTCGATGATGGTAATGATGATCTGGCTGTCACCGTTCACCACAATAGGTCGATTACTTAAAGTGTGGGGACAGATAGGCACAAGCGCTAATGCATTCAGCGTCGGATGCAAAATCGGCCCGCCCCCCGACAGTGCATACGCTGTGGAGCCCGTCGGTGTTGAGACAATCATTCCATCCGAACGCTGGCTGTTAACAAACTGGCCATTAATGTAGGTTTCAAATTCAATCATGCGTGCCATGTTCCACTTGTGAACCACGGCGTCGTTAAACGCATTGCTGGAGCTAATTTTCTGGCCATCGCGTTCAATGGTGCTGGAGATCAGGCAACGCTCTTCCAATAAATAATGGCCGCGCAGAATTTCTCCCATACGCTCAATCATGCACTCAGGCGAAATATCGGCAAGGAATCCTAATCGGCCCAAATTGACGCCTGCCAAGGGAATACCGTATTCGCAAAGGGCACGCGCCGCATTGAGCAATGTGCCATCGCCGCCCACTACAATCGCCAGATCACACTGCGCGCCGATGCTCTGGCGGCTGGCGGTTTCCATGTTATGACCAGGATACGTTTGTGCCGTTGTTTCATCGAGCAGCACCCGTACCCCGAGTGTGCTCAGGTGGGTATGCAGAATGCGCAGGGTTGCACCTACGTGCATATCGCCATGCTTGCCCAGCAGGCCGATAGTGGTAAAATTGGGGGATATTTCCTTGGACATGCTTGTGAGCCTTTATTGGGTGCAATCTTGGCAAACTTATCACGCCACGGCCCGGACGCCAACCCTTGGGTGGGAAAACGTAGCCCACAGGCATGCAAGTGGTTTGGTTTTGGCACTCGTTGTGTTAGAGTGCTACTGAAATAGTCATTTAGCCCAACCTCACCAGCATGTTAGAAATCAGCGAGCGCGCACAACGTCTTTTAAAAAAGCTAGTGGAAGCCTACATTCGTGATGGTCAGCCAGTGGGGTCGCGCACCCTTGCGCGCAATTCGGGGTTGGATTTAAGCCCCGCCACTGTTCGTAACATTATGATAGACCTTGAAGAATTGGGCATGGTCATGTCGCCGCATACCTCAGCGGGGCGAGTGCCTACAGCTAAAGCTTACCGGCTCTTTGTGGATACCTTGGTGAAAGTGCAACCTCTGCAGGAAAATGAAGTAATACATCTTAAAAATCAACTGGATATAAGTCGTGGTAGAGGAGATCTGCTAGACTCGGCTTCGGCGCTGCTATCAGATATCACCCGCATGGCGGGTGTCGTTATGGTGCCACGCCGTGACATTACCATATTACGTCAGATTGAGCTTTTGCCGCTCTCTGATGATAACCGGGTGTTGGTGATCGTGGTGGTAAACGAACGTGAGGTGCAAAATCGCATCATTACTACGGCGCGGCGCTATTCACCTGCTGAACTCCAGCAAGCGGCCAATTATCTGACGGCAATGTTTGCCGGTAAAGACTTATGCGCTATTAGAAATACCGTTTTGTCAGAAATGAAAGCCGCCAAAGATGAAATAAACAGTGTTATGCAAAGTGCCATCACCATGGCTGGCCAGGTGTTTAGCGATACACCCACCGAAACCAGTTATGTGCTGGCCGGTCAGACTAACCTAATGGATTTTACCGAGTTATCGAATCTCGATAAACTTCGCCCACTCTTTGATGCGTTTAATAAAAAGAGCGATATCCTGCATTTGCTTGACCAATGTTTGCGCGCCGAATCAGCACAGGTGTTTATTGGTGGCGAATTAGGCTATAAGGCACTGGAAGAGTGTAGCGTGGTCACTGCGCCTTACATGATTGAAGGTCGCCTGGTAGGTGTGCTGGGGGTAATTGGCCCTACCCGTATGGCTTATGAGCGGGTCATTCCGATTGTCGATGTAACCGCAAAATTATTAACCGCGGCACTCACTCAGCGCCCTTGAATTAAGGGGAACCGCCCTCATATTCAAGTCACTGTATGTACATTTTATTTGGAGACAGAGAAGTGACAGCAACACAAGAGAATTTTAAAGAACCCATAGATGAAACCATTGTAGATGTCAGCGCCGATCATCAGGCTGCCGCAGAGAATGCCGAGTTAATGTCGTATGAACAACTGCAATCTGCATTGCAAGAGGCACATGCCCAGGCAGAGGAGCAGCGCAATCAACTGTTGCGCACCCGCGCTGAAATGGAAAATCTGCGCCGCCGCGCTGAACGTGACCTGGAAAACGCCCATAAATATGGCTTGGAACGTTTCATCAACGAAATTCTCCCGGTAAAAGACAGCTTGGAAATGGGCTTGCTAGTGGTAAGTGAAGAATCTGCTACACCTGTAGATTTGGGTAAAGTACGTGAAGGCATGGATCTCACACTTAAAATGATGCAAGCACTGCTGCAGAAAATGTCCGTGCGCGAAATTAACCCCGTGGGGGAAAAATTTAACCCCGACATGCACCAGGCAATGATGGCCCAGACCACAGCAGATGCTGAACCTAATACTATTTTGAATGTGTATCAGAAAGGGTACTCATTAAATGACCGAGTGGTGCGTCCCGCCATGGTAGTTATTTCCAAGGCGCCTTAATAATAATGGGGCGGGAATAAATCCATGGTGATCCCTTGAAATTAGATTAAATCTCCCCCATTTATTCACACATACGCATTCCTTGTTAAACTTATAATATTAAATTGTCAGGAGATTTCAGCATATGGGTAAAATTATTGGCATCGACTTAGGCACTACCAACTCCTGCGTTGCAGTGATGGAAGGCGGCAAGCCGCGCGTTATCGAAAATGCCGAAGGCACGCGCACCACACCGTCGATTGTGGCTTATACAGAAGATGGTGAGATCCTGGTAGGTCAGGCAGCCAAGCGTCAGGCCGTCACCAACCCCACCAATACACTGTTTGCAGTGAAACGCCTGATCGGCCGCAAATTCGCCGATGATGTGGTGCAGCGTGACATCAAAATGGTGCCCTACAACATCATGGCCGCCGACAATGGCGATGCGTGGGTGCAGGTGCAGGGCAATAAGCGCATGGCACCGCCGGAAATTTCCGCGCGCGTGCTGATGAAAATGAAAAAGACTGCCGAAGATTATCTGGGTGAACCCGTAACTGAAGCTGTCATTACCGTGCCTGCTTATTTTAACGATTCACAGCGTCAGGCCACCAAAGACGCGGGCAAGATTGCAGGCCTGGACGTTAAGCGCATTATCAATGAGCCTACCGCAGCGGCATTGGCGTTTGGCATGGATAAAAAGCCGGGTGAAAGCAAAATCGCCGTATACGATCTGGGTGGTGGTACCTTTGATATTTCCATCATTGAAATTGCCGAAGTGGATGGTGAACATCAATTTGAAGTGTTGTCTACCAACGGCGATACTTTCCTCGGCGGCGAAGATTTTGATTCGCGCCTGATCGAATACCTGGCTGCAGAATTCAAGAAAGATACGGGCATTGATTTGCATCATGACCCCCTGGCATTGCAGCGCCTTAAAGAAGCCGCAGAAAAAGCCAAGATCGAATTATCCTCCAGTCAGCAGACCGACGTGAACTTGCCCTACATCACTGCTGATGCCAAAGGTCCTAAACACCTTAATATCAAGCTGACACGCGCCAAGTTGGAATCATTGGTGGAAGAGTTGATCGAGCGCACCATTGTGCCTTGCAGAATTGCCCTCAAGGATGCCGGTTTGCAGCCTTCACAAATCGATGACGTTATTTTGGTAGGCGGCCAAACCCGCATGCCCAAAGTGCAGGATAAGGTCAAGGAATTTTTCGGCAAAGAGCCACGCAAAGACGTTAACCCAGATGAAGCTGTGGCTGTCGGCGCGGCGATTCAGGCCGGTGTACTGGGCGGGGAAGTCAAAGACGTGCTCCTGCTGGATGTCACGCCGTTGTCTCTGGGCATTGAAACCATGGGCGGCGTGATGACCAAGCTCATCGAAAAAAATACCACTATTCCGACTAAAGCGACGCAGGTATTTTCCACTGCCGAAGATAACCAGACGGCAGTAACCGTGCATGTATTGCAGGGAGAGCGTGAGATTGCCGCTGCCAACAAATCGCTGGGACGTTTCGATCTTGCCGACATTCCCCCTTCACGACGCGGCATGCCGCAAATTGAAGTGGGGTTTGATATCGACGCTAACGGCATTCTGAATGTTTCGGCACGTGATAAAGCTACCGGTAAACAGCAGTCGATTATTATTAAAGCATCGTCAGGCTTGAGCGATGAAGAAATCAAACGCATGGTTCAGGACGCCGAAGCGCATGTGGAAGAAGATCGCAAGTTCCATGAGCTAGTGCAGGTGCGCAATCAAGCCGATAACATGGTACACGCAACAGAGAAGGCACTGAAAGATCTGGAAGGCCAATTGCAGGGCGATGAGAAGCAGAGCATTGAAGCTGCTATGGCTGAGCTGAAAGATGCCATGAAAGGGGATGACAAAGCCCTTATCGAAACCAAAACAGCGGCTTTAACCACTGTCTCGTCAGCACTGATTGAGCGTTCCTACGCAGCGGCTAACGCCGCTTCGGGTCCAGGGGGATCAGGAAGGAATGATTCCGCCGACAGTGGCTCTGCAAACGCAGGCAATAAAAATAACGATGATGTCGTTGATGCCGAGTTTGAAGAGGTCAAGGATGATAAGAGCAAATAATAGCTGATACCCCAATCCCCCCTTCTGTCGCTTGCGAGAAAGGGGGGTATTGTAATAACCCCCCCATAACACATAAAACAGTAACCCGAAATTAAAAAGCATGGCAAAACGTGATTATTACGAAGTACTGGAAGTGGCGCGTAACGCGAGTGAAGCCGACCTCAAAAAGGCGTATCGACGCCTTGCCATGAAACTTCACCCTGACCGCAATCCTGATGATTCATCGGCAGAAGAGAAATTCAAAGAAGCAAAAGAAGCCTATGAAGTGCTTACCGATGAGCGCAAGCGTGCCGCATATGATCAATTCGGTCATGCAGGTGTAGATACCAGTGCCGCAGGCGGTGGAGGTGGTTCGGCAGGCGGCAATTTCAGTGATGTTTTTGGTGATATTTTTGGTGATATTTTTGGCGCTGGTGGCCGTGGCGGTCACTCCAATCAGGGCGCCGATTTGCGCTACAATATGGACTTAAGCCTCGAAGAGGCGGTGCATGGCACCACTGTCAAAGTACGCATTCCCACCTTAGTAAGCTGCACAACCTGTGCAGGCAGTGGCGCTAAAAAAGGCACTACGGCTACCACCTGTACTACCTGTGCCGGGCACGGTCAGGTGCGCGTCCAGCAAGGGTTTTTCTCCTTACAGCAAACGTGTTCGCGTTGCCGTGGTTCAGGCAAGATTATTCCTAGTCCCTGTGGCACGTGTCATGGTCAAGGCCGCGTTCAGGAACACAAGACACTGTCAGTTAAAATTCCTCCAGGTGTGGATAATGGTGATCGCATTCGTCTTGCAGGCGAAGGCGCCGCAGGTGGAAACGGGGGTCCCCACGGTGATCTGTATGTCCATATCGGCGTTCGGGAGCACGCGATTTTTACGCGGGAAGATAACCACCTGATGTGTGAAGTGCCAGTAAGTTTCAGTACGCTGGTATTGGGCGGTGATCTGGAAGTGCCGACCCTTGATGGTCAGGTCATGCTGAAAATTCCCGCCGAAACTCAGTCGGGTAAAATGTTCCGTTTGCGCGGCAAAGGTGTTAAGTCAGTACATGGCAGTGGCGTAGGAGATTTACTATGTCGTGTCGTGGTCGAAACTCCGGTAAAGCTTACCCGTCAGCAAAAAGAGCTATTGCAGGAATTTGACAGATCACTCAAAGAAAGCCAGGACAAGCATAGTCCGCGTTCCAGCTCGTGGTTTAATGGCGTAAAAAAGTTTTTTGATACGATGAAATTTTGAATCGCATTTGCTCGGCTGTCATTCCGCACGAAGTGAGGAATCTTGCTTAAGATTTATTCTCTGTGCCTAAAGGCACCTACTTCTGGTGCTCGGAATGAGATAAATATTCTCGCAGCAAGTTACGCGCATATTTGTTCACTGATTGATTAAATCACCCTGCAAACACAATATCACACCCGCCAACGGCGGCAATGTCATTTCAATAGAGTATGGCCTGCCCATCCATGGTGTAGCAGTGGCGAGGATAGGATTGTAGTTGCCCTGATTACTTCCCCCGTAATACGTGGAGTCAGAATTTAAAATTTCTTTATACGCGCCGTCACAGGGCACGCCAATGCGGTATTGCTGACGTGGTACAGGCGTGAAGTTGAACACAGCGATGATGAACCCGTGGTCGGTTTTGCGCATGTAGCTGATCACAGATTGGGTGGCGTCGTGGCAGTCTATCCATTCAAAGCCGTGATGATCGAAGTCATAATGATGCAGTGCCGGGTGTTCGCGGTATAAATGGTTAAGATCCCCGACCAGAGTTTGCACGCCCTTGTGTAGCGGGTATTGCAACACATACCAGTCTAGCGACGCGGCGTGATTCCATTCCTGGCCTTGGCCGAACTCGCAGCCCATGAATAATAATTTCTTGCCAGGGTAGGTGAACATATAGGTGTATAGCAGGCGCAGGTTGGCGAAGCGCTGCCATTCATCACCGGGCATTTTGTGCAGCAGTGATTGTTTACCGTGCACTACTTCATCATGCGAAAACGGTAGCACGAAATTTTCGGTAAAGGCATACAGCAAGCCGAAGGTAAGCTGGTCGTGTTGGAAGTGGCGATGGATAGGATCTTTGCTCATATATTGCAAGGTGTCGTGCATCCATCCCATATTCCATTTCATGCTGAATCCCAAGCCGCCTAGCCAAGTGGGGCGGGATACCATTGGCCAGGAAGTGGATTCTTCGGCGATGATCACGGTGCCAGGTTGCTGGTCATGGGTGAGCTGATTGACTTCGCGCAAAAAGGCGAGGGCTTCGAGATTTTCATTGCCGCCGTAGATGTTTGGTTCCCAGTCCCCAGCCTCACGTGAATAATCCAGATAAATCATCGAAGCGACTGCGTCTACACGCAATCCATCGAGATGAAATTCCTCCAGCCAGTACAGCGCATTTGACAGCAGAAAATTTTTGACTTCGTTACGGCCATAATTAAAGATATAGGTACCCCAGTCACGATGCTCGCCGCGCCGTGGATCTTCATGCTCATACAGCGCCGTGCCGTCAAAACGGGCCAGGCCATGCAGATCTTTAGGGAAATGGCCGGGTACCCAGTCGAGCAATACCCCAATGCCATTGTGATGGCAATGGTCGACGAAATAGCGGAAATCATCGGGCGTGCCAAAGCGGCTGGTGGCAGCATAATAACCAATGGTTTGATAGCCCCATGAGGCATCCAGTGGATGCTCGGTAATGGGTAACAGTTCGATATGGGTAAAGCCCAGCGGCTTGACGTGGCTCACCAGGCGGTGCGCCAGCTCGCGGTAGTTGAGGAATTGCCCTTGATCATCACGCTGCCACGAGCCCAGGTGTGCCTCGTAGGTTGACATGGGTTGATGCAGCCAATTAGCTTGGGTGCGTGCCTGCATCCATTCATCATCATGCCATTGATAATCCCGGGCAGTATCCACAATCGAAGCGGTGCGGGGGCGCACTTCAGCGCGTCGCGCATACGGGTCAACTTTAGTGTGTAACGCGCCACTGTCGCGGTTACGAATTTCATATTTGTAAAGAGCGCCATCGACAAGACCGGGTATGAACAGTTCCCATACACCATGATCACTGTGTACGCGCATGGGATAACGACGGCCATCCCATTGGCAAAAGTCACCAATTACACTCACGCGCTCAGCATTCGGTGCCCATACCGCGAATAATATTCCATTGATGCCCTCTACTGTGAGGGGGTGTGCGCCGAGAAAACGATACGCATGCCAATGCCTGCCAGCAGAGAACAAACCCAAGTCATACTGCGAAAGTTGACTGGTAAAACAATAGGGATCATAAGCAATATGAGTATTACCTAAAGTATCTTGCCAGCGTAGTCGATAGTGTTGTGGAATCTTGTCACAATTGCCGCGCCATTCAAACAGGTCAGTAAATGGGATACGTTGCAGAGACTGGTTGTTTTCAACCAAAGTGACTTCCGTTGCGCCTGGAATATAAGCTCGGATAAACTCATAGCTTTTATCACTTTGGCCATCACCTGTTTCGGCATGTTTGCCCAGCACTGCAAAAGGATCATGGTGGCGGGCTTCCGCAATTTTATACAGATCAGGCGAGGGATGGTCCAAGGTCGGTCTCATGGGATAGTTCATATAAACAATAATAATAGTATAATCATTGATTAATGTATTGGGTATAGTATCATACCTGACAAGAGATGCTGTGGGATGGTTTAAAACGGAAATCATAAGATTCTATCCTATAAATTAATGTTACTGCAAAGGGGGGAGTTCTGTGATTCCTGGTCAGAAAGCACGTTTTATCAGTCGTCTTACGCGTGATACTCTGGCATTGATTCTGGCTGGTGGGCGGGGTTCACGACTCGCAAATTTAACCGAATGGCGAGCCAAGCCGGCAGTGCCATTTGGTGGCAAATTTCGCATCATTGATTTTCCTCTTTCCAATTGCATCAATTCCGGTATTCGCCGTATTGGGGTGATTACCCAATACAAGGCCCATTCGTTAATTCGTCATATCCAGAAGGGTTGGGGTTTTCTGCGCGGTGAATTTGGCGAATATGTCGAACTGCTACCAGCGCAGCAGCGTGTGGATGCAAAATGGTATGCAGGCACTGCCGATGCTGTTTATCAAAATCTGGATATTATTCGTTTGCATGACCCCGAGTATGTGCTGATTCTGGCAGGTGATCATATTTACAAGATGGATTACGGCACCATGATTGCCTATCATGTTGAGCATGGCGCAGATATGACGGTGGGGTGCATGGAGGTGGTGCTTGATGATGCGCGTGCTTTTGGTGTCATGTCGGTAGATGCGGCCAGCCAGGTAATTAAATTTACTGAAAAACCGCACAACCCGGAGCCGATTCCTGCCCGTCCAGATGTGGCATTGGCATCAATGGGGATTTATATATTTAATACCAAATTTCTTTATGAGCAACTGATTAAAGACGCGGATAAAAATAATTCCAGTCATGATTTTGGCAAAGACATCATTCCTGCAATCATTGATAAATATCGGGTGCTGGCCTATCCATTCCGTGATGTACAGAATAATGTCCAGGCCTATTGGCGCGACGTAGGTACGGTAGATGCCTTCTGGCAAGCCAATATGGAGCTGATCGGGATAACGCCGGATCTTAATTTATATGATGAGGAATGGCCGATCTGGACATACCAGGAACAGCTTCCTCCCGCCAAGTTTGTGTTTGATGATGAAGAACGGCGAGGCATGGCAGTTGACTCCATGGTGTCAGGGGGTTGCATCATTTCAGGCGCGGTGGTGCGTCACTCATTATTGTTTTCCAATGTGCATGTGAATTCATATTCAACTGTAAAAGATTGCGTGGTATTACCGAGCGTTGAAATTGGCGAAAATTGTCATCTTACTAAAGTAGTTATTGATAAGGGATGTCGTATCCCTGCAGGTACAATAATTGGCGCCGACTTAAATGAAGATGCCAAACGCTTTTATGTGACACCCAATGGCGTAGTACTTGTTACGCCCGAAATGCTGGGGCTTGAAATACACCATGTCCGATAATGTCAAAACCTCTAATAGCAGTGTAATGGGCGGCGTTCCTAAAAAGCCCCTGAAAGTAGTGCTGTGCTGGCATATGCATCAGCCACAATACTGTGATCTCATTAGTGGCGAATACCAATTACCCTGGACTTACCTGCACGGCATTAAAGATTATGTTGATATGGCGGCTCACATTGAAGCTGTGCCCGGCGCGCGCGCGGTGATTAACTTCGCACCCATATTGCTTGATCAAATTGCGGATTATGCTGCACAAATTCAGGGTTTTTTGCAGAATACTCACGCAATTCGTGATCCATTGCTGGCCGCGCTGGTGCAACCCGCGTTGCCTGCAGACCCAGATCAGCTCTTTATTTTGATTAAATCATGCTTACGCGTGAATGCAAAACGTGTAATTAATCGTTTTCCGGCGTATCGCCAACTGGCTGACATAGCCATGTGGATAACCAGCAAGCCGGAATCTCTGGTCTATCTGAATGATCAATTTATGGGGGATCTTCTAGTCTGGTATCACTTGGCGTGGCTGGGTGAAACAGTGCGACGTGAAGATCAACGTGTTAAAGAATTGATGGCCAAGTGCAGTGGTTATTCTCTGCATGATCGCCGCCTATTGCTCGAAATCATGGGTGAATTATTGGCGGGCATTATTGGCCGGTATGCAGCATTAGCCAAAAGTGGCCAGGTGGAATTATCTGTCACGCCGTATGCTCATCCCATTGTGCCGTTGCTATTGGATTTACAATCGGCACGCGAAGCCCTGCCGGATGCGCCACTCCCGCATATCGAACAGTATCCGGGAGGTGAAGCCCGTGCGCGCTGGCATATCCAGAAAGGACTGGAAACCTTTGCGCACCACTTTGGCATCATCCCGCAGGGCTGCTGGCCTTCAGAAGGCGGTGTCAGTACTGCAACGGTAAAGCTGTTAGGCGAAAGTGGTTTTCGTTGGGTTGCCAGCGGTGGCAGCGTTATGCATCACAGTTTGGCGTACTCGAAAGCTGCGTTGGCTTTGGCACCACACCGGAATGTAACTGCC
>JBKJTS010000101.1:0-19136 GCA_046590885.1 Gammaproteobacteria bacterium
CTGAAGAACACCATCAATACCATGGTGGATCAGCTGGGGTCATTCGCCTCCGAGGTGACGCGCGTAGCGCGTGAAGTGGGGACGGAAGGAAAGCTGGGGGGTCAGGCGCAAGTCAAAGGCGTGGCCGGAACCTGGAAAGATCTGACCGATAATGTGAATTACATGGCCGGTAACCTCACCAGCCAGGTGCGTAACATCGCCGATGTGACGACCGCCGTGGCCAATGGGGATCTGTCGAAAAAAATCACCGTGGATGTGAAAGGTGAAATCCTGGAACTGAAGAACACCATCAATACCATGGTGGATCAGCTCAATGCCTTCGCGGGCGAGGTCACGCGCGTGGCGCGTGAAGTGGGCACGGAAGGCAAGCTGGGTGGCCAAGCACAAGTCAAAGGCGTGGCCGGGACCTGGAAAGATCTGACCGATAATGTGAATTACATGGCGGGGAATCTTACCGACCAGGTGCGTGGTATTGCACGCGTAGTAACTGCAGTGGCAAATGGTGACCTAAAAACGAAGTTGACTGTGAAAGCTGAAGGAGAAATTGCCTCGTTGGCTGACACTATTAACAACATGATTGGTACATTGGCAATCTTTGCTGATCAGGTAACGGGAGTGGCACGCGAAGTAGGTGTGGAAGGTCAGCTGGGCGGTCAGGCGCGGGTTCCTGGCGCCGCCGGCACGTGGAAAGATCTTACGGATAATGTTAACCAGCTCGCCGCCAATTTGACCACCCAGGTGCGCGCCATCGCTGAAGTAGCGACTGCCGTGACCAAAGGAGACTTGACACGATCCATCGGCGTGGCGGCTGAAGGCGAAGTTGCGATCCTTAAGGACACTATTAATGAAATGATTCGCAACCTTAAGGACACCACTGACAAGAATA
This sequence comes from Gammaproteobacteria bacterium, assembly GCA_046590885.1. Taxonomy (GTDB): domain Bacteria; phylum Pseudomonadota; class Gammaproteobacteria; family Ga007554. Next base: position 887 of record JBKJTS010000101.1, read on the forward strand.
CCGAGCAGGATTGGCTGAAGACAAACCTGGCACGCTTCACGCGGCTGCTGCAAGGCCAACGCGAAATGTTAAACGTATGCCAACTCATTCTGTCTGAATTAGCACCCCTGGTAAAAGCGCAACACGGGGTGTTTTATGGAATGGAAGGAGCAAAAGAAAATGCACGACTGGAACTGCGTGCAGGATATGCTTATAAAGTGCGTGACGGTTTGCCCCAACACTTCCGCCTTGGTGAAGGACTCGTAGGGGAATGCGCACGCGTTAAGCAACGCATTCTCATGACAAATGTGCCCACTGATTATATACAAATCAACTCCGGGCTCGGTGAAGCAGTACCCATAAACGTGATACTTTTACCCGTAATGTTTGAAGGTGCCACCAAAGCAGTGATCGAACTGGCATCTTTCGAGCGGTTTAGCCCTACCCATCTTGCCTTTCTCGAACAGCTCACTGAGAGTATCGGTATCGTTCTCAATACTATTGAAGCCAATTCCCGCACTGAGGTATTACTGGTACAGTCGCAAAAAATGGCTCATGAGTTGCAAAGTCAGCAGGAAGAATTGCAGCATACAAATGCTGAGCTACAAGAAAAAGCACGCCTGCTGGCCGCACAGAATACTGAAGTCGAACGCAAAAATCAGGAAGTAGAAATTGCTAAATTGTCACTTGAGGAAAAGGCGGCTCAGTTATCCCTCACCTCGAAATACAAATCCGAATTTCTTGCCAATATGTCTCACGAACTACGCACGCCTCTCAACAGTCTGCTATTACTGTCACAGCAGCTACGCGATAATCCAGAACAGAACCTAAGTGAAAAACAGGTTAAATATGCCAGCACTATTTTTGAATCGGGGAATGATTTATTAAATCTCATTAACGACATTCTTGATCTATCAAAAATTGAATCAGGCACGGTAACAGCAGATATTGGAGAAGTCTCTTTTACAGATCTGCGTGGTTTCGTCGAACAAACCTTCCGCCATATAGCCGAGGACAAAAAACTCAAGTTTGTAGTTGACCTGGAAAGTACCGCTCCTCCTTCCATCTTTACTGATGAGCGGCGGGTAAAACAAATCCTCAAGAATTTGTTATCGAATGCTTTCAAATTCACTCCACGCGGTGAAGTGGGTCTCACCATAGGAGTAGCAGATACAGGGTGGAGTGAAGCTCATCCGATTCTCAGCAAAGCGGCCACAGTGATTTCTTTTGCTGTCAGTGACTCCGGAATTGGCATTCCTGCCGACAAACAACGAGTAATTTTTGAAGCCTTTCAGCAAGCCGATGGCACTACCAGCCGCAAGTATGGAGGAACAGGTCTGGGACTAGCTATCAGTCGTGAATTAGCACGCTTGCTGGGGGGGGAAATTACTTTAAAGAGCACACCCAGTGAGGGTAGCCTTTTTACCTTATACATTCCCCTGCATTTCGCGGCCGCAGCAAAATCAGGCGAACCAAGCTATGGTTTCAATCTCAGGCTGACGCCGAATCGACGCGGCGACGACAGCGTAAGAGCAGAAAATCACACTACGGCTTCGTTAGCTCCTAAAACGAAAGAGCTTCAATCTGATGAAAAGCAAGTCACATCCCCACCCGCAACGGCACCAGTCATTACGTCCAATACCATTATCGCTGGACATATCCAGGATGACAGAAACGACATTCAGGCGGGTGATCACGTACTGCTCATTGTCGAAGATGATCCGCACTTTGCCGGAATTTTGCTGGATTTTGCCCGCGAGCGTGGATTTAAAGTACTCGTAGCAATGCAAGGTGACCTCGCGCTGGCACTCGCTAAACAATACCGACCCGACGCCATCACCTTGGATATTGTACTGCCCGACACCAACGGCTGGGGAGTACTTGACCAACTGAAACATGAACCTACCACACGTCACATTCCAGTACATATTATTTCAATAGACACAGAGGAAGAACGGGGCCGTAAATTAGGCTCTATAGCCAGCACTGCAAAACCTGTTGATAAGGAAGCCTTAGATCAAACTTTTCATCGCCTGGAAGATTTTCTCGCGCGCAAGATCAAACAACTTCTGATTGTTGAGGATAATGAGATCGAACGTGACCATATGGTCGAGTTGCTTAGCAGCGAGGGCGTGCAAATTACTACAACAACCACAGGTAACGAAGCGCTCAAAGTACTCAAAGAAAAAAGTTTTGATTGCCTGGTACTTGATCTTGGCTTACCCGATGCGACAGGATTTGAAGTAATTGAGGAAATAAAAAAGGATCCTAGCCTGCACACCTTACCCATCATTGTTTATACTGCCCGGGATCTCACCAAGGAAGAAGAAACCCAACTCAAGATGGCATCTACCTCAGTGGTTATTAAAGATGCCCGTTCCCCCGAACAGCTATTGAGTGAAACCACCCTTTTCCTGCATCGTGCTGAATCTGAATTACCATTCTCCATGCAAAAAATTCTCCAACAGGGGCGCAAGACTGACCCAGTGCTTACTGGCAGAACAGTGTTGATTGTCGATGATGATGTCCGTAATATTTTTTCTCTTACCGCTGTGTTAGAACGGCATCACATGCGGGTTCTTTTTGTTGAAAGCGGCGAAGATGCCATTAAGCTGTTAAAAAAGACCCCCAATATTGAGATAGTTTTGATGGATGTAATGATGCCAGATATGGATGGCTACGAGACCATGCGCGCTATTCGCAAACTGCCGGAACTGAAATCTATCCCTATAATTTCAGTAACTGCAAAAGCGATGAAAGGTGACCGTGAAAAATGCATTGAGGCTGGAGCCTCAGATTATATCCCTAAACCCGTAAATACAGAGCAGTTGCTATCTTTGCTGCGTGTATGGCTTTACCGATAAATTGCATTTATGCCCGGCAATAAATCTAGCAAGGAAGGACATATGGATATGCCCGAAGTAGCACCAGGGAAACCTGCTGCCAACATATTAGTAGTCGATGATAATGCTAATAAACGTATGGCCATCGTTTCAGTATTAGATCGACTGCAACAAAATATTGTCACCGTTGATTCAGGTCGAGAAGCCTTGCGGTCTTTGCTGGATCACGAATATGCCGTGATTTTATTAGACGTACAAATGCCAATGATGGATGGTTTCGAAACTGCCGAGTTGATCCGCAGCCGCGCCATATCGGAATATACTCCCATCATTTTTATCACCGCCTATACCCATGCTGAAACCGACATGTTGCGTGGGTATTCACTGGGGGCCGTAGACTTCATATTCACACCCATCATCCCCGAAATTCTGCAAGCCAAGGTGTCGGTATTCATAGATTTATTCCAGAAAACGCAAGCCTTGAAGCGGCATGAAGAACATTTGGAGGGGCTGGTGGAACAACGCACTGTAGCCCTCACGGCAGAAATTGCCGAGCGTATTCAGGCCCAAGAACGGCTCCAACATATCGCACACCATGATTCCCTCACCGGGATGCCAAACCGGATACTCTTTGTGGAACGCCTCAAACAGGTGCTGAGTCGGGCTCAATGGCACAAGCGTTCTCTCGCGGTATTATTTTTCGATCTGGATCGCTTCAAAATTATTAATGACACATTAGGACACGAGGCAGGCGATCAGCTACTGAAAATGGTCGCGGAACGTTTATTACTGTGTGTACGCGAAGGCGATACCATCGCGCGCTTCGGCGGAGATGAATTTGCCGCATTTCTTGATGATATTGCCTCCCCCGATGATGTAGCGCCAATTATTAGAAACTTTTTACATGGGCTAGCCTCGCCTTTTGTGGTAGAAGGCCATGAATTTTTTATCAGTGGCAGCATCGGCATAAGCATCTATCCAAATGATGGAGCCGACACTAAAACATTAATGAAAAATGCGGACATCGCCATGTATCGGGCAAAGCAACAAGGCGGTAATTCTTATCAATTTTACCGCATGGACATGAACATTCATGCCTTACAACGATTGGAACTGGAAACTGCGTTACGCCGCGCATTGGAACGTCAGGAGTTTGTACTCCACTATCAACCCCAGTTTGATTTAAGCAAGGGAAACATCGTAGGCTTTGAGGCACTTCTTCGCTGGCAGCGCCCGGGAGGAGGCCTGTTATTGCCTGTGGAATTTATTCCAGTGCTGGAAGACACAGGCCTCATTATACCAGTTGGTGAGTGGGTATTACATACTGCGTGTATGCAGCACCAGGCATGGCGCACTGACTTGTTACCTTCATTACGTATGTCCGTAAATATTTCTGGACGGCAATTTGATGAAAATGATTTACCAGAAACTATACGTCGTATCAAGAAAGACACTGACATTGATGGTATTTCGCTGGAACTGGAAATTACAGAAAGCATCCTCATGAAAAGCAGTCAGCCGATCATTGAGATATTACAAGAGATAGGCGCAATGGGAATACGCTTTGCCGTGGATGATTTCGGTACCGGTTATTCATCACTGAGTTATTTAAAACGCTTCCCGATCGATATTCTTAAAATAGATCAATCTTTCGTGCAGGACATTACTCATAACCCCGATGATGCCGCGATTGTACGCGCCATTATTACCATGGCACACAGTTTGGGTATAAAAACTATTGCGGAAGGTGTTGAAACCCGTGAGCAATTTGAATTCCTGCGATCACAAGGGTGTGACTTTGGTCAGGGATATTACTTCAGCCCACCTCAATCCGCTAAAGAAATGGCGCCTTTTCTTGATAAAAACCCTATATTTAATGACCTATATATCACTGATCGCGAAAATTCATCAAACAAACTTCGTCACCAGCCGCCTGTTGAACATAGTCAGGATACTCTACCTAATGCAGTACCTGAACCCGGCGCTTGATTCAACTTAAAACAGAGCAGTCCCATAACTGTTAAGTTTAATCGCCGTAACGCGGCTCGGAGCTGATTTTATGTATGCTGAGATCAGCGCCCTGATACTCTTCCTCCTGACTCAGGCGCAAGCCTACCGTGACTTTCAGCAGGCCATAGACTACCAATCCGCCTATCACCGCAATGCCCACACCCAGCAGAGTACCCACTATTTGCGCAGCGAGACTAACACCGCCTAATCCGCCTAACGCCTGGCTCCCGAAAATACCTGCAGCGATGCCGCCCCATGTGCCGCACAGACCATGTAGCGGCCATACACCCAGCACATCGTCAATTTTCCACTTGTTTTGGGTGAGCATGAAGGCCCATACAAACAAGGCTCCGGCTATCGCACCCGTGGTAAGCGCGCCCAGCGGGTGCATCACATCCGAACCCGCACACACCGCCACCAGACCCGCCAGCGCCCCGTTGTGTACAAAGCCAGGGTCATTGCGTCCCACCACTAAGGCCGCCAGCACGCCACCCACCATCGCCATCAACGAATTCACTGCCACAAGACCACTCACAGCTGCTACAGTCTGCGCGGACATCACGTTAAAGCCGAACCAGCCCACCACCAGAATCCATGCACCCAATGCCAGAAATGGAATGCTGGAAGGCGGATGGGCCGCCATGGCACCGTCACGGCCATAGCGCCCGTGCCGCGCACCCAGCAGCATTACAGCACACAGTGCAATCCAGCCACCCACCGCATGCACTACCACCGATCCCGCAAAATCGTGAAATTTGGCGCCAAATTGCGCTAAAAACCAGTCCTGGATTCCAAACCGGCCATTCCAGGCGATGCCTTCAAACAGGGGATAAATTAGCGCCACCAGCAAAAACGTGGCGGCTAATTGCGGATAAAATTTGGCGCGCTCGGCAATACCACCCGACACAATCGCCGGAATGGCCGCCGCAAACGTCAACAGAAAGAAAAACTTCACCAGCTCATAACCGTTCTTGTCGGTTAAGGTCTGCGCGCCTTGCATAAAGTCGATGCCATAGGCAATGCCATACCCCACGAAAAAATAAGCAATAGTAGAGACCGCAAAATCGGCAATGATTTTCACCAGCGCATTTACCTGGTTCTTTTTGCGCACCGTGCCTACTTCAAGAAAGGCAAATCCGGTGTGCATCGCTAGCACCATGATCGCGCCCAGAAGAATAAACAATACGTCACTGCCAGCCTGTAGGGAATCCATTATCAGCCTCTTCGAAAAATGTCAATCATACCTGATTTTTGCACCAAAATTGATTTTTTGCCGAATACCGTATCCTACATGCATAGGATTTCACGCATTATTGACGATAGTTCTTGACAAATATCCACATATATAGTATGTGTGAAGCATCTCGGTTGTATACACAAAAAGGAATACACGTGCGCACCGGCGTTACGATTTCCTACTCACACGATTTAGTCGATTGGGATCGGCTGTCCAACATTTTTGTTCATGCGCCTTTCGCTACCCGCCTCCCCTCAGATATTCAAAAAGCTTTCACCAACAGTTATGTATGTTGTTTTGCCTATACACATGATGGCGTGCTGCTGGGTGCGGCGCGCGCGATTTCAGATGGCGTATATTACGCTGCAATACTGGATGTGGTGGTGGCCATTGAACATCAAGGTCAGGGTGTGGGCCACGCACTCATGGAAGCCCTGCTGGAAAAACTGCCGCTAGAAAAAATCTATCTCACCGCGCCACCCGACAAACAGGACTTCTACAAAAAGCTCGGCTTTTATAAACATAACAACACCATGGCTCGGTACGCACATCCCGAAGCAGCCTTTGAGCACGGCGTATTGTCAAAATGGGAACCGTGGAGCCTGGCACGCCTATCGCGGAATTTCACCGGATCAAAACCCGGCAACGATCGGCTGATTGAGTAGCACGCCCCAGTATAATTATTTTTCGGCTTTGCCCGTCGCCGCCGTGGCTTGAGCCGCTTTTTTCTTTTTTTGTATGCCGCGCCAAATCCAGAAATACACTACAAACACTGCCAGAAATCCACCTACCCACATAATTTCCACACCAATCAGCACACCGTACATGTGCTCCAGCATCCAGTCTTCCAGCGCCTTCCCCATGGATAATCACCTTGCCAATGTGCCTAAGAGCATCATACGATGAATGGAATGGAAAAATCTATTTTTTAGGCTGTAGGGGTTTTTAGCCCACCGCGCACTCTAAATTCAAGTACAACATTATTCCAAGAACTAATGATGCATGCCAAAAAAATACTGACACATCACAGGATGGTCGTCCGTTGACTCAAACTCAACTTTAGAAATTCATGAGGGGCGCAAGTAGGTCGTGATGTAGCATAAAAAGAGAATTGATCATGCAAATTGAGGACATGATGGGAACTGAGCTACTTGGCAGTCCTCGCAACCCTTGATCATTTGATGCGGTTGGTTTTTCAGCCATACGCCCTTAGGGCGAATTACCACAAAACAGGGGGACTTCTTCATGCGGAATTGTGTGCGGATACCGCAAAAACCCGTAGGAAATAGGACTCCTACGGGTTTCTCAAAACTCTCAATGCAATAATTAAGTAGATACGTTCTGTTTAACCGATTTTTTCCACTTTCTCGGTCTTCTCAGGGCGCTCAACCTTCTCAGGACGCTCAACACGGGATATCAGTAAACCATTGGTTGACTCGACGGCATTGCCGCGGGTCTCCTTACCTTCTTTGCCTTCTTTGCCTTCGGTAGGTCCTCTTGTCCCTGGGCGTTCGGCGAGCTCGAGATTGTTCGCGCTGCCAGCATTACCAACCTTTTCTTTACCTTCTGGCTTCTCAGTACGCTCGGTCTTCTCGGGACGCTCAACACGCGCCATCAGAGCAAAACCATTACTGTCTGTAGCGGAGGCCACCACTTGACGGCTTGTGGAACGCGATTCGCCAGAATTGCTGATTGCCGAAGCCATGGGAGAGAGGGCGAAGCCAATGGCGACTCCAGCGATCAGGCCCATTCTTTTAATTACTAAGTTCATATCAAATCCTCATTATGTTTAGTGTAAACAGATCCATCCATGGCGGGTATTTTTTCCCAAACAGGATAGGGATTAATATAATGGGAAGATTGTCCCATGTCAAGAGTTTGGAGATGAGCGTATAACATGATTGCCCTCCCCCGACACACGAAATTACAAGATGGGGCAGAAGCCATGGGTTGCCCAGAACACCCCAACTGCCCCTGCATAGCAACCGCATGTTCGATGTTGAAGCAAATCCCTGCTGGATCAATAGGTATTTGACTACGTCTACGTCCCGCACCCGGAAGTTAAAGACTAATCCAAGCTATAGTCAATTTTATACATCACAAACAATAAAGCTGCGGTACCTGCCGCCAGCCCATACGGGCCAAACAGCCATAACACCAGCGGCACAGAAAGATAATAACCACGCATGCCAAGTGAATAGTGATTCATGCCACGGCCTAGCACTCGGGTGACAAATTCAGGGGTCATTAATGGGTCGCGCCCCAATGGAATGTTGATCATGAAGCTCGTGCGATTATACGAACGAATGGCCAGTGTAAAATTAAAAAACGCAGAGAAAAAGAGGATTATCAACATCAAGAGTTTTATGAGTAAAAAACTACTGTTTTCGTGACTGAGTTCAGAAATAACGCGTAAGCCACCATTCATGCTGGAAACAAATGCGGCATTAAGTGTGCCGAGGCAAATCAATATTGCAGTGGTTGCTAGAAAACTGGCGGCCATGCTCGAGTTACGCAAGGTTTGCACCGCCAGAATATCAAGCCGATCAGCCATAATGGTTTCAACCCACGCGCGACGTGTTTGAATGTTCAAACCAATTGCAGTGGTAAGGGGGGCATGCTTCACCTGATATACCAGATGAATGTGATAGACCACCAGCAATATAAATGAACTCCAGGTCAGGCCACGCTCTATCCAGGGGATGTTTTCCATTAAAAAACTCCCGTGTGCCGCAACATGCGATTACTCCCCGGCAATCGTCATTTCTTTTACCAGAATCGAACCCGTACGTACACTGCCCCGTCTTTCGATATCATTCCCAACTTCGGCGATGCCCATGAAAATAGTGCGCAGGTTGCCGGCAATGGTAATTTCTTCAACGGGGTATTGAATCTCGCCATTCTCGATCCAGAAACCTGCCGCGCCGCGCGAGTAATCGCCGGTGACAGTGTTGATACCCATGCCCATCAACTCGGTTACAAATAATCCTTTGTTCATGTGTTTTAACAGGTCATTCAAGTCAAGTTTGCCCGAATCAATAATCAGGTTGTGAACGCCACCTGCATTGCCGGTAGTCTGCATGCCGAGCTTGCGTGCCGCGTAACTGTCAAGCACATAACTTTGTAGCACGCCGTCGCGCACAATGTCACGCGCACCGGTTGCCACACCTTCGCTGTCAAATGGGGCGCTGCCCAAACCTTTTTTGATGTGTGGTGCTTCATGGATGTGTACAAAGTCAGGAAACACCGGCTTGCCGAGATGATCCAGCAAAAAAGTCGCTTTGCGGTATAACGCGCCACCACGAATGGCGCTGATAAAGTGCGATAACAAACCGGTAGCAATCTCGGCAGAAAAAATGACCGGGGACTGGCAGGTAGATAAACGCCGGCCATTCAGGCGACGCAGGGTGCGCTCAGCAGCGCGGCGACCCACCTCGGTGGCAGAATCAAGTTCAGCACTGTTGCGTGCCACACTGAACCAGTAGTCGCGCTGCATGGATTCACCTTCGCCACCGATGACGGCACAGCTCAGGCTATGCCGGGTGCTAGGATACGCACCAATGAAGCCGTGGCTGTTACCATACACCCGGTAGCCCTGGTGGCTGGAAACGCTGGCGCCTTCGGAGTTGGTAATGCGTGGATCCAGGCTGCGCGCAATACCTTCACATTCGCTCGCCAGATCGATGGCTTGTTCGGCATTAATATCCCACGGATGGCACAAATCAAGATCGGGAATGTCCCGCGCCATCAATTCAGCGTCTGCAAGACCTGAATATTCATCTGCGGCAGTGTATTTTGCGATGCCGCATGCTGCGCGCACTGTTTCACGCACTGCTTCTGGTGTAAAATCAGATGTATTCGCTGAACCTTTGCGCTGACCAAAATACACGGTGACACCCAAACCTTTGTCACGGTTATATTCAAGGGTTTCGACTTCGCCCAAACGCACATTGACGGACAGGCCGGTTTCAATGCTCACCCCTGCTTCTGCTGCACTGGCGCCTTGTGTACGCGCTTCCGCAAGTATGTTGTGCACCAGTTCTTGAAGTTGGGCGTTGTTATGCGTGGCGGAGTTGTCTACCGCGGTGTTGCGTGGCTGTGAAATCTGTGACATTGTGGATGCTCTCTATTTAACTTAAATTAACGAGACCTCTGAAGACTCGCCGAAACGACGCCAGCGCCGTTACCCTTGATAGAATAGGGGAACCAAATGCTCGTGTACTTCGTGTACATTCCGCGTGTTCACCCCCTGTCATATAAAAAGGGCACCTTGCCACCATCGGTTTGATCGAGTCCTTCAGAAGTCTTTAACGTATTGATACCCTGCCCCATGCCTATTGAAGATGCAGACCCCGAACAGAAAAGCAAGTCTCAACGCAAGCGCGACATGACGGCCTTGCAGGAGTTGGGCGAGACGCTGGTGAAGCTGCCTGCCAACCAGTTAAGCACCATCCCCATGCCGGAAAACCTGCTTAATGCCGTCATGGCAGCACGCAACATTACCGAACGTGGTGCGCGCAAACGACAATTTCAATATATTGGCAAAGTGATGCGCAAAATCGACGCGGCACCAATTCAGGTAGCACTCGATGCACTGAACAACCAGAGCCAGCACGCCGCACGTGAGTTTCATCGTGTAGAACGCTGGCGCGACCGGCTGCTCAGCGAAGGCGACAGCGCGGTAAGTGACTTTATCAGTGCATACCCTGCGGCTGACAGCCAGCACTTACGCCAATTAATTCGCAACGTCGAACGCGAGCTCAGCGCCAATAAACCCCCCAGTAGCGCGCGCACCCTGTTCCGCTATCTGCGGGATATTATGGGAGAGTAAAATCACTCTCGCCTGGACAGGCAAAGGTGATTTTACTTCCTCCCAAAACCGGCGCTTGGGGCAGTACTGATAAACCCAGCCATGTCATTTCGCCGCTCCTGCGCATCCTTGGGCCCATGGCACTTGTGCATCCGTGCACATCGAACCGAAGGGAGAAAGCTATACAGATTCATACAGGCAAGATTTCTCCCTTCGGTCGAAATGACAACCTTATTAGTGAAACGCGCTAAGGGTTTGAAAAAGGTCAAGGATGGCCTTTTCAACAAACTGCTAGGCGCTGGTCCCACCCACCGTCAACCCATCAATACGCAACGTCGGTTGACCCACACCGACCGGCACACTCTGCCCGTCTTTACCGCAGGTGCCCACACCCGCATCCAGTTTCAAATCATTGCCCACCATGGCAACGCGGGTCAACACATCGGGGCCATTGCCGATCAGGGTGGCGCCTTTAACAGGGTAGGTGATTTTGCCGTTTTCTATCATGTAAGCTTCGCTTGCCGAAAACACAAACTTGCCGGAGGTGATATCCACTTGTCCGCCGCCAAAATTCACGGCATACAGCCCGCTCTTGACTGAGGCGATGATTTCCTGCGGATCATGTTTTCCGGCCAACATGTAGGTATTGGTCATACGCGGCATGGGCAGGTGGGCGTAAGATTCACGGCGACCGTTACCCGTAGGCGCGACTCCCATCAGAGCGGCATTCATTTTATCCTGCATATAACCCTTCAATATGCCATTTTCGATCAGCACCGTGCATTGTGTGGGCGTGCCTTCGTCATCGATATTCAAGGAGCCACGACGGCTGGCGATTGTTCCGTCATCCACTACGGTGCACTGTTCTGAAGCCACTTTTTCGCCGACACGCCCAGCGAATGCGGAGGTGCCTTTGCGATTAAAATCACCTTCCAGGCCATGACCAATGGCTTCATGCAGCAAGATGCCAGGCCAGCCAGGCCCGAGCACCACTTGCATGGTACCCGCAGGGGCATCACGCGCATCGAGGTTCACCAAGGCTTGTCGCACCGCTTCACGCGCATATTCTAATCCACGCCCATCTTGCAGAAAGTAGTCATAACCAACACGTCCACCACCACCCGACGAACCTTGTTCGCGACGACCCTTATGCTCAACAATAACGCTGACGCTGAGCCGCACCAGCGGCCGCATGTCAGCCGCCAAGGTCCCATCACTACCTATAATCATGACAACATCATAACTCGCCGCCAGACTCACCATCACCTGCTTGACACGCGGGTCTTGCTTGCGCGCTTCAACATCGAGCGATTCGAGCAAACTCACTTTGTCCTGCTCCGGCAGAGTGTGTAGAGGATTCATCGGTGCATACAAGGCGCGGCCCTGAACCCCTGTGCTGACATTCACCTGACCCTGGCCACTGCTGCGTGCAATGGCACGTGCGGCATGGGCTGCCTGGGTAAGCGCGGGCAAAGCAATGTCATCGGAATACGCAAACCCGGTCTTTTCACCGCTGATGGCGCGCACCCCCACACCGCGATCTATACTATAGCTGCCTTCCTTAACGATGCCATCTTCCAGTGACCAGGATTCAAAGTGAGTGTTTTGAAAATAAAGATCAGCACTATCAACAGCGTGAGTCAGCACTTGCTCAAGCACAGAGTGCAGATCATTTTCTACTAGTCCAGAAGGCGCCAGAATCAACTGACGTGCAATATCAAGCGATGTGTTCATGTGTGATATTTATCTCGGTTGTAAATTTCTGTTTTTCGCCGCTCTTGCGCGTCCTGCCCCCACTGCACTTGCGACGTGCAGGGATGCACTAGTGCCGCGAGCGCAGGATGCGCAGGAGCGGCCGCGGCGAACGTAGTCCACTTAGCAACCCCGCAAACGGCGATGCTGTGTAGCCGGGAAATTTCGGCGTATGCTTTCCAGTCGATTGCGATCAATCTCTGCGCTTACAAACCCTGAGCCACGTGGTAACCGATCTAATACTACACCCCATGGATCGACAATCATACTGTCACCGTGCGTCTCGCGGCCGCCCACATGATAACCGCCTTGCGCTGCCGCAATAACATAACATAGATTTTCGATGGCTCGGGCGCGCACCAGGATTTCCCAGTGCGCTCTTCCCGTAATAGCAGTAAAAGCTGAAGGGATGGCAAATAACTCCATCCCTTTGTCCAATAATTGCCGGAAAAGTTCCGGAAACCGCAGATCGTAACACACTGCGAGCCCCAACTTGCCAAACGGGGTATCAATAACTACCGATGTATCTCCCGCCTCAATAGTTTCTGATTCGGTATAGTTTTCCCCACTTTCTGTTACCTGGACATCAAACATATGCACCTTATCGTAACGTGCGACCCGTGTGCCCGCAGGATCATATACGAGGCAAGCAGCACGCACTTTCTGGTCGTGATCAGCAACGAGCGGCAGTGTGCCACCCACCAGCCAAACGCCGTTTCTTGCAGCCTGATGTGCCAGAAAATCCTGCAATGGTCCGCCGCTGTCCGACTCACGGATTTTCACCTTGTCATACTCACCCAAACCCATCAGGGCAAAATTTTCAGGCAGCACCACCAACCCCGCACCAGCCGCCGCAGCTCGGGCAATCAGCCCCGCCACCTCGAGTAAATTGGCACTGATATTGGGACCCGATGCCATTTGAATAGCGGCAATTTGACTCATGGTATCTCCACCCCATTAATGGTGTCAGTAGCTTCTTTAATTGGAAAGGGTTCGGTAATAATTACGGGCGGTGAAGATAGGGGCTTTTGTGCATTGGCAGGATTCTGCATTAACACCACTTGACTAATGTTAATCACGTCACCGTTACTGCCAGGTATAAGCTGAATGCGATTTGAGGACAGGCCCAGCGCTACCAGCCAATCACGCAACTCTTCCACCCACACCTCACCACGTTCATTTTCAGGATAATGCAGCACCACACCACTGTCCGGCTGCTGCACGACAGTTTGCATCACCGTCAACAATCCGGGCAACATCAGGAAAGGTTCACTACTACGCGACTGCCGCTCATGCGCATTCCATTCTTCGGCGCTCACGCTCATTACCGTAGCACTGTGGATAGCTGGAGGGGACACGGGCACAGTTACGGGAGCAGAAGCTACCCCTTCCGGTGAAGATTCTGTCGCCAGACTGAGAAGCGGCATATACAAAATACCCGCTAACATCACGCCCCCCACCACGCAAGGACATTTAAAGTTAAAGCATCGCATCGGCTGGAACCATTCCCTATAATTAATTTTATTTTTAAACGACACTGGTATGTATATATAATTTATAGCAGTGGATTTAAGTTCAGCCATGCGGGGCATTGCCATCCCGTCAGTTTCCAAGCCAAATGCACTTTAAAAAATCACCATATTTTACATTAAAAGCAGTGATTGCGGCAAAAATCGCATGAAATCAGGGATTGCGTTACACAGGCACCACATCAAACTGCTCTTGGGTGTACAATGTTTCCACCTGGAATTTAATCGGCTTTCCGACAAAAGCTTCCAACTCTGCAACACTGGTCGACTCCTCCTCCAGCAACACATCAACTACCGATTGAGACGCCAATACCAGCAACTGTTTAGCATCAAACTGACGTGCCGCACGCAGTATTTCCCGAAAAATCTCATAACAGACCGTTTCCGGCGTCTTGAGCATGCCCCGCCCGGTACAGGTTGGGCAAGGAGCGCACAGGACATGCGCCAGACTTTCGCGGGTACGTTTACGTGTCATCTCCACCAAACCGAGTGCTGACACGCCACTAATGGACGTCTTGGCATGATCACGCTCCAGACTTTTTTCCAGCAAACGCAACACCTGACGCTTGTGATCTTCTTCGCTCATATCAATAAAATCGAGAATTATAATGCCGCCAAGATTGCGCAAACGCAATTGCCGCGCTATGGCCTGCGCTGCCTCAAGATTAGTTTTAAAGATGGTTTCTTCGAGATTACGATGTCCGACAAAAGCACCCGTATTAACATCAATAGTTGTCATCGCTTCGGTTTGGTCGATGATCAAATACCCCCCCGACTTTAATTGCACTTTGCGTTCCAGGGATTTCTGGATTTCATCTTCCACAGAATACAAATCGAAAATAGGTCGTTCGCCGGGATAATATTCAATACGTGATACTAAATCGGGAATAAATT
The DNA here is from genome assembly GCA_046590885.1 of Gammaproteobacteria bacterium. Lineage (GTDB taxonomy): Bacteria > Pseudomonadota > Gammaproteobacteria > Ga007554. The sequence goes on from JBKJTS010000101.1 coordinate 15,941, forward strand.
TTTCCACAAATCGAATGGCACGTTGATAGGTCTCACGCGAATCAATACGCACCTTGTCAACTGCGCCAGCCGCCAGATCCCGCAGGGTACGCAATGCCAACGGCAAATCTTCATGCACCACTGTGCCGGCTGCCATGGTGGGAATACGCAAACTAATCGACTCCCACACTCGCCGTAGAAATTCCATGTCAGCACGCAAGGCTTCCTCCGTCGCGCCTTCGGCTGCCGTGCGCACTATAAAGCCTTCTCCTGGCTGCATTGTCCCTGATAGCTCACTGAGGAATACAGAAACAATGCTTTTCAGACGTCGCCGCTCTTCTTCCTGCTCAATTTTCTGCGATACCCCTACCATATACACATCCGGCATCAATACCAGATAACGCGAAGGGATGGTGATATGCGTGGTCAGGCGCGCGCCTTTGGTCCCCAGCGGATCTTTAACCACTTGCACCAGCACTTCCTGGCCCTCGCGCAGTAAATCATTAATGGCCGGTTCTTTGTTACCTTCTGGAGGCGCTTCCGGCATTCTGCCTATAGTCAGCTCTTCGTGGGACTGATCTTCGCCGGGGGCAGTGGCAGCGGCTCCTGTGGATCCCTGCACCCATTGCACTTGGTCGTCCTTCCCGGCTGAAATATCAGACGCATGCAAAAAAGCGGTGCGTTCCAGACCAATATCAATAAATGCGGCCTGCATGCCAGGTAACACGCGACTGACCCATCCTTTATAGATGTTACCGACCAGCCCGCGACGGCCGGTGCGTTCAATATAGACCTCCTGCAACACGCCATTTTCGACAATCGCCACACGTGTTTCGCTGGGAGTCACGTTAATAAGAATTTCTTGATTCACCATAGCCATCCAACATTATTCAGTTTCTAATACAAGAAAGCGCCTCCTGAAACCCAACCCAGCACCGCAATATCAAACGCATTTAGCAACTGGGCGGTTTCATATAAAGGCAACCCCAGGACGCCAGAAAAGCCCCCCCGCAAGATGGGCAATATATACGGCTCCCTACCCCTACGTAGCATACCCTCCCGCCTCGCCTGGAAGCACCTACTTTTGGTGCCAAGTGGTTCGCCGGTCCTCCAGTAAACATCACGTTCTGCTGCGGGCCTCTGACGGCACTTGTCATCCCTGCACGGCGGATGCTCAAGTGCCGTGAGGAGCTACCGTCTGCCAACCCGCTCATGCCTGCGCGCGAGCTAACCGCACTACATCCATCCGGCTGTTCGTTGAAACACCCTATTTCACCCACCACAATCTGCAGGGTCTCCAGTAACGAATCCCCAATTGGTCGAGCAAATCACGGCAGTGTGGCGAGGTGGGGGCTGAATAAAATTGCGGCGCGTACATAAACCTAAAAATAACCATGGGCAGCCTAAAGTGAATGCTTTGGCCAGTGCGTATGACCAACACAGCCAACCTGATTAGATAGCAGCACCCCCCCAAGTGGCGCGACTACCGCTGCGGAATAATATGCCATATTTTCACGTAGAGACAGCGTCTGAGCCATTCGCAGCAGGCTTCAAGCGCAAATTTCAGGCTTAAACAGGAAGTGTCAACTTTTAGGAGCGAAGATGCAAGCAGCAGCATAAAGTAACCTTCATCAAATAGCAGAATATGTGAAAAAACACGTCTGTACCCTTAATTAAGTGGTGGTCTATAAAAATTACTGGAAAAAAAGTGCTATTTATAGCAACATTAAGCCATGGGATATGAGTGTGAGAGATACAATGGGGGCGTTTGTAGCAGGAGCTTTTTAGCGCCGCCAGCAGGGCCGCCCCTTATTACACAAGCAATTGAATTAAATAGAAAATAATGTAAATTATATTTTATTTTCATTTTTTAAAGCCGCACGCACGGAGCGTTGAACTCATGAAAAGAGCATCATTAAACTCATTAAGCCTAAGTAGCCTCTGCGGTACCTTGCTGTGCATGGGTATGCCTGCCATGGCGGACACTTTTCTGCTGAGCCCCAACAGTGATGTCGTTGGTGAACTGCGCATTATTATTGCTAAACATGAAGATACGCTCTCTGATCTCGCACGCCGCCATGATTTGGGCTATAACGAAATTGTAGACGCCAACCCTACGGTAGATCCTTGGCTACCCGGTGCTGGCACCCCAATCGTGTTACCTACCCAGTTTGTGCTACCTAATGCCGCCCGCCAAGGCGTCGTGCTGAATGTAGCTACCATGCGCCTGTTTTATTATCCCCCGGCCAAGCCGGGCGAGCAGGCCATAGTCATCACCCACCCCATCGGTATCGGCAAAGAAGGTTGGTCCACGCCCATCGGTACCACACAAGTGGTATCAAAACAGAAAGACCCTGCCTGGAATGTACCCATCTCGATACAGAAAGAGCATGCCAAAAACGGTGATCCCTTACCTGCCATAGTCCCCCCAGGTCCCGATAACCCATTGGGTCAGTTTGCCCTGCGCCTGGGGCTGCCAGGATATCTGATACATGGCACCAACAAGCCTTATGGAATTGGCATGCGTGTCAGTCATGGGTGTATACATCTTTATCCTGAAGATATTGCCAAGCTATTTGAGACTCTCCCTGTTGGCGTTGCCGTAAATATTATCAACAAGCCTTATACTGCAGGATGGCACAATAACATGCTGTACATAGAGGCTCATACACCGCTGGAAGAAGAGGGAAAGATATTAGCTGGCAGCCTCACTCCCGCTGTCAAAGAAGTAGTGCGTGCCACCAAAGCAGAAGATCGCGCCAACATTAACTGGGCCAGATTGATTCGCGTCGCTCACCGCCATCCAGGATTTCCCGTGCCCATCTCACTGAATGCGCCTTCGTTGAGCGACATGTTTGCAGCTTTGCCAGTCATTAATGAGGGCGCAGACCCTACGGTCGCCACCAACCCTGTTTCACCACTTGTTGCACCTGGTGCGCTAGCAAGTGCACCCGCTATTGATAACACGCTTATGCCGGGTGCCACGCCACTGTCTGACAGTGCGACAACGGCACTATCTAACTGGTATATTCATGCAGGTACTTTTAAACAAGAAGATAATGCTCAGCGACTAACTATTCAGTTGCGGAGAATGGAGCCCACAATCACTGCACAATATATCTCCAGTAGCTCTGGGCACCGGGTTTTGGCCGGCCCTTTCAGCAGCCATGATGAAGCACAAATTTCCCAACACCGGATCAAGACGCAGCTTGGCATC
>JBKJTS010000294.1:0-3654 GCA_046590885.1 Gammaproteobacteria bacterium
CCACATAGTTGAGGCCGCCACCCAGGCTAAAGCCGCTGCCTAGATCCTTCATGGCCCAGACAAATCCCGAGTGGCGCGGTGTGAGTGAGGGCATCTTGCCCAGCGCCGACACCGATACCACGGGCAGCTGCGACGAGCTGACACGCGCCAGCGATTCCACCATCTTCGCATCCATGAAAGCATAGCCAGCGCTCAGGTCCCAGCGACCGGGCAGGCGACCGTTGGCTGTTAACTCCAGGCCGTTGGTGCGCTGCTTGCCGACGTTGATCTGGCGCGCCGGGTTAGCCGGGTCGGTGTTCTTGATGTTGGTGCGCTCCAGATTGAACAGCGCGGCCGTGAGGCTGAGCGCGCCGTCCAGGAGATCGAGCTTGGAGCCAATTTCGCGGTTTTGCGTGAGCTCGGGTTCGTTGCCAACATTGTTGGCCGCCAGCGCAAACGCTTCTGCTGAGGGCTGGAATGAGCGGCTGTACGACAGGTAGTACGACTGCGTTTCTGACGGCTGCCACACCAGCCCGGCGCGCGGGCTGAAGCTGCGGTCAGTGCGCTCCAAGGGGTCAAGCTTGCGGTCGAAACGGGTGAGCTGCTTGAACACGTCATAACGCACGCCCGCCAGCGCCTTCCACTGCGGCGTCAACGTGAGCTGGTCTTGCACATACACGCCTAGAACGTCTTGCGTGGTGTGGCTTGGTATGGCACCGTCGGCCGCAAAAGCCGACACCGGAATAGGCGGCGGCACGATGGAGCCGGGGTTGAAGATGGACAGCCGGTCTACCGTGCCGCCCGAGACCACTTCGGAGCGGCGCTTTTGCTGGCCCAGCTCTGCTCCAAACAGCCACGCCTGCTTGAAGCCGCCCAAGCTGTTTTTATATGTGAAATCGGTCTGGTTGAACCAGCCGGTTTCGTCGCGCAGGACGAAGCTGCGCGTGCGGCCCACGGTCAGAGCCACCGGGTTGGTCGTGCCGCTGGGCAGGGTATTATAGCGGTCCAGCTCGTAGGTGCTGTAGCGGCTGATGTTGCGTACGCTCAAGGCATCGCTGAAGCGGTGATTCAGCGTGGCGGTCAAGGCATCGACCACGCTAGTGGTGGTGTCGTCGCGCCGCGCGTTGCCCGAGCCGTAGTAGGTGCTGGCGGGTACGTCCACCGGCCGGCCGTTTAGCGCCGGGATGCCAAAGTCGGTAACGCGTTGATCACGCGCCTGGGTGTATTGCAACAGCAGATCGGTCTGGCCGCCGAGCTTGAACGCGAGCGACGGGGCAACGCTGTAACGGTCCACGAATTGCTGGTCGCGGTAGCTGCCGGAGTCCTCGCGCGCCACACTCAGGCGCAGCGCAGCGGTCTCGCCCAAGGGGGTGTTGAGGTCTGCTTCGACACGCTTGAGGTCAAAGCTACCCAGTCTCAACACCACTTCGCCAAAGGTGGCGCCGAACTTCGGCTTCTTGGTGATCCGGTTGATCAGGCCACCCGACGAACCGCGCCCGTACAGCACGGCGGACGGCCCTTTGAGCACCTCGACTCGCTCGATGTTAGACAGGTCGCGGAAGTACAGCGCGTCGTCGCGCACGCCATCTACAAACTGGTCGGAAATAGCGCTGAAGCCGCGAATCACCACTTGATCCCGTTGGCCATCGCCGTGGCTGAATCCTACGCCTGGAACATTACGCAGAACGTCCTGCATCGAGCGCGCGCCCTGATCCTGGATCAGTTTTTCGGGAACCACGTTAACGGCCTGTGGAATATCGCGCAGAGGTGCCTCGCTCTTGGTAGCACTCGTGGTGGTGGGTGGATTGTAGTTGGGCGGTGCCGCGCGGCTACTCTTGACCATTATTTCCGGTAGTGCGGTTGCGGAGGGCGGTTCGTCGAAAGGCTGTGCAGCTGCATGTGTTCCAATAAAAGCCAGGGCAATCGCCAGCACCGTTGGATGAGATTTGCATGTCATGTCGTTTCTCTTTGGTTGCTAATTAAGTTAAGTTCGTTTCACTAAAAGATTGTCATTTCGCCGCCCCTGCGCATCCTTGCGCCCACGGCACTTGAGCATCCCTGCACATCGAACCGAAGAGGTATTAGCGGTACCCTTATTTGACCAGAGCGAGATATTTGTCGAGACGCGCCTGCCCCGGAGGGGATTTGAGCTTGGTGGCCTTGAATGCTTCGGCCGCCTCTTTCACCTTGCCGAGGTTGCCCGCGTTGCCGACCTGGATGACGCCGACCATGCCCATGACGCCGTGGGCACCGCAGGTGTAGAGGTAGGCGCCTTCCTTGTCGAGCGTTACGACGATCTCTTCATCCATCTTGCCCTTCCAGGCCGTTGCGCCATCGGGTACGGCAAGCGACTCGCTGCTGTGCGTGGCTCCCACCTTGACGAACTTGACCGTATCGCCCTTAGCCGCTTTAAGGTAAGGGGGGTCGAACGCCATCGGGCCATCCGGGCCCGTGTTGGTCATCTTGATCTGATGTTCAGCCGCGACGGCGGTGCCTGCAGAAGCCAGCGCGAGCGCAAGAAAAATAAACGGTACGGATCTAATCATGCGAGTTCACTCCTCTGAATTGATATTTCAAAAATGGGTCATCCTTGTTTTACCTTCCAGTGACTGATTTTTTATGGCTTCATGTTTGTTCTCCTGTGTCTGAATGTTTCATCGTTCTTTGGGTTGAATTGCCCACCACTCGCGGCGGGGATGTTTAAAGGGCTACTACACACCTTGCCCCCGATGCAGCCCATGGAACGCATCAAGCATTTCCGACAGCGGCGCGAGCATCAGGGGCGTCCACAAGACCAGCAGGGCGAGCACGGCAACGATCAGAACCACGCTCCAGATCACCAGGTCTTTCGCGTTCCAATCCCCCTTCCGATAATGTGATGTGCAGGGATGCACTCGTGTCGTGGGAGGGTCGCTCCAACGCATCCTGCGTTCGCGACACTCGTCCATCCGTGGACAGCGCAGGATGCCGGGAGCAACCACGGGCGTGTTTTTGTAACGGTTATTCATTGGCTATTTCTCCTGATAGATTATTGGGGTTCGCTGATAAAACCGATCTTGCCCAGCCCCGCCTTGGCCGCTTCCGCCATGACTTCAGCCAACACCTGATAACGCGTGTCTTTATCTGCACGCAGATGGATTTCTGGTTGGGGGATACGTTTGCCTTGCTCGGCAAAGCGGGTGATGACGGTGCGCTTGTCGATGGCTTCACCGTTCCAGTAAAGTGTGCCTTGAGCGTCAATGGCGAATTCGATCTTGTCCGGTCTGGTTTGATTGACGCTCGAACTCGCCTTGGGCAGATCGATCTTGACCGCGTGGGTGAGCAACGGCGCTGTAATGATGAAGATAACCAGCAACACCAGCATCACGTCGATGAACGGCACCATGTTGATCTCGGCAATCGGGGTGGGTTTGTTGTTACCATCAAAGGAGGCGAAAGCCATGGTCTTCTCCTTAGGCCGTGGCCGGTCGAGGTGTAGGTTTGACCGTCGTCGCGCCAGTCGGAGCAGTAGTCAACGCGTGTACCTTGATTTTGCCATCGACCTTGCTATCAATATTTAATGGCTGGCCGGTGGAGAGAAAGGTGAACAGGTCATAGGCAAATGCATCGAGCCGGGAAAGAACAACGCGGTGGCTGCGCGTGAAAAAGTTGTAGCCCAACACAGCGGGGATCGCC
>JBKJTS010000056.1:0-8187 GCA_046590885.1 Gammaproteobacteria bacterium
AAGATTTACAAAAATATTCTTGTAAAAATTATTATTTATCCTTTTAATAAATTGTATAGTTTTGCCTATTTTATACACCCTAAATTGATAGCTATTTACATCAGCATGGGGTGCCAAAATGAAAATATTCATATACTTTATTGATATTCAAGGCGCGCCACAGTGTCTTGGAATTTACCCCATCCAGGTATTTCACCGCGTATGTTTTCGTCGGGCTTTTCGACAGCAAAAAGAACATAAGGCATCTTCGGCTTCTGATAATTTTCAATGCAGTGACAGCGCAGTCGATTCGCCTAAGGTGATGAAGTCCGTATTTTTAAAACAGAAAGAAACGGAATGCATGAACCCTAATCCACCCCGCCTTTTTCTATTTCATTGAAATCGCATCAGCTACAGTGGCGCACTGAAATATATCAACCTTCTTTTATGCGAGAGGCTATAAAACCCTACCGGTGCGGCTTATGGCAATGGCATCTGTAGAATGGCCCCGCATTACCGCTGGGGTTAAATTGATAACAACATCAATTCGTATTTAATCAGTAACGCATACCCCACTAAAAATGCGTAGAGCACATGACCTGTCTTAAGATAATTAAACAAGCGAAAATTTTTGTAAGCCACCAGCATGACTACCCCGATAGCCGTCAGCGCCAGCTTGGTGAAAAAGAATAGGTTGTTATTAATATCTAATAACCATGCCATGAACGGATTTATTTCAGAAGCACCCTGTTGTAACAAGTTAAGTGTAAGCATGGCATCTGTACAGCTTAACAGCAATACTCCAATAGCAGCATAAAACCAACGCGCTTCGTAGACATCAACATAGGTATTAACCGTCTCTTGCTCACGCCGCGCACCACGGCGTCTGCCCTGCCAGGCAGCAGAGCTAAATGGCGAGATTACGGTACGTCGTCGATCCGGCCTGTCACGTCGATTCTGGGTAATTGTGGGGGTTGCTGCATTCATGGCATCGCTCACCTCAATGTGGACGGGGATCAACTGTTCCGCGTCTTGACTAATAATTCATCATACCGGGCTCTTCGGCTGTATTCAAGGTTTAACGGCGGGCAAATAGCGTAACGGGTCAACTGGCTTGCCCTGGTAGCGTATTTCAAAATGCAGCATTACTTCCTCAGTGCCGCTTTTGCCCATGTCGGCAATGTGCTGGCCGGCGGTGACGCTGTCACCTTCCTGAACATGCAGTTTACGATTGTGGGCATAGGCGGTTAAATAATTATCGTCATGTTTTATAATCAATAAGTTACCATAAGCTGCCAGCCCGTTACCGCCGTATACCACGCGCCCGGGGGCGGCAGACCAGATAGGTTGCCCGAGGCGACCGCGAATATCCACCCCTTTTTTCCTCGGGTCAACGGCCACAAATGTGCGCACCAGTTCGCCGCGTGTGGGCCATCGCCAGGTTTGCGGTGCAATTCTAGACGGTGGTTTTGTGGCTGTTGGTGAGGGTGCCGGATTAGCGCTGGTGACTGTGGGGACGACGGTCTGCGTTGCCATCTTGCTTTTGTTGACGGTCGGTGGCAGCTTCCAACTTGGGCTGTCAATGGATGAAAGAGTGTCGCCGCTGGAGCGACTCTCTGGCGGCACTCGCTCTCCCATGGGCGGCGCCACCCGTAACCACTGACCCGGGGCAAGCACATACGGAGATTTAAGATTATTCCAGGCCGCCACCTGCCGGTAATCATGGTTATATTGCCAGCCAATGGAATAGAGGCTATCACCGTGTTCCACCCGATGGTAGACGTGATTACCACAGGCAGACAGCATCCAGGTGATCACGATTCCCCCCATGATTAAGACCTTGGCACGCGGGACCGTCTTCACCTTCATCATGTCAATACTATACGCGGGAATAATCCCTGCCCGAAACCAGCGGCACAAAACTCACGGCGTTCAACTTCTCTTGCTGATAACCTTCAGGGGTACGCGTAACACGCAACAACGTCTGGGCATGACCGTTTGGTTCCACCGGGCCCCCAACTGGAATAATCAGTCGTCCCCCTACGGTGAGTTGCTCCAGCAATGCCAAGGGCACCTCAGACGGTGCGGCGGTGACGACAATACCATCGTAGGGCGCATACTCCGGCCAGCCTAAGGTACCGTCCGCATGCTTAAGATGAATGTTCCGTAACCCCAGCTCAGAGAAGCGCTGGCGCGCCAGTTTGATCAGCGGGTCAATGCGCTCTACGCTGTACACCTGCTCCACCAAGCGGGCCAGAATAGCAGTCTGATAACCGGAACCAGTGCCGATTTCCAACACCTTGGCAAGCGGCGCAGTGCCGGGATTAGCGCCGATCAACGCTTCCGTCATCCGCGCAACTATGTAAGGCTGTGAGATCGTCTGGCCGTGCCCGATAGGCAGTGCAGTATCTTCATAAGCGCGACTCGCCAGCGCTTCATCGACAAAAATATGGCGCGGGGTGCTGCGCATGATTTCCAGTAATGCCATGTTGCGTATACCTTCTTCCTGCAAACGCTGAATCAGCCGTTCGCGGGTGCGTTGCGAGGTCATGCCAATACCAATGTGTTGAAGCTTCATACCTGCTTTGACTCCCTCTGATTCAATCCCAGAAGCCAGCTTGCCACTTTGTCGATCGCAGAATAACGCGTTAAATCCACCTGGATTGGTGTGATCGAAACCCGCCGATTTTTTATCGCATGGAAATCGGTGCCCGGCCCCGCATCCTGTTCGGGGCCGGCGGGGCCGACCCAATAAATCTCGCGCCCGCGCGGATCAAGACTTTTGATTACTGGCTCGGATTTATGCCGATGTCCCAAACGGGTCGCCTCGAAACCTTCCAATTGCTCCCACGGTACATCCGGCACATTCACATTCAAAATAGTATCCGCAGGCAGCGGATCGGCGCGCAAATGACCCAACAGATTTTTCACCACCTGTGCAGCGGTTTCGTAATGACACAGCTCGTGTCCGGCCAGCGATACAGCCAAGGCGGGGAACCCTAGAAAACGTCCTTCCATCGCCGCTGCTACGGTGCCGGAGTACAGCACGTCATCACCCAGATTAGCGCCCGCATTAATACCGGATACCACCATGTCCGGCTCGTAATCAAGCAGACCGGTAATCGCCAGATGCACGCAATCAGTAGGTGTGCCATCCACCCGTAAAAAGCCGTTTTCAGCAGGTGTGGCACGTATCGGCCGCGACAACGTCAGAGAATTGCTGGCACCGCTGCGATCCCGATCCGGCGCAATCACAGCAATCTCTGCAATTTCACGCAACATGTTAGCCAGACAAATCAAACCAGGCGCGAGATAACCATCGTCGTTACTTATTAAAATTTTCATTTTCGTTGTCATTTTTTATGTAATCGCGCCTTTTTAATAAGATACATCGTTTTTAGGTTAAACTGCCAGACTATACTCGCATCTTACAACGGAGTACTGCAACTTCATGTCTTCATTAGAATTCATCCCTGGGGCACCCGGCTGGATATTGGCGCTGGCCCTTGCGTTGATCGTTGGCCTGTTGATTGGCCTGGAGCAAGAGAATCCACCGCACAACAGCAACCGTCACTTCAGGGGCATGGGTACGCTTCCCCTGATTTCGATGGGCGGCTTTATCACACTGCATTGGTGGCCAAACCAGCCCGTTTTCCTGCTGGGGTTGGCGGTGCTTGGCATACTCATCACCGCCATGTTTGTGCGCAATAGCATGCTTAACGGCAGCACAGGCATTGCCCAGGAAATTTCCATTCTGCTGTGCTGGCTGCTGGGTGGCATCATTGCCACGGGCGAATGGATTGCGCCGCTGGTGATTGCCCTGGTCACCACCCTGGTATTGCGTGTGCGCCCCGGTATCACTAAGGATAACCCCGTCAAACCCGCCAATGATATAGCCATTCTCGGCAAATTTGTGCTGTTAGCAATGGTAGCCTATCTGGTTTTGCCGAACCAGGGATTCACCCAGCTTAACATCAATCCCCGGCAAATCTGGTCCATGATGGTGCTGGTGACAGGCATCGCATGCATTGGCTATTTTGGCATGCGCGCTGCGGGAGAACGCCGTCATCTTCTGCTCACCGCGTTGTTCAGCGGACTGATCAGCTCGACCGCTCTCACCCTGGCATTATCTCGCCTCAGCCATGTGCGACCCGAACTATCGGCCAGCATCGCCACCAGCATTATCGCCGCATCCACCATTATGTTTGTACGCCTGCTGCTGGAAGTCGCGATTGTGCAGCCTGCCTTGCTACCTATTACCACTGTACTGTTTTTGCCCACACTGATCACTGGCGGGTGGCTGGCTTGGCGCAGCCATTCTAACTTGGGGCGCGCCGCACACGGAGGTGCAAGTGCTCCTTCTGATAACCACGTCGACGTGCCCTTTAGCAACCCGCTGGATCTAGCTGCGGTATTACAGTTTGGTGCCTTATACGGCTTGTTATTTGCGCTGGTGCAACTTGCATTCAGCCAGGCTGGAGCTATAGGGGTATATGCCCTGTCATTAGCCGCCGGCATCGTCAGTGTAGATGCCGTGACATTGTCCCTGACCCAGTTACATGCCACGCAGGGGCTCACAAGCTCCACGCCAGGAGCATTGCCTGCGGCCGTGGTGGTATTGGGTATTACCTTGGCTGCGGTAGGTAATTTGCTGGTAAAGCTTGGTATGGTGTGGGGTCTGGCCAACCGCAGCACCGCCACTCCAGCGGCTGCAGGCTTGGGTGCCATCATCACCATTGCAACGGTTTCAGTGGGTATTATTCTACTTCTAGCATGGCGCGCTCTTTAACCTCATATGCAACATGAGTTCCAAAATAACCACATGAATTCTAAATGATTTCACATTTGCTTAGAGAATGAATTTGTGAAACAATGCTTTATATATACCTTTCAAGCCTATTTCAGATTGGCATACACGTGATTGATGCAGACGGTTACAGAGCAAATGTCGGAATCATTCTAAGCAACCATGCAGGCCGGTTATTATGGGCGCGGCGTATTGGTCAGGAAGCATGGCAATTTCCTCAAGGTGGCATCCAGGCGTGCGAAACCCCGATGGAAGCAATGTACCGGGAACTACGCGAAGAAATTGGGCTAGAGATTAACGATATAAAAATTATCGGCCGTACCCGTGGCTGGCTACGTTATCGTCTGCCCGAAAAACTGATACGCCGTGGCAGTGGCCCACTCTGTATCGGGCAAAAACAAGTATGGTTTTTGCTTCGACTGATGTGCGATGAGAGCCACGTATGCCTAGATCTTACTGACAAGCCTGAGTTTGACTCGTGGCGCTGGGTAACGTACTGGCACCCACTACGTGAAGTTGTACCGTTCAAGCGTCGAGTTTATCAGCGTGCCCTGCACGAATTAGCCCCGCTGTTACGGAATAACTCCCTGCCGCTAAAAACCGCAGTTCCTACACTCGCCCTGGCACTTGAAGAATGTGATCAGTCCCTGGTGATTGACGAACGGGATCAACTTATAACGCTTGAAACAGAGGACTATCCCTCATTTCAAGACCGCCGCCAACAACACATCGCGCCTGTAAGCGATGCGTCTACTGCACTTGAAGGATGTGGACAATCCATCACGATCGAAAAGCTGGGCCAATACAACACAAAAAGCTAAGCATCTGTTCACGATCTAAATCAAGGTCTGATTTCCGACTCCTGCCCACGCACAAAATCGAACTCCTATGCTGAATATATTACGCCGTATCATCCAGGAAGTGAACGCCGCTCAGGACCTTGAGCAGGCGCTGTCTATCATTGTCAAACGTGTCAAGAAATCCATGGCGGTGGAAGTCTGTTCTGTCTACCTGGCCGACCCCAACACCCACCACTATGTACTCATGGCCAGTGACGGACTCAACCCTGAAGCCATAGGCCGCGTACGCCTGGCGCCTGGTGAAGGCATTATCAGCGTGGTTGCCGAAACGGCAGAACCTTTGAATCTGGATAACGCCACAGATCATCCGCGTTACCGCTTCATAGCGGAAACTGGCGAAGAACGCTACCACGCTTTTCTGGGCGTGCCCATCATTCACCACCGCAAAGTACTGGGCATAGTCGTCGTGCGTCAGCATACCCAGCGGCGCTTTAAAGAAAATGAGGTGGCTTTCCTGGTTACCCTTGCTGCCCAGCTTTCCGGCGCTATCGCTCACGCCGAAGTGGTTGGCGCCATTCAAATATCTGGCCGTGACCTGTTAGACAACCGCCATGATGGACGACCGCTGGAAGGTTTACCTGGTGCGCCAGGTGTCGCCATCGGTACCGCCATGGTGGTGTATCCACCAGCGGATCTGGACGCGATTCCCGATCGTAAAATTACCAACATCAATGGGGAAATTGTCGCCTTCATGGCTGCCGTAAAAAGCGTGCAGGACGACATGGCCGCGCTGGCTAAGCGTCTTAGCCCTAAACTCAATGCCGAAGACCGGGCTTTATTTGATGCTTACCAATTAATGCTGGGCAGTGACACCCTCATCAACAATACGCTGGATCGTATTCGCGCCGGAAGTTGGGCATCAGGGGCCTTGCGGGAAACCGTTAACGAGCACGCGCGTATCTTTGACGAAATGGATGACCCTTACATTCGTGAACGTGCTGAGGACGTACGTGATTTAGGGCGGCGTATTCTGGTGTGCCTGCAAAGCGGCAAACGTAACACCCCACCCTACCCTGACCATACTATTTTAGTCGGCGAAGAAATCACTGCGACTATGCTTGCCGAAGTCCCCAGCGAAAAATTGAAAGGCGTTATTTCTGCACGTGGCTCCAGCTCCTCGCATGTTGCCATTTTGGCGCGGGCGTTAGGTGTGCCTGCGGTCGTTGGCGCGGGCGATCTGCCCGTTGCGCGCATGGACGGACGCGAACTGATTGTCGACGGTTATCTGGGAAAAGTGTACGTACAGCCTTCTGCCACACTGCTCACCGAATACAACCGTCTGCTGCGTGAAGAAAAACAGCTCGCTGCTGGCCTTGCTGAATTGCGTGACCTACCCGCCATCACCCAGGACGGCCTGCGCATGCCACTGTATGCCAATACTGGACTGCTGTCCGATGTTGCATCGTCACTCAGTAGTGGCGCCGAAGGCATCGGCCTGTACCGCACCGAAGTTCCTTTTATGATACGTCAGCGCTTCCCCAGCGAGGAAGAACAGCGCCGCGTCTATCGCCAGGTACTGGAAGCCTACGCGCCGCGTCCCGTCACCCTGCGCACCCTGGACATAGGTGGCGACAAGGAACTACCCTACTTTCCAATTCACGAAGATAATCCCTTTCTCGGTTGGCGCGGGATACGCATTACCCTCGACCACCCAGAAATTTTTCTCACGCAACTGCGCGCCATGCTGCGCGCCAGTGCCGGATTAGGCAATTTGCATATTCTGCTGCCCATGATCAGCAGCGTCACGGAAGTTGACGAAGCCATCGTACTGCTGAACCGTGCCTGGCAGGAGTTATGCGATGCCGGTGAAATCATTGAACGTCCCCGTATTGGCGCCATGATCGAAGTGCCTTCTGCGGTGTATCAAGCCGACGCGCTGGCCAGGCGTGTCGACTTTCTTTCTGTTGGGACGAACGATCTTACTCAATACCTGCTCGCGGTAGATCGCAACAATGCGCAAGTAGCCAGCCTATACGATTCCCTCCATCCTGCCGTGCTTCACGCTCTGGTGCAGGTGGCAGAGAGCGCACGCCGTCAAAACACTCCCGTGAGCGTGTGTGGCGAAATGGCCGGTGATCCGGCAGCAGCGTTGCTATTGATGGGTATGGGGATAGATAGTCTCAGCATGAGCGCCGCCAGCCTGCCACGTGTTAAATGGGTGATACGCAACTTCACTCGCACCCAGGCACAAGACATGCTCGCGCAAGTGCTCCTTATGGAAGACGCCAGCACGATTCGGACTTTCCTTAATATCACCCTTGAAACCGCCGGGCTAGGCCATATGATCAGAGGCGGTGGCATCTCGGCCAAGCATCACTTGCCTCACTAACTCAGAAGCGGCAGCCACACAACAAAAAAACGGGCCTTTCGGCCCGTTTTTTTGTGAAACTCCACGATAATCAGTACTATGTCCTATCCTTCCAGGCGATCGAAAAACACATTAATACCTTGTCGTTTGTGGCAAAAATTCTTCTATTCTTATGGCAACTGCAACGACAAATACTCCGCCACCGCCTCAACTTCCTCAGCACTCAGCTTCTT
>JBKJTS010000210.1:0-4222 GCA_046590885.1 Gammaproteobacteria bacterium
AGCACATGATCAATGGCATCGGCGGTAGACACTCCCTGCGCCTGCAACTGGCGAATGCGGACGAAGTCCTCATTGCGCGAGGAATACAGCAGTGCCGAATAGGGATCCACCACCAGGCGGCTCACGGCATAACCCTGTGGCCCGCGTATCAGCAGGTCGGCGTACTGTCCCGCCACGGTGGTCAGGCCCAGCAGCATGCGCTTCATGTGGCCGTCCACCTGGAAGCGCCCGGAGCGCTCCAGCTGATCGATGGACTCGGGCGTTTGGCGTAGCAGGCACACCCACCCCGAGTTTTCCCATGCCGCCAACGCAGCCGGGGAGCGGTAGTAATCGTTAACCCCCTGTGTCGCACTCATGAACGCCCCGCCGTACTTGGCGATGCGGCGGTAACCGCGCTCGATGAAGGAGGCTGAGTTCTCACCGCCGAACAGGTCCCAGGCCTCGTCGATGATGCACACCTTGCGCTGCCCGTCCTCACGGCCCAGATAGACCTTTTGATTGATGCGCATCATTAACAGCAGCAGCACCACCGATTGCAGATCCGGTTTGGAGTTGAGTTCCTCGAGTTCCAGGACGATGAACGGATTATCGAAATCCAGTGTGGCGGGACCTTCAAAAAACCGGCTGAAAATACCCTCGCGGGTATACGGAAAGAGCGCTTGACCCAGTTCCTGGGCACGCTGATGGTTATGTGCGGACAGCCACGCCGCGACGTCCGTCACTGTGGCGCTGTTGCCTTTGTTCTGCCAGGCACTGTTGATGCCCTGCTCGATCCAGGAATTTTCCAGATCGTCAGTCTTGCGACTGGGCAGCGCCATCTGGGCGATGATGGGCTTAAGCTCGGCGACCTGCTCTGAAAAGCTTTCCTTATTGTCGTCACTCATGGACGTGAATGGGTTCAGTCCAATCCGTGACGCCAGATTGAATTCCACGAACTGCCCGCCAATGAGATGGCAAATGCGTTCGTACGAGCGCCCCACGTCGATGATCCAGACACGGCCGCCGGTCGCCACGTAAGACCAGGCAATCTCGTTGAGCAAAAAGGATTTGCCGGAACGCGACGCGGCTGCAATGGCGACATTCGAGTTACTACCCTGCACATCAAACATATCGGCGAATTGTATCTGCCCATGTTTGCCCAATGGCATCAGGGTCGGCGTGCCGCTGCCCATCCACTCGCCGATCACCGGCATCATATTGCCAGCGTTGCGGGTGGTCTTGGAGGAGAGCCTGCCCAGATTGCCAATCTCCTGGGCAAAGCCTTTTGAAAGTGTCAGTGGCAGTGCGCCCAGCAGCGCCTGGATCTGGCAACCGCTGTCATTCTGCATTTCCCATTCCTTGGTGCTGTAGAGCGCCTTGACGGACTGTTCGGTGCGCTCGCCGTCGCCCAGCGCGGAAAAGGTCACCAACTGGTGATACAGGCGCACCCCGCCATGACCTTCGTCAATGGCCTTGAGCATGATGTCCCAGTCGCGTTTTTTGTCGGCGAATTCCGGCAGGTATTTCGCCATTCGACTTTCCGCATTCTGCGTGGCGCGTGCGCCACTCATCTGCGCGGCACGGCGGATGTCTGCCTGGCGTGGCATGGTCACGCCCAGCGTCAGCAGGAACGGACAGGGTATTTGCAGGGCCGATTGAAAGCTGTCGCCGATCAGATCTTTCATTTGCCACAGCGGCCAGGCGCGGGGATAGCTGCGCACACTGTAGCAGCGCACCGCCGTATCATTGATGGTGAGCCCCTTGCGCCCCACCAGGGTGCGGGTGCCGCCATCCACCATTTGATCTTTCAGCAACCGCCCGTCATTCCAGTTCAACGGGGTGCGCCGTTGTAGGCCAGTGACCGGGTTGAGGATCTCATCCAGGATATTGATCAACATCCCCGCATCCATGATGCGGCTCGGAATACCCGCCGTTGACAGCAGGCTCATTATGCCGTCGCGGATATCGAGGAGCCTGGTTAATCCCTGTTGATCGGGACTACCCGGGAATGTCACGCTGACGGTGAGTTTGTAGTCCCGCACCAGATAGGGCTGGTTACGGAACAGTGAGGTGTAGGCACCCTTTAGCAGATACTCTACGCGTCGTCGCGCCAGGCGCCGGTGAATGCTCTCATTGCGCACCGGGCGCCCGGCGGCGGCCGAGCGCTGTGCGATGTCGGCGTCGGGCAGACGCCGCGCCGCCCACTCCGCCAGCCGTGGCAGGATACGCGGTGAGGCCCACAGCATCACCTGAATACCGGTGCCCTCGGGTAATGTCTGATTAAACAAATTGCCCAGAACCTTTGCCACGGACTCGCTCGCACCGCTCAAGGGCAGGCACTCCAGGGCAAACCCGTAACTGCGCCCGTAACTGCGACCGTAATTGCGTTGGGACTGGTTTTTGTTATCGTTCCCCGCCGCGCGTGCGGCAAGGGGAGCATCATTTTCGAATACGCCCGTGGCCGGATCATAAGTCTCATAGGGCAGCAGATCCGAGAAACGGTGGGTAGCTAAAAACTCATTGATACGCGCCATGGACGGCGGCGGCGCCCCATTGAGTAAGGCGCTTTCCGGTGAATCACTGGCACGCGCCGGTACCAGCCACTGCCGAAGCGTGTCCAGAACGGCGCTCATGGTTGGGTTTCTCCGCTGGCACCCACCATCTCGGCTGCGGCGGCGCGGGCCTCATCGGATGTCATGGCCGACGCGGCGCGTGACTGCGGCGGGGCCGGAGAGCGGTCGGGGGGCGCCAGACGCATGAACTGCCGGGGTGCTTCCAGCATTCTGCGGTTTTCATGGAGCAGCCAGCGGCCGGGGTCGACCACCATGTAGAAGGTGCTCTGATCATGAAAATCACCCTCCGTATCCACCCACGGGGTCAGCCACACCTGCAGGATGGATGAATCGCGACGAATCGGTGCGCCCGCCGCCACGGATGCCGGATAGCGCTGTGCAGGGACAGCTACTGCACCTCTCCCCTCCTGCTGTACTGTGGTGGCTACGCTGGGCGGTGCGCTGTCTTGCACGCCCGACACTCTGCCCGTGGAGGGTAATGTGCCGTCGATACTTTTCTTATAGACCTCATCGATGCTCATGCAGGGGATGCCCTCGTGGGCCCTGCATGCATATTTCGGTGCAGCACACCCCGTGGCGGCCGCCCCCGCTAGAAAAATAATCATCCATTTGGTGAAATTAGTCATTAGCGTTTCCTGTGCGCTGGACTACACTCTCGCGTGGGTCGCGGGCGATACCATCATTAACCCAGGCCTGCAGCTGTTCGAGGGGACGATAACCGGCCAGGACCGTCCCATCACCCCGCACCAGTGTGGGTGTGCCATGGAAATTATTGGTTTTGCCAAAGGCCAGGATGCGGTCAATGGCGCTGGCGTCACAATTTTTCCTGGGGCGCGCCAATGCCACCACGGGCTGGTCTTTCATGGCCTTATCCAGGGCGGCGCGGCGGTCCTGGCTGCACCACACCGCCACCGATTTAGCGTGGGCCTGCGGGTGCAGTTCTGCCATGGGATATAAAAATTCGTAGACTTCCACGCCTTTCAGGCTGGGTAGAATGCTGCTCAACTTGCGGCAATAGGGACAGTCGGGATCCGTGAATATTGCGATCTTTTCCCCGCCCGGCGTCCCCGAGCGGATGGCGGCATCGAGCGGCAGCGTCTGCCAGTCGATCACCTTGGCCGAGGCAATATTAAGACGCGCCTGCGTCAGATCCTGACCGGTTTTTGTATCAAAAATATGTCCTATTAGAAGATAGCGTCCTTGCGCGGCGCTGTAGGCGACGTTCACGCCCATCCGCAATTCATACAAGCCGGGTATCTCAGCGGCGCGCATGCTGTCAATGTGCGTGCCTGGATAAGCGGCGCGAATCGAACGCTGGATATCGTCCGGCACCTCCTGACTCGCCTGTACGGCCATCACGGCCATCAGCCCCAGCGCAGCAGCGGCGCATTGTTGAATGATTACTTTCACGGAATTCATTAAATATCCTCCTCATCAATAGTTTCAATTTGATCATCAGTCGCCTCACTGGAGACCGCCAGCGCGTTGATGTCGGCCTCCAGTGCCGCGCCACTGGTCAGTACCACGTCCACGGTGCGGCCCGCGGCCACTTCAATGATCGGGAAGATTTTCTCGGCGAGACTGATGTAATAATTCGCCAGGCGGTCCAGCGCCTTGCCCACACCGGTATACCCGCCGCGCTCAACAATTTTGTTAGGGTCCACTGTCTG
>JBKJTS010000265.1:0-3288 GCA_046590885.1 Gammaproteobacteria bacterium
TCGCCATCGGATGCGCATCATGATAGAAGCCATTGTAAAAACTTTTCAGGCTTTCCTTGAGCATGGTGTGGTGTCGAATTACACCAGTAAACTCATCAAGCTGGGGTTGTGTTGCCAGGTTACCGTATAACAACAGGTGCGCAACTTCCAGAAAGTTACTTTTTTCGGCTAATTGTTCAATCGGGTACCCGCGATACAGCAATATGCCAGCGTCGCCGTCAATGTATGTAATGGCGCTACGACAGCTTGCCGTGGAGATGAAGCCGGGATCATAAGTGACATAGCCAAGTTCACGATAAAGAGTGCTGATGTCAATCGCCGGAGGACCAAGCGTGCCATGCCGAATCGGCAGCTCGATACTTTTACCCGTGCTATTGTCTACGAGGGTGAGGGTGTCTTTCATTGCCGCGTCTCCTGCATAAACTGATGCGCCATACAGGTTATCGGCGTGCGACAGGAGACGCTAAAGTGCTAATGTTTACTGGGGATAATGCGCCGGATACCCCAAACGTGCGACACCGGATTCTACCGCTGCCCGCGCTACCGCAGGGGCTACCGTATTAAGCAGGCGTGGGTCCAGCGGTTTGGGGATGATATAAGCCGGGCCGTAACTCATCTCCGTGAGCTGATACGCTTCGAGTACTTCGCGGGGGATGGGTTGGTGGGCAAGCTTGCGTAAGGCATGCACGGCGGCCATTTCCATGGCTTGATTGATGCGTCGCGCCCGCACATCCAGCGCGCCACGGAAAATGAACGGAAAACCCAGCACATTGTTCACCTGGTTTGGATAGTCACTGCGACCCGTTGCCATGATCAAATCTTTGCGCACGGTATGCGCGACTTCCGGGCGAATTTCCGGATCGGGATTGGACAGAGCGAATACAATCGGTTTAACGGCCATGGAGGCCAGCATTTCCGGTGTGCACAGGTCGGGGCCGGAGACGCCGATGAATACGTCCGCGTCCTTCATGGCATCTGTCAGTGTGCGTTGCGGTGTGGTGACGGCAAATTCAAGTTTGTATTCGTTCAGATCATCACGACCGGCATGAATCACGCCGTTACGATCGACCAGACGCAGATTTTCCATTTTTGCACCCAATGCGAGCAACAAACGCATGGAGGCAATACCCGCCGCACCCGCGCCCAGACATACGATGCGCGCCGCGTCGATAGTCTTACCCTGTAGCTCCAGTGCATTGATCAAACCGGCGCTGATGATAATCGCCGTGCCGTGCTGATCGTCATGAAACACCGGAATATCCAGGCGCTCAATGAGTGTCTTTTCTATTTCAAAGCAGTGTGGCGCCGCAATATCTTCCAGATTAATGCCGCCAAAGGTGGGCGCAATGCGCGCCACCGTGTCGATAAATGCCTGTGGCGATTCGGCATCAACTTCAATATCAAACACATCAATGTTGGCAAATTTTTTGAATAGCACCGCCTTGCCTTCCATTACCGGCTTACCCGCCAGCGCACCTACATTACCTAATCCCAGCACTGCCGTGCCGTCGGTAATCACCGCTACTAGGTTGCCCTTGGCGGTATAGCGATAGGCTGCATCTGGATCGGCGGCAATTTCACGCACTGGCTCGGCCACCCCGGGTGTATAAGCCAATGCCAGTTCACGTTGCGTATCGCAGGGTTTGGTGATGGCAATTCCCAGTTTTCCGGGCGTAGGGTGCTCATGATAATCGAGCGCCGCTTGCTTGAGATTGCCTGACATGTTTGTTGATCCGGGTTAAGTAAATCGGCCGCTTGTAATTCCGAGCTTAGCGAGAAATTCTGAAAGATCTTTCACATTCCCCATAACAAGAATTTCTTGCTACGCTCGAAATGACAAATGTTTCTTACTCTACAACTTTAATCTGTGCACCTGCGGCGGGTTCCCCGCTTGGATAATTACCATTTAATAAACGTAATTGCTCTTCTGCATGATGCTGAATGTTGGAAGTGCGCGCTAAATCAGCGTAACGTGTAGTGGCTGATGCTTTAACAATTTTGATGTGCAATGCCTTGGCGAGTGGAAGCTCTTGATCAGTCAAGCCATGCAGGCTACGCGCGGTTTGCAGAAACTCGCCATCATAACGGTTGGGCATTCTTTCATCTTTGGCACTGCCCACAAATATGAACGCCTGATTTTTGAAATAAATTACGGTAAAGCGCGCTGGGCGTCTGCCAAAAGGCGTGTTGACAGTTGCAATCGCGGTGTAACCCTCCAAGCCATTACTTTTGAGCGACTCGCCTTGCGAAAGTTGCCCAACCTTAAGTCGCTTTGCCATAAATTCACTGGGCGGAATACGTTCATTCAAATCCGTGGTGCTCACCATTAGCAGTGCATCATTCGTGGGGGGGCGTGCGACTAATCGATCCGGTAAATTTTCGACGCGCCAACCTACTGGAAAGCTCAATGCGAAACCTAAATCTTTGTGATAAAAGCGATTGGCCCGACGTATGCCATCATGCTCACTGTCACCAAAGGTCAGGCCATCGAGTTTTTTCAGCAATGCCTCGCGGTTGATGCGGCTGGCAGTAGTCGTTTTGAGTGCCTCCGCTTTGGCCACTACTTCCTGCAGGCGGGTATCATTGTCGGGGTGGCTGGAAAATACCCCATGATAAACACGCGCTTCACGCCCTTCTTCTTTTGCGACCTGCTTTTCAAATATTTCCTGATTTTTTAATACGCCAATGACTTTGAGCATCGCTTGCGGATCATAACCGCTGCTCGCCAGATATTCGGCGCCGAGACGATCAGATTCCAGTTCATGCTCCCGTCCATAGCCGCTGATCCACGCGTTGCCTAGCACATTAAATAAATCCTGTGCCGCCTGATTACGCAATTCGGGAATGAGAATCGAGCCAAGCGCCAAGCCAATGCCAGTGGCTTTGGAAGCGCTGATCTGGCGCACTGAATGCCGCGCGGTTACATGACCCAACTCATGACCCAGCACCGCAGCCAATTCGGCTTCAGAGTTCAGGTATGCCAATAGGCCGCGAGTGATATAAATATATCCGCCCGGTAAAGCAAAAGCGTTAACTTCTGTGCTATCAAGCACAGTAAAGCGATATATTAAGTGACTGCGATGACTTTTTTGCGCGAGGCGCTCGCCTATCTCCTGCACATAAGCCTGTAGAGCAGGGTCTTCAAGACGGCGGTATTGCTTGAGAATATTTGGGTGGGTAGTGCGGCCTATTTCGATTTCTTCCTGTTCTGACATCAGCACAAAATTTTTCTTGCCGGATACCGGATTTTCTGCGCAACTCCCTGCCGCGAGCGTGATGGCCACAATG
>JBKJTS010000292.1:0-11465 GCA_046590885.1 Gammaproteobacteria bacterium
CAGAGATGCGGTATTTCCAGGGATTCCCATCGGGGTTAAAACATGCATTCTTGGTTATATGCTAGCGACACTGGCTGGCTGCGCAGCACACCCCACTCAAGACACACGAGCAATCCATCGGATTAATGCAGAACTTCATACCGCCACTGAAGGAAAAACCACCACGGTGCCGTCAGATGCGGATGTGAGTACTGCTTTACTTCCCCCTCTAAAAATTGAACTCCCCAAATCCAGCCAATTCTCAAAGCCAGCACTGGAACAAAAATTTGATCTTGCCGTTAATAAAGCGCCGGCCCAGCAAATATTCATGGACATCGTGTCGGGAACTCCCTACAGCATGCTGGTGCATCCTGAGGTAAGTGGGACACTTTCGCTGAGCCTCAAGGATGTCACGGTGTTCGAAGCGCTGGACGCTATCCGTGACATGTACGGTTATAATTATAAAATGGAAGGAAATCGGATTTTCATTCAGCCGCTGACTATACAAACGCGCATATTTAAAATCAACTATATTGCCGGACAGCGGAAGGGCAGCTCTGAGATCCGTGTTGTTTCAGGTTCGGTGAGTGATGCGCCCGCCTCCTCAGGCACTACTGCCTCGAGCTCGACTAGCCCTGGCAACTTTGCCAGTCAATCCGTAGAAACCAGTCGGATTACCACTACCACAGACAGTGATTTCTGGAATGAACTGAAAGTGTCACTAACGTCTATCGTTGATGACAAAAATGGCCATCACGTAGTGCTCAATCCCCATTCCGGTATGGTGTTGGTGCGGGCGATGCCCACTGAAATACGGCAAGTGGAAAGCTACCTGAAAGCCATGCAGTTAATAGTTGATCGTCAGGTGATGCTGGAAGCAAAAATCATTGAGGTGCAACTTAACGACGGGCATCAAACTGGCATCAACTGGGCAGGTTTTAACAACAATAACCAGCATAACTTTTCGGTGGGAGCTAATGCCGACAGCTTTATGGTGCCGGGTGGTCTGCCAGTTCCCGGGAGCACGCTGGGAAGCATACTTGATTCCGGTTTATCCAGTGGACTGCTCAATGTCGCTGTTCATTATGCCAATTTTTCCGGCCTACTGTCTTTTCTCGATACCCAAGGCACGGTACATGTTCTGTCAAGTCCACGGATTGCTACAATAAATAATCAGAAGGCCATACTCAAGGTGGGCACAGATGATTTCTTTGTCACCAATGTGAGCTCTACCACCACCACTGGGAATGGCGGTGCAGCTTCTACACCGAACATTACACTACGGCCTTTTTTTTCGGGTATTGCGTTGGATGTAACGCCACAAATTTCAGAAGATGGCCAGATTACCTTACACATTCGGCCTTCTGTTAGCCAGGTTACCGAGCAACAGAAAGTCATTGATCTGGGTAGCTCTGGCAGAATCAATCTGCCGCTGGCATCGAGCACCATCTCTGAAACAGATAGCATCGTGCGCGTACAAGACGGTCATACAGTAGCGATTGGGGGATTGATGCGCCAATCTATGGAAGATGACCAGTCAAAGGTGCCTTTAATTGGCGATGTGCCCCTGCTTAATTTACTATTTCGCCGTACTGGACGCACCAGCCAAAAGCGTGAGCTGGTGATTTTGCTGAAAACAACGGTGGTGCAGGGTACCAATGACTGGACAGAGGATATTCTGCAAACCCGCGACCGCATTCATAAAATGCAGGATGTCACCCAGTGACAAGCCAGTGATAAAAATCATCACACCTTACCAGTCAGCAATTAAATGGCCAGCATCACCGCCATGTATATCTGTGCCATTTAGGTTAACTTGCGCCTTTGCAACAGGTCGAGTTTAGCCATGTACCTTGCCCATTTCGGTTTATCTGAACCGCCATTTGGCATCACGCCGGACACCAGTTTCTTCTTTGCCTGCGCCGATTATCAACAGGCACTCAATACTTTATTAATCGCAGTCAGTGACGGTGAAGGATTTATCAAAATCACTGGGGAAGTGGGCACGGGTAAAACCCTGCTATGCCGTCAGTTTTTGGCGAGCATTAATAAAGGGGCGGACGCGATACAGCAACGCTTCATTACTGCCTATATCCCTAATCCTTATCTGGAGCCACGCACCTTGCTGCTAGCCCTGGCCGACGAACTTGGCATTGTGCTGCGCAAAGATGCGGATCAACATCAATTATTGAAATCACTGACGCAGGCGTTACTGGATTTTTCGCAGCAGGGCAAGCAGGTGGTACTGTGCCTTGATGAAGCGCAGGCGATGCCTATGGAGACACTGGAAGCGGTGCGCCTGCTAAGCAATCTGGAAACAGAAAAACGTAAACTGCTGCAGATTGTGTTATTCGGTCAACCGGAACTTAACCTGCGGTTACAACAAAATTCGATACGTCAACTGAATCAGCGGATCACTTTCCATTATCATCTCTCGCCCTTGAACCGCAGTGATCTGGATAATTATATTGCGCATCGGCTCAGCATTGCACAAGGAAGTAACATGGCGAAGTTTGCCAATGGCCGACTATTCAGCAGGCATGCCGTACGCCTCTTGCACATAGCCAGCGGTGGCATTCCACGCCTCATCAATATTCTCGCGCACAAGGCCTTAATGCTAACCTACGGGGAAGGCAGGAAACAGGTGGAAGCTCGCCATGTGCGTGCCGCCGCACGTGATACTGAAGCCACCAAACATAGCCTGTGGCGCTGGCTGGCGTTGCTGCAATGAGCATTATCAATCAAATGCTGCGCGATCTTGAAAAGAGTCGCTCCCAAGGCGTAATAAATAGTGGGCAGGGCGCTATGAATAGCCCAGAGGGTGGGATGAATGACCCATCAGGCATTGTATGTAATATTCTGCCTGCCACCAGCACGAAACGCGGTTCGCACCGCCCCGCACTGTGGACATGGCCATTGCTGATCATCGGTTTGACAGCTGCGGCTCTGGTATTGCGCCCATCTCTCCTTGAGGGGATGAGCATGACGTCACTCGCCAGCATGATGCCGGACGCCGCAGCCATGCCCGGCCAAACTATTCCAACACGGGCTATGTCACACCGTACTTTGCAAAGTAGCCCTGTGCCTCCACCGCCTTCATTGGTCACGCCTGAGCCTGGGAATATCGCAACAGTCTCCATTGTGTTGCCGCAG
The DNA here is from genome assembly GCA_046590885.1 of Gammaproteobacteria bacterium. Classification (GTDB taxonomy): domain Bacteria; phylum Pseudomonadota; class Gammaproteobacteria; family Ga007554. Next base: position 3,133 of record JBKJTS010000292.1, read on the forward strand.
GTTGCATCACAACCGATCACTGCCACACCCGCATTACCACCATCATCTGCGCCCGCGCCAGCGATCGTTGCTCCGCTCAATCTAATATCACTGCCATCCGGCGCTTGGGAGAAGGCGCCCCAACGAATCACCCCTGCATCGCCCACACAGTTACCTGACCACCGACTGCACACGTTTCCGCAAGAAACCGTTCATGCACCCGTACTCAATAAGCACATAAAAGAAATCCCTCCGTCTCAGCAGGCTGAAAATGAGTATCGTAAGGCGGTGGAATTATTACAACAGGGACAGATGACACGTGCAATTGAAAGTCTCGCCCAGGCACTGCACCTTGATAACAGTCACGTCGCAGCGCGGCAAACCCTGGTGAGTTTACTGGTGGAAGAAAAACGTCTTGATGAAGCGGAACAGTTGTTGCAGGAAGGCTTAAAAGTTGGCGTGGGTCTTGATGCAAATCGCCCCGGTCTGGCGATGATGCTGGCGCGTTTGCAAGTGGAGCGGGGGGATACCCGCACCGGACTGGATACCCTGCAGCGGAATCTGCCCGACGTGCAAGACAATGCTGTGGAATACGCTGATTATCAAGCATTCCTCGCTGCACTACTGCAACGTGAAGGGCAGCACGGAAAGGCCATCGAACATTACCTGCAAGCCTTGCGCAAAATACCCCAGTCAGGTATTTGGCTGATGGGAATTGGCATCTCGCTGCAAGCGGAAAATCGATGGCAGGAAGCGCAGGAAGCATTCCAGCGCGCCAAGGCGAGTAATACTCTCAACCCTGATTTGCAGGCGTTTATAGAACAGCGATTAAAGCAGATCCAGCGATAAAGACTTCACAACAGATTCATGGTTCTGGGTGGAATGGCTTTTTCCATTTCCATCACAGCCTGTTTCCAGGCAGGGTCGGCGTGCAGTTGTCCACGGCTAATGGCATGACGGCCGTGCATGCGCATCAAGCGGAAATGCGATGCCGGATCATTGTGAATTCGCATTCCATCAAGCAGTTGCGCCATGGCAGTGAAGTTATTGCATGACAATACCATATCACATCCTGCATCCAGTGCGGCATGCGCGCGGTCTACAATGCTGCCCGCCACGCTGGCACCTTCCATTTCCAGATCATCACTGAAAATAACACCTTGGAAACCCAGGCGTTTGCGTAATACTTCCTGCATCCAGAACGGAGAGAATCCAGCAGGCTCGGGGGCAACTTGTGGATAGATGACATGCGCAGGCATGATGCCTGCCAAGCCAAAGTGCACCATGCGCTCAAATGGCACCACATCTTCCAGATAAATGTCATTGTAGCTGCGGTCATCCAACGCGATTGACACATGGGAATCTGGCACCACGCAACCGTGCCCTGGAAAATGTTTACCGGTTGCCGCCATGCCGGCACGTTCCATACCAATCATAAACGAGTGCGCAATATCCGCGACAATTTCGGGATTACGATGAAACGCGCGATCACCAATCACACTGCTGATACCATAATCAAGATCCAGCACCGGCGTAAAACTAAAATCAATGCCCACCGCTCGCAGCTCCACTGCCATCAACCAGCCAATAATGTCAGCCAGATGTTTAGCGTGTTTAATGTCGCGTTCATACAACACACCCAGTTCACTCATCGGTGGTAAGCGTGTAAATCCGTTACGAAAACGCTGTACCCGGCCACCTTCATGATCCACGGCTACCAGCAGATGTGGCTCACGTAACGCGTGGATGTCGGCAACCAATGCCGCGATCTGTTCTGGATCAGCATAGTTACGCGTAAATAAAATTACTCCGCCCACTTGCGGATGCTGCAACATTTCGCGCTCTTGCACAGTGAGCATCAACCCGGCAACACCGAGCATGAGAGGACCTAAAGACATGATTGGGTAAACTCCACTATTGTCATTTTGAATGCAGTAACTACTGCACGGATGCCCAGGAACGACGAAATAATAACTGCTCTATTTTGAGCATCATCATGAGAATCATGGACCCCCCAACTGATATTTTCTCACTGCATTATTATGCTCTAGCAGCGTTTCCGAAAAGTAATGCGTACCATTGCCGCGCGCTACAAAATATAACGCTTTACCTGGCGCAGGGTGCAACGCGGCGCGAATCGCATCTCCACCCGGCATGGCAATCGGCGTTGGTGGCAGGCCTTTGCGCAGATAAGTATTATAGGGGGTATCGGTTTGCAAATCACGCTTGCGCAGATTGCCATCGTAGTTGGCACCTATCCCGTAAATCACGGTGGGATCCGTCGCCAATGCCATGCCAATGTTCAGGCGCCGCACAAATACCCCAGCGATCTGGGCGCGTTCTTCAGCCACACCTGTTTCGCGCTCAACAATAGAGGCCATAATCAGTGCTTCATAGGGTGTTTTATAAGGGACATCGATATCTCGTTGTGGCCATTCGCTGGCCAACCGTTGTTCCATCATGCGATAGGCGCGCTGTAAAAATGCCACGTCGCTAAAGCCCCGTGAAAAACTATAGGTATCGGGATAAAAACGCCCCTCAGGATGTTGATCAGGCCAACCCAGCCTGGCCATGATCTGGCTGTTAGAGAGGCCCGACACAGTATGTGTTAGGACCGGGTGAGCATTAATCGCCGCAATCATTTGCTTGAAAGTCCAGCCTTCTACCAGCGTCAGCGAATACTGTATCCCTTTACCCGCCACCATGTTATCCAGCAATTGGCGCGCTGTCATGCCAGGGATAAGTGCATATTCACCGACCTTGATAATATATGCCTTGTTCTGTACCTTGCTCTGTAAAAAGGCCCACCACACCAGATAGGTGGGGCGGCTCAACAGACCACGGCCACCCAGATCACGCGCCACATCACGCAGGGTCGCGCCTGAGCCGACAGTATATGTAAGAGGTTGCCCGTCAGGATTCACAAGTGCCGGAATATCCAATGGTGTTTCGGCAACGCTTCTTATGTCCATATAAAACCAGAAACCGGCAAAACTGACGATAAGAAGTAATATGCCGATGAGTTTTAACAACAGGCCTTTCATGATTCAGTGCTATCTCGCAATTTCTCCATGACGCCTGATGTTATCGGCCCGTTTACCTGAAAAATACACCCGGTGATATGACCGATGTCATTTATATTATGGATGTCGCGCACCGGCCATATTCCAATCACACTATTACACAAAAATACTTCATCAGCCGAAACTACCGTATCCAGGGTCAGCGCTGTAATTGCCCACGGGATACCTGCCGCACGCGCGCAAGTCAGAATCCAGTGGCGCATCACCCCCGCCACGCCACATTGTGATACATCGGGCGTTAACAACTGACCGTTGCGCACCACAAACAGATTGGTCATAGTACCTTCAATCACATTGCCTTGGGTGTCGAGCATCAAGCCTTCTGGCACGCGGACATCCTCCCATTCACTGCGCGCAATTACCTGCTCCAGCCGATTAAGATGCTTGATGCCCGCCAACGCCGGATTACACCCCAGACGCGTAGCACATACTCGTACCGCCACACCCTCGCTCCAGAAGGCAGCCGGATATTCAGGCCAAGGGTACAACGCCAGCATGCGCGTTGCCCCCGCCGCCGCACATGGATGTGCAAGTGCCGTGGGCACAGCCGATGGCGGCGGTCGATAACCACGTCCGCCCACGCCCCGGGTAATAATGATTTTCAGCACACCCTGTGTAACACCACGACACAATGACAGCGCCTCACTGTGCAGCAGTGCCAGATCAAACGCCGGAAAATTCAGGCGCTGACAGCCCAAAAGTAAACGCTGCATATGCAGGTCCCACAACGCAGGCATACCGTTGCATACCGCAAAAGTTTCAAACACGCCATCACCGTAATGCAAGCCACGGTCATGCACATCAATGCACGCAGTAGAAATGCCATTGATTAAGGTAGTGCTCATTTTCCCGACGTGCAGGAAGGCGCTAGTGTAGCGGGAGGCAGGATGCCGAGAGCGACCTCCCCCAACGCCAGAAGCAAGCCACGCGCCTTGGCGCGCGTTTCCTGCAATTCGGCATCAGGCACAGAATCAGCCACAATTCCAGCGCCGACGCGAAACTGCGCCTCACCATTTTCTACCCGAATAGTACGAATCAGAATATTCAGATCCATATTTCCATTGTGATTCAGATATCCCATTGCGCCAGTATACGGCCCGCGCGCCGTCTGCTCCAGCTCGGCAATAATTTCCATGCAGCGCACCTTGGGGCATCCCGTAATAGTACCACCGGGAAACACCGCACGTATCACTTGTCCCGGCGTCACATCAGGGCGTTTAATACCACGCACATTGGAAACAATGTGATGTACATGAGCATAAGATTCCAGCGCCATCAATTCATCCACATCCACGGTGCCGGGCACACATATACGGCCTAGATCATTGCGCTCAAGATCAATGAGCATCACATGCTCCGCCCGCTCTTTTGGGTGCGCCAGCAACGCCTGTGACAACGCAAGATCTTCATCACCCATGCCGCGCGGACGCGTACCCGCAATCGGCCGTACTTCAATCACATTACCATGCACCTGCACTAAACGCTCGGGTGATGAACTCAATATCGCGCTGTTATTATAGAGCGCAACACCGGCAAAGGGTGCGGGATTATGTTTTCTCAAATTCTGATAAAGCTGCACATAGGTTGTATCGGGCGTCAACGTAGCATGATAAGCCCTCGACAAATTCACCTGAAACACATCACCTGCCACGATGTATTCTTTAATACGCCGCACGCCATCCAGAAAGCGCGCAGGGGCATCTTCCTGCAAAGCGCTTATCGCAGCAGCAACCTCGGCCATGGGCTGCTCTGTTAAATGCGCAAGGTCATGCGCCATGCTATCGAGCAACGCCGCGTGTACATCTTCAGCTACCAGAAATGTAAATTGTGTGTGATGATCAACAATCACCGCCGCAGGAATACGGGTGGCAAAGGCAAGGGGTAGCCGGGATGTGCTGTCAGGCGCGGTCAAAGCCAAGCGTGGCTCAATCTGCCCGGCCAACTCATATCCCAGATAGATAAACCAGCCGCCGGAAAACGGCAACACAGAGTCTACTTCCGCGTGTACCCCTGCATACGAAAGTGCAGCCTCACGTGCCCACTCATCGTCCAGAGTCTGCAGAAAGTTGGGATGCGGCATGTGGTGGTTATCCACCAGTGCCAGCGTTGTACCGGGAAAAGCGAACAGGATGTCGTAACGGGCATGTGAAGTGCTATGCGCTACGCTTTCAAGCAGAAACGGATAGCGCTGCGGATAAGCACCATGCAAACGCAGCAGGTCGGGATAGATAGGTAGTTGGCGTATCAGCTTAGTCACCCAACACAGAAAATCGCCGTAGGGCGCGCCCTACATTTGGTTAGCGCAGCTTACTCACTACCAGCGCTGCATTTGTACCACCAAAACCAAATGAATTGGACAGCACAGCGTTAATCTCCATCGCGCGCGCGTGGTTGGGCACGTAGTCCAGATCACATTCCGGATCAGGGTTAATGATGTTGATAGTAGGTGGGGCAATTTGATCGCGTATCGCCAGCACGCTGAAAATGGCTTCGATGCCACCCGCCGCACCTAATAAATGGCCGGTCATAGACTTAGTGGAACTGATTGCGACCCGACGCGCATGTTCACCAAAAGCACTCTTGAGCGCCTGCGTTTCAATCTTGTCACCTGCAGGTGTTGACGTGCCGTGAGCATTGATGTAGTCGATATCCTCTGGGTTCAAATGCGCATCACGCAAGGCGTTCAACATGCAGCGTCGCGCCCCATCCCCCCCTTCGGAAGGCTGCGTCATATGATATGCATCCCCGCTCATGCCAAAGCCTGTCAACTCCGCATAAATCCGTGCACCGCGCTTGCGGGCAAATTCGAATTCTTCCAGCACAATCACGCCTGCGCCATCGCTCAACACAAAACCATCACGGTCTTTGTCCCACGGACGGCTGGCTGTTTTTGGATCATCATTGCGTGTAGACAGGGCACGCGCCGCAGCAAAGCCCCCCAATCCACTGGGTGAGGTGGCCATTTCAGAACCGCCGGCTACCATCACATCTGCATCGCCATACATGATGATGCGTGCGGCATCACCAATGTTATGCGCACCGGTGGCGCAGGCGGATACCAGCGCGATATTCGGGCCTTTCATCCCGTACATGATCGAGACATTACCGGAAATCATATTGATAATGTTACTTGGCACAAAGAACGGTGAAATTTTGCGGGGACCACCGTCCATACATGCCTGGTAGCCTTTTTCGATACCCCAAAGACCCCCAATGCCCGAGCCAATCGCCACGCCAATACGTTCGGCATTTTCTTCAGTAACTTCTAGGCCGGCATCCGCAATCGCCTCTTGCGCAGCAGCAATACCATAATGGATGAAGGGATCCATTTTTTTTACGTCTTTGACAGGAATATACTGGGTGGGATCAAAATTCCACACCGACCCACCAAAGCGCACTGAAAACGCGGCAACATCAAAATGCGTAATGGGACCGATGCCACTGTTGCCCGCCAGTATGTTGGCCCACGATTCTTTGACCGTAAGCCCCACAGGGCTGACCATGCCAAGGCCAGTAATAACAACGCGTCTTTTTGTGCTCACGTGACCCCTATTCCTTACTTAAGTCTGGACAATGTGGATCAAAACATAAACGAAAGGCCGCCACCACTATGTGGTATGCGGCCTTGCAGTTTAACCCCGGATGAAGCTTTTAGTTATTCAAATGCTTATTGACGTAATCAATAGCTTGCTGAACGGTGGTAATTTTTTCAGCTTCTTCATCGGGGATTTCGCACTCAAACTCTTCTTCAAGAGCCATCACCAATTCCACAGTGTCAAGGGAGTCTGCACCCAGATCATCCACGAACGAAGACTGGTTACTGACCTCTTCATCCTTCACTCCAAGCTGCTCCACTACGATTTTCTTGACACGCTCTTCGACGGTGCTCATGATGGGTAAATCCTCCAGATCAAAAAGTATGGCAGTCCAGACTGCCACGGGTATTTTATTGAAAATAAGCACTAGATGCTAGTCTTTACTGAAATTTGCTGCATTTAGGGTGGAGACTCTCTGAAAAACCCGATCAAATGGATGATGGCGCGGCACTCTTTGTTATATGACAGGGGCCAAAAGCGCGGTGTACATCGAGTACATGGGCATTTTGAGTCCGCCATTCTATCAAGGGCAACGCGCCAGTACCGTTTCAGTGAGTTTTCCAGAGTCTCGATACTTTACCCCATATACATGCCCCCATTTACGTGCAATGTTTCGCCGGTAATGTACACCGCCCCTGGCGAGGCCAGAAACACTACGGCGGCGGCCACATCCTCGACCCGGCCCAATCGGGTCAGGGGAATCTGCTGCAGCAATGCGGTTTTTTGTTCCTCCGACAAGGCACGCGTCATGTCAGTATCAATAAATCCGGGCGCCACCGCATTCACGGTAATATTGCGCGACCCCACTTCACGAGCCAATGCTTTGGTAAAACCAATCACCCCGGCCTTGGCGGCAGCATAATTAACCTGACCCGGATTGCCAGTGCAACCTACCACTGAGGAAATGCTGATGATACGTCCCTTGCGCGCTTTCATCATGGCACGCACACAGGCCTTGGACAGGCGATACACAGAGCTGAGGTTGGTGCTAATAATATCATCCCATTCCTGATCTTTCATACGCATTAACAGATTATCGCGGGTAATAGCTGCATTATTGATTAAAATGCTGGGCGCGCCAAAGTCTTTCTCAATACTTTCCAGCGCGGCATCAATAGAGGCTTGATCGGTAACATTCAGTACCTTGCCTATGCCCGTTACATTATTTGCGCTTAAATAAGTGGTGATTTTTTCAGCCCCGTCTTGGGAGGTCGCCGTGCCGATTACCACCGCGCCCTGACGTCCCAATTCCAGCGCAATCGCGCGACCAATGCCCCGACTCGCGCCACTCACCAAGGCGATTTCGCCCTTTAAAGAAGCCATTTAACCCCCCACGTGCATGTATGCACAAGTATCGCCAGAGGCAGGAACGACCATCCTTGCTAATGCCTCGGTCAACGTGACTGCATCATACACCGGCAACACTACCATATCACGGTCGATGCGCTTATTTAGCCCCGCCAGCACCTTGCCGGGACCACATTCTACCAAAGTTTTTACCCCTGCGCTGGTCATTGCTCGTACCGTCTCGGTCCAGCGGACCGGGTTGTGCAACTGACGCACCAGCGCGTTGCGTATCTGCGGGGCGGTGTTATAGGCCTGCACATCAGCGTTATGCAGCACGGGCACAACCGGCGACTGAATAGGGATAGTTTGCAACAGGGTGGCCAGGCGC
>JBKJTS010000237.1:0-34416 GCA_046590885.1 Gammaproteobacteria bacterium
CGGCTCGTCAAGCACCAGCACGTTCGCCGGTTTGGTGAAGAGATGCGCGAGCAGCAGGCGGTTGCGTTCACCGCCGGACAGGCTTTTCACCAGTGCGAAAGCGCTTTCGGGCGGGAACAGGAAATCTCCAAGATAACCGATCACGTGTTTTCGTGAACCACCGATGTCAACAAAATCCGCCCCGGGGCATACTACATCACGCAAGGTAGATTCGGGGTCAAGTTGTTCGCGCAGTTGGTCAAAGTACGCCACTTGCAGCTTGGTGCCGAGTTGCACACTGCCGCTGTCAGGAGCGAGTTCGCCCAAAATAAGTTTCAACAGTGTGGTTTTGCCAGCACCATTGGGGCCGAGCAGACCAACACGGTCGCCGCTCATGATACGGGTGGAGAAGTTGCGGATAATGGTTTTACCGCCAAAAGATTTACTGACATCTTCCAGCTCGGCGACCAGTTTGCCAGAGCGTTCGCCAGTATCGACCTTCAGCGATACATTGCCAATCCGGTCACGGCGTGCGGCACGTTCACGACGCAAGTTCTCCAGGCGCAGTACGCGGCCTTCATTACGCGTGCGACGTGCTTTTACACCTTGGCGTATCCACACTTCTTCCTGCGCGAGAAATTTATCGAACTCGGCGTTGAGTGTGCTTTCAGCCGATAGCAGTTCGGCTTTGCGTTGCTGATAGGTGCGAAAATTTCCGGGGAAACTGGTAAGTTTACCGCGATCCAGCTCCAGAATGCGCGTTGCGATGCGATCGAGAAAGCGCCGGTCATGGCTGATTACCACTATGCTGCCACTAAAGTCGCGCAGAAATTCTTCCAGCCACTCAATGGCGCTAAAATCCAGATGGTTAGTGGGTTCATCCAGCAGCAGAATTTCTGGCTGCATGACCAACGCACGCGCGAGTGCGACCCGTTTGCGCCAGCCACCGGAAAGGGTGCTGATGAGTGAGTCTTCAGGCAGGCTGAGGCGCGTTAACACCTGCTCAACGCGGTTTTGCGCCGACCAGCCACCCTGCGCTTCAAGGGTGGTCTGCACAGTTTGCAACTGTGCCAGCAAGGTATCAGTGTCAGCCTCATGATGTGCCAGTGCATGGCTGATATGATGGTAGTCGAGCAGTGTTTGACGCACATTGCCCAGGCCTTCAGATACGGCCTCAAATACTGTGAGCTGAAGGTCGAGTGGCGGCTCTTGTGAAACATAGGCGATGCGCGCAGCGGTGTCATGCCAGCGCGTGCCGCCATCGAGGGCTGATAGCCCCGCCAGGACATGCAGCAGCGTGGATTTACCTGTGCCATTGCGGCCGATGAGTGCAACTTTTTCACCAGCATCCAGGGAAAAGTCTGCGCCATCAAGTAATGGCCAGCGGCCATAAATAAGATGAGCTTTATCAAGCGTAATTAAAGGCATCGGGAATTTTGAGCCTTATGGTCGTAATGATTGCCGCAACACATACGGCAATATGCCGCCGTGCTGGAAGTATTCCACTTCATTGGCGGTGTCGATGCGTGATAGCACCGTAAATTGTTTTACCGTGCCATCGCTGTCTGTTGCCGATACCTGCAGTTTTTGTGCAGGTGTCAGCGCGGTGAGGCCGATGATGTCGAAAGTTTCGTGGCCGCTAATACCTAGGATATGTGCACTTTCACCGGCCAGGAATTGCAGCGGCAACACCCCCATGCCAACCAGATTGGAGCGATGAATACGCTCAAAGCTTTCGGCGATCACTGCACGGATGCCGAGCAGCTTGGGGCCCTTGGCCGCCCAGTCACGTGAGGAACCGGTGCCGTATTCTTTACCGGCAATCGCAATCAGTGCTGTACCCTCTTTTTCATAACGCACGGCGGCGTCATAAATCGACATTTGCGTGGCCTCTGGCAAATGCAGTGTGACACCGCCTTCGACGCCTGCGACTAATTTGTTTTTCAGGCGCAGGTTGGCAAAAGTGCCCCGCACCATGACTTCGTGATTACCGCGCCGGGCTCCGTAAGAATTGAACTCGGTGGGTGGCACGCCCAAGCCAATCAAATATTTTCCGGCCGGACTGATCTTGCTGATAGAGCCGGCGGGGGAGATGTGATCGGTGGTGACGGAATCGCCCAGCAGTACCAGCACGCGCGCTTGGTGGATATCAGTCAATGCGGCAGGCATGGCGGTGATGCCATCAAAAAATGGCGGTTCTTTGATATAAGTTGAATCGTTACTCCACTGGAACAACTGATCTTGAGATACTTTGAGTCCATTCCATTCCCTGTTACCGTGAAAAATATCGGCATAGGTGCGTTTGTATTGTGTGGAAACCACATGGCTGCGTGTCAGCTCGGCAATTTCTTCGTTGGAAGGCCAAATGTCTTTCAGATATATCATCTCGCCATTGGCATTGATGCCGAGCGGATCAACAGAAAGATCAATGTTGATATTACCGGCCAGCGCATACGCTACTACCAGTGGCGGTGAGGCCAGGTAATTAGCGCGTACCAGTGCATTAACGCGGCCTTCAAAATTACGATTGCCTGACAAGACCGCTGCCACAGCAAGATCACCGTCGGTGACGGCTTGTGAAATATGTTCGGGAAGTGGGCCGCTATTGCCGATGCAAGTTGTACAGCCGTACCCTACCAGATGAAAGCGCAACGCTTCCAGGTAGGGCATCAAGCCGGACTTCACCAGGTAATCTGTAACAACACGTGAACCGGGGGCCAGGCTGGTTTTCACCCACGGCTTAACTTGCAGGCCACGCTGCACGGCATTTTTCGCCAATAAGGCAGCTGCAATCATTACTGAGGGATTTGAAGTATTCGTGCAGCTGGTAATGGCTGCAATCACTACTGAGCCGTGACATAGTTTGTATGCCAGCCCATCAGGTTGACGTATCGGCACGCACGTGCCAAATACATTCAGCAACTCATCGGGATGTGCAGGTGCAAACTCCGGCGCGACCAGCATCGGATTGCCGCCTTCGTTCAGCCAGTCATTGAAATCATCTTTATCCAGGCCAGACACTTCGTCCTTGTATTGACTGGCGAGTAATTTCCGGAACGAGGCCCGCACTTCACCTAATGGTGTGCGGTCTTGTGGCCGCGCAGGCCCGGCCAGACAAGGCACCACAGAGCCCAGATCAAAAACCAGCGTGTCAGTGTAGACAGGTTCAGGATCATCGGGCGAATACCACAGACCCTGCACTTTGTAATAAGCTTCAACCAACGGTATCAACTGTTCACGCCCGGTGAGACGCAGATAATCAGTGGTTTGTACATCGACTGGGAAAAGGCCAAGCGTGGCACCGTATTCCGGTGCCATGTTAGCGATGGTGGCGCGGTCGGCCAAGGTTAAGTGTGCCAGTCCCGGCCCGTAAAATTCCACGAACTTGCCTACGACACCTTTTTTGCGCAGCACTTGCGTAATTGTTAACACCAGGTCAGTGGCAGTCGCACCAGCCGGCAGTTTACCTACCAGTTTGAATCCAACCACATGGGGGATCAGCATCGAGCTGGGCTGGCCGAGCAGGGCGGCCTCTGCCTCAATGCCGCCGACGCCCCAACCCAATACGCCCAAGCCGTTAATCATGGTGGTATGCGAGTCCGTGCCGATCACGGTATCGGGGTAGACCCAAGTGGTGGGGTGCCCTTGTCCTTCGTAATTACCCAGCGATGTCATTGCAACCGAGGCCAGGTATTCCAGATTGACTTGATGCACAATGCCGTTATCTGGCGGTACCACGCGAAAGTTGTTAAACGCATTCTGGCCCCAGCGCAAAAATTGATAACGCTCGCTGTTGCGCTGAAATTCGTAAGCAGCATTGGCCTGAAACGCCGTGGCGCTCCCATATTGGTCAACCTGCACGGAATGGTCGATCACCAGATCGGCGGGTGTGAAGGGATTAATTCTTTTAGGATCGCCACCGAGTTTTTCCAGTGCCGCGCGCATGGCCGCCAGATCTGCTACTGCGGGCACGCCGGTGAAATCCTGCAACAGGACCCGGGCTGGCATAAAGAAAATTTCCTTATCAGGCTCCGCTGTGGGATTCCACTTTGCCAACGCCTCAATGTCAGCTTTTTTAACAGCGACTCCATCTTCATGGCGCAGCAGGTTTTCCAGCAGAATCTTCAATGAAAAAGGCAGACACGAAATGTCACCGATGCCTGCTCTACCTAACGTGGCCAAAGAATGATAATGATAGGTTTTGCCGTCTACTGCCAGAGTGGATTGCGTACCAAAGCTATTCAAGTTGGTTTGTTGCGTTGCCATGACTATATTCTCATACCTAAATTTCAGTATAGATTACCTTAAATATGCTCTGCAGGCACGGAATCTATGGAGACTCTATGATTTAGAGGATTACTGCCGCAGTGGGGGAGGGCTAAATTTCGGGAAGGGGGGGCACGTTCCTATCCCTATCATTTCAGGCGAAGTGAGAGATCTTTCTTAAGATTCCTCGCTACGCTCGGAATGACATAGAATTACTCCGCAGCTCGCCTGGAGGCGCCTACTTCTGGTGCTGCGGGGATTTTATTGGGGACAGCAGCACTGAATGTCCACTCTACTATTCCCGCCTTTATCTGTAGCTCACAATCTCATTCAAGTGGCGGCGTGAGGTAGGTTCCGGCATTTCGGCGGGGTAGCCTATGCTCAGCAGCGCGACCGGGCGTTGGTGTAGAGGTATTCCTAACAATTCTTTTACCGCCGCTTCATCAAATGCACCGACCCAGGTAGAAGCCATGCCAGCAGCAACGACGGCCAGTTGTGCGTAAGCGGCAGCAATGGTGGCGTCTTGTATGGCGTACAGAGAGCGGCCGCGTTCACCATATTGTTTTGCGGATGCCTCGGGATCAACGCAAAATACCAGGCAGATGGGAGCTTCTGAGATAAATGCTTGCCCGGCTGCAGCAGTGCGCAAACTATCGCGTTCGACGGGAGTGGTGACGACGATGATTTGGTAGGCTTGCAAATCACCCGCAGATGGGGCGGCACAGGCCATTTCGAGAATGGCGTGCAGTTTTTCGCGTTCTACGGGGATGTCAGTTTGATATTTGCGTACAGAATGACGGTGACGCACGGTTCCGAAAAAGTCCCACATAGTAGTCCCCTTTATTTTTTAACCTTCAGGTTTCGCACTTCAGCCAGGTATGAGTTTTGTGGATAATTCAGCTCCAGTACACGTAGTGCATCATTGGATAAATCATTCATGCCCAACAATTTGTAAGCCTTGGCCATGATGCCCAGCGCATCCGGTGTGGCGGGTGTGGTGGGGTAGTTTTCAAGGACATATATCGCGCGATTAACAGCGGCTACATAAGCGCGCCGCTTCATATAATAAGTGGCCACATGTATTTCATAACTCGCCAGCGTATTGTAGAGATATAAAACCCGCTGCGATGCATCGGGTGCGTATTTACTGGCAGGAAACAGTTTGACCAGTTGCGAGAAATATTGCAGTGATTCGCGCGCGGCGCGCGGGTCGCGCTCAGACGCCTCTTGCCCCAGCATGCGTTCCAGGTTACCGATGCTGCGGTTAAATCCGGCCAGACCTTTTACATAGTAGGCATAATCGACATTGGCGTGACGTGGATAAAGTTTAATAAAATGATCAGCGGCAGCTACAGCAGAATCTGCTTCGTCATATTTATAGTAGGCGTAGGCGACATCGAGTTGCGCTTGTTGTGCATACGGGCCGAAAGGATAGCGTGATACTAGATCTTCCAGATCTTTAATAGCTTTTTCGTAGTCGCCATTGTTGAGCTTTTCTTTGGCACGCTCATAGAGACGGCTCGCCGACCAGTTTTTGGTGTCATCACTCTGCTCCTTAAATGAAGCGCATGCGCCTAGAGATAAAGGGATGATCAAAATTAGTAATAGATGACGCAGATTCATAAGATGTAAGTTTTTCCTGAGCCTGTTAGGCAGTTCTTGCGCATCATGCGCGCACTGCACTTTCACATCCCTGTGCGGCGGGTGTGGTCTATTATACTACTGCGTTAGATTTGCCTGGATGTCTTTAAAGCTGCGTATCCACGGTTTGCCTGCAACTAAATGCCGGGGAAGTTGCTTTATAGCATGTTGTGCTGCGTTTTTGGTGGGATAAACTCCGTAGACCAACACGTAGGTTCCAGCGCTGCTGCGAAAATAATCTGCCTTGCCCGTCAGATCATGCCGGACGATATGTTTTTTTATGAATTTTTCATTGCTGGTGCTGAATAACTGCAAGGTATAGTGCTCAGGTTTTTGTGACAGTAACCAACCCTTAGTCGATGGACGGGTCGATGGGATTGCAGTGTCTTGAGGCGGTGTGGGTGCTGCGAGAGCTTTTTCTACTCCCGCGTCAGCGTCCGTATCAACGGGGGTTCCGGCTGCAGCTTTTACGGGCATGGCATTGACTTGGGTTAATATCGCCAAGGCATCTGCAACGGCAGGGGATGGCTGATAATTCTGGATAATGTATTTAGCACGTGCCGCCGCCCGGGCGGGTTCGTCTTGTGCCAGATAATGCTTGGCAATATTTACTTCATGCCGGGCCAAGGTATTGCGAATATGCAGCATGCGCTGCGTGGTATCGGCTGTAAATGCGCTGCTGGGGGTATTCCGCAACAGCTCCGCCAGATATTGAAATGCGCGCCGCACGGGTGCTGACGCCTGGGGCGAAGTGGTCGCGGCCACTCCTGCGCAGCCTACGTTTGTGGCACTTGTGCATCCCTGAACGGCGAGGGTCGCTGCTTCAAGTGCTGGCAGGCTAGCATAAAATGCTACCATACCGCGATAATAATAAGCGAAATCTACATTCGGGTGATTGGGGTTTTGGCTGATGAATTTTTCGGCGTCCGTCACGGCCGTGGCGACCTGACCACGCTTAACACTTTCTGCGGCGGATTCGAGCAGAGCTTGCTGGGCATAATTATTGAGGGGATGGCGAATTGCCAGGGTCCCCAGATAGGTGGCGGCCTGCGAGTAGTTGCCGGTGAGCAGAGCGGCTTTGGCGTCGTTATAAAGCTGAAGATCCGCAGTTGCTGCTGATTTTTTTGTATCTTCCTGTTTTTCTTGGGTTATTGTTGATTTTGAGGGCGCGCAGCCGATAACGCCGGACACCATGAAAGTAAGAAACAGTAAGCTAGTTAAACGCATCGTGGTAAAATAGATCTCTATGATTGCAAAGGACACGTCATGGTTTTCGTACCTCATTATATCACCCATCCTGAATGACCAATACAGAACATTTATCTTCGCGCGTTCCCGACACGCTGTCTGGCATGCGCCTTGATCAGGCGTTGGCGGAGATGTTCTCCAGCTATTCGCGTGCGCGCCTGCAACAATGGATACGCGCTGGTCAGGTGACGGTAGACGCCCGGCAGTGGCGTACCAAAGACAAGGTGTTGGGGGGCGAGCAGATTGAGCTTACCGCCACACTGGCAGAGGAAGTGACCTCGCTGCCTCAAGCCATTCCGCTGCACATCGTGTATGAAGACGAACATCTGCTGGTTATCAACAAACCAGCCGGACTCGTGGTGCATCCAGCAGCCGGTAACCATGATGGCACGATGCTTAACGCGCTGTTGCACTATGCACCAGAACTGGTACATGTACCACGTGCCGGGATTGTGCATCGTATCGACAAAGAGACCAGCGGTCTGCTGGTTGTGGCGCGTACCCTTACCGCTCAGGCCGATCTGGTGCAGCAACTCCAGGAACGGAGCATTGAACGCGAATATGAAGCGATAGCGATGGGCGTAATGACTTCGGGCGGCAGCGTTGACGCGCCGATTGGCCGCCATCCCGTAGACCGCAAGCGCATGGCCGTTACGCGCAGTGGCAAACCCGCCGTGAGTCATTATCGCGTGGTTGAACGTTTCCGCATCCACACTCATATTAAAGTCCATCTGGAAACGGGGCGCACCCATCAGATTCGGGTACATATGGCCTATATTCACCACCCATTGTTGGGTGATCCGGTGTACGGCGGCCGCTTGCGCATCCCGCCCGGTAGTAGCGAATCATTAATAGCTACGCTGCGCACCTTCAAACGTCAGGCACTGCATGCGGCGCGGTTGGCATTGCAGCATCCTGAAAGTGGGGAACCAATGGAATGGCATGCGCCGTTACCTGAAGACATGTCCGCGCTGATTAAAGCACTGCACGACGACGCACACGGATGTGCTAGTGTCGCGTGAGGCAAGGGGGAAGTCGTGAATTGTAAGGGGCTAAAGCCCCAACAACACACGCAGCCGGGAGCGACCGAACGTATGGCTCATGAGTAGCAGTACCGGTGACTGGATCATCCCCGACTGGCCCGCGCCTGCCAATGTGCATGCATATACCACCACCCGCCACGGTGGTGTCAGTCTAGCGCCTTACTCCGCTTTTAACTTAGGTGATCATGTTGGTGATATCGCAGATGATGTCGCTGCTAATCGCGCGCAGTTACAGCATCGCCTTAACCTCCCCGCCGCACCAAGATGGCTGAATCAAGTGCATGGCACGCAGATTGTCAATGCGGCATTGGCAGCGGCAGGTTGTGCCGCCGATGGCAGTTATGCTATTGAGGCAGGTGTAGTATGCGTCGTATTGACAGCAGATTGCTTGCCCGTGTTGTTATGTAATCACGAGGGCAGCAAAGTTGCCGCCGCGCATGCTGGTTGGCGCGGTTTGGCCAATGGTGTAATAGAAACCACGCTGGCAGGGCTCGCCGCCCCTCCAGAAAGTCTCATGGCTTGGCTGGGGCCCGCCATCGGCCCACAGGCATTTGAAGTAGGCGCAGAAGTGCGCGAGATATTCATGGCGCACGACCCACAGGCAGCAGATGCCTTTAAACCTGCACCTGGCGGACGTTGGCTTGCCGACATCTACTTGCTCGCCCGACAACGCCTCGCCCGCCAGGGTGTAACTGCGGTGTACGGCGGTGGCGAATGTACCTTCACTGACCCGCAACGCTTTTATTCTTTTCGGCGTGACACCATTACTGGCAGAATGGCGAGCTTGATCTGGTTGGGAAAATAAAGGGTGGCTTCTACTTGGGAAAGTGACTAGGCCAAGTGCACTTGAATGTAATACGCCTCAATAATTTGTTTGATCTTTTCCAAGTTAGCACCGTTGTACAGTGTTGTTAATTATGTAATTACCTATCAATTAGTTATAACTATTCCCCCCGCTTTACTCCACTGCCAAGCCCTGATATAGGGTATTATGCCCACACATTTATAGATTGAACCTGTTCGACCATGAACCTTCTTGCCTGGATAATTCTTTTTAGCCTGTTTGGTGGCGTGCTTAGTGTGGTGGCTGCATCTGGTTTTTTGCTGATGCCGGCAGCCTGGCGTACCCGGGCTTTGCCGCATTTTGTCAGTTTTGCCGTGGGTGCGTTGCTGGGTGCGGCATTTTTGGGGCTGTTGCCGCATGCTTTAGCGGGGCCAGGGGTAGTGGATTTTCACAATATTACCCTGGCGGTATTATTAGGCTTGCTGGGCTTTTTTTTGCTGGAAAAAATGGTGTTGTGGCGGCATTGTCATGTTGATCATTGCGAAGCGCATATGCCAGAGCATGTCCACGCCCATGATCATCAATCTAACGCCAATCAAGCGGGCCAGGCGGCAGGCACCCTGATTCTGATCGGCGACGGCATCCACAACTTTGTGGATGGTGTGTTGATCGCAGCGGCATTTCTGACGGATTTTCACTTAGGCGTGGTTACTAGCCTGGCGGTGGCGGCGCATGAAATTCCCCAGGAAGTAGGCGATTTTGCAGTTTTGCTGCACAGCGGGTTTAGTCGCAAAAAGGCTTTTCTATATAATATATTAGCCAGCTTGACTACTGTTTTGGGCGCACTTCTGGGGTATTTCAGCCTGGGGGACATGCAGAATATTTTGCCGTACATATTGGCGGTGGCTGCGTCCAGCTTTATTTATATTGCCGTGGCAGACTTGATACCTGGTCTGCACAAGCGTGTGCAACCAACGGCCACTGCGCAACAGGCCATGCTGATTGGTGTGGGCGTTTTATTGATTTATGTTGTACATTCAACATTGCATTAGGGAGGCTGCGCCATGACTACCACAGCACATCACTGGTTCATGCTCACTGTCGTAGGCAAAGATCGCCCTGCCATTGTGGCGCGTATTACCGCTGCGCTATATGACAGTGGTTGCAACCTTGGCGAAGCGTCCATGACCCGTCTGGGCGGCAACTTCACTGTAATGTTGATGGTGCAATACACAGGCAGCAGCGCCGCGCTGGAGCAACTGGTCGCGCCAGTATGCGAATCCCTGGGGCTAAAATTGCACGTCGATAAAATTGAAGGCCAACTGCATCGCCACCCGGAAGCGGATGTGCACATCCGTGTGTTTGGTGCCGACCGTGCTGGTATTATTGCGCAGGTAACCACCATGCTGGCCGAGGCCGGCCTGGATATTCTTTATCTGCAATCGGATGTTGCAGGCACCGAAGACAAGCCCATTTACGTCATGCAGATTGAGGGCCGTGCCCTGCAAGGCGTGGCGGTGCTGGAATCTGCTGTACAGATATTAGATGGCAAAGGTATGGAAGTGCACCTTGAGCCGATCGATCTGATGCTTGGGTAGCCCGGGTACCCCAGGTAATTAATCAAGCCATGGCAATGCTGCAAATACTCACTTATCCGGATGAACGTCTGAAGTGCATCTCGCAGCTGGTTGAAAATTTCGATGATGAGCTACGCAACTTTATCGTTGATCTGGAAGCAACCATGCGTGCAGGGCCAGGCGGAGTAGGCATTGCCGCGCCGCAAACCGGGCGCTTGCAGCGAATTGTAATTGTCGATGTTTCAAGTAAACCCAAAACCAAGCATCATGGTCGATTGACGCTCATCAATCCTGAAATTATCACTTGGGAAGGCCATGTATTAGGGCGTGAAGGCTGCATGTCAGTGCCCGATTACACCGGCAATGTTGTCCGCGCTGAACGTATTATAATAGCAGCGTACGACCCATCGGGTACCTTGTTGCAGTATGAGTTGGAAGGGTATGAGGCACGCGCGGTGCAGCATGAACTTGATCATCTCAATGGCCTGTTATTTCTTGATCGCCTGGTGAGTCGGCGTAATGATTTGTTTCGCAGAAAGAATTATCAGAAAAACCCAGAAACGTGATAAAGCAAATGTTGCTATTTCGAGCGTGAAGGGTTGATCTCGATTATCCCGGCTAAAAAGTGTTGAAAATTTTCGACTAGCCATGAGGTATTAAACCGTTGATGACAGCTTCATATCCGCATTTTACTCCGGGGCGCGGAAAATTCATTACGCTTGAGGGCGCTGAAGGCGTGGGTAAGACTACCAATCGCGAGTTTATCCGTCGTTGTATTGAAAAGTCGGGTCGCCACGTAGTAGTCACCCGCGAACCGGGTGGCACCCCGCTGGCAGAGCAGATCCGCAGCTTGCTGCTGGAGTGTCGTGAAGAGGGCATGACCAGCGACGCGGAATTGCTGCTGATGTTTGCGGCACGCGCCGAGCATCTGGCGCGTGTTATTCGCCCGGCACTCGAGGCCGGCGAATGGGTGTTGTGCGATCGGTTTACAGATGCCACTTATGCTTATCAGGGGGGTGGGCGAGGCATTGCCAATCAGCGCATTGCCGCACTTGAAGAATGGGTGCAGGGCACGCTGCGGCCGGACTTAACGCTGCTGCTGGATTTACCGGTAGCCGAGGGTTTGCAGCGCGCGGGTCAACGTAGTGTTCCAGACCGTTTCGAGTCTGAGCAGGCGGCTTTTTTTGAACGGGTGCGACAAGCCTATTTAGTCTTGGCACAGCAGCATCCCGCGCGTTACCGGGTCATTGATGCCGCCCAATCGCTCGATATTGTGCAAAACCGTATCCAGAATGTACTTACCGATTTTTTTGCTACATTATCCTAGAAACGGCAGTTGACCGTTTCCATGGACGATGAGCAATATGTTTTGAACAGGCTGACAACCGCACACCCCACCCCGTCCAACTGCCGTTTCTAGGGTTATGATCAGTAGCAATCAAATATTTCCTTGGCAGCACATACTATGGCAAGGGCTAATGCAGCGTCTGCATGCAGACTGCTTGCCGCATGCCATGTTGCTGACCGGCCCGCGCGGGATCGGTAAAGAATATTTTGCCCAGGTGTTTGCCCGGGCCGTGCTGTGCGAGCACCTTCATAGCGACGCCAAACCCTGTGGCATTTGCCGTGCCTGCCTGCTTAATCAGGCAGGCACTCATCCAGATAATCATTGGGTAGGATTACTGGAAGACAAAAAAGTCATTGGTGTTGACCAGGTGCGTGAAATCAGTGCTAATCTAAACATGAAGGCGCATTACTCCGGGGGTAAAGTGGTCGTCATTTCTCCCGCTGAGTACATGAACCTGCAGGCGGCAAATAGCTTGCTTAAAACACTGGAAGAACCGGCACCCCGGTCATTATTGATTCTGGTTGCCAGCAACGTCACGGCACTGCCTGCAACCTTGCGCAGTCGCTGCCAGCGCATCACCTTTACGCTTCCCGCCCCAGACGTTGCCGCTTCCTGGCTGGCGGCACAACTGGCCGATTCTGTGCATCCCTGCGCGGCGGAACCGGGTCATGATGCCGCGTTATTATTGGCGCTGGCAGGTGGGGCGCCGCTTGCGGCGTTGCAGATGGCACAGGGTGGCCAGGGTGGAGGCGCCAGTGGGATCACCCAGCGCCTGAATGTGCTCGACGGTATGGAGCGTTTATTGCTCAATCAGGTGTCACCTGTAGCCTTGGCTTCGATTTGGCTGAAGTTAGAGCTGAAAGAAACGTTATATTGGATGCACAGTTGCATTATTGATATGATTCGTCTCAAATCGGCGGAGCATCCCCCGCTGTTAGCAAATCCTGATGTGCGTTTGCGTTTACAGGCACTTGCTGAACCATTAAACTTGAAAACTCTTTATTATCAACTTGATAAAATTACAGAGGCCTCGCGCCTGGCGGTGGGTCAGAGTAATGCGCAAATGTTGCTGGAAGATATTCTGCTTCACTGGAAGACCCCCCATCAGCGAGATCTGTCTGTTAGAATGTCAGGAATATAGCAGATAGTGGGCCGAGATTATGGCAGAAGAAGATAAAACCTCAGCAGCGCCGCCACGCCAAGGCATCTTGTCGCTTGCCATAAAAGATAAGAGCGCTTTGTACGCTTCATATATGCCATTTATTAAACACGGTGGCTTGTTTATCCCCAGTAACAAGCTTTACAAAATCGGCGACGAAGTTTTTATGCTGCTAACCCTTATGCAGGAAACTGAAAAGTTGCCGGTAGCCGGCCGCGTGGTGTGGATTACCCCCCAAGGCGCGCAAGGTAACCGCATTGCCGGGATTGGCGTGCAATTTGGCAGTGATCAGGAAAGTGAAACCGCACGCAAAAAAATTGAAACCTACCTGGCTGGGGCACTCAGCGCGGATCGTCCCACCCATACCATGTAATACATGTTTGTAGCACATGTGATACGTTTCTGTCTTGATGGTATTTTTATCTAAACCTCTGCTGGATGCTTATGTCTACTCTGATATTAGTTGATTCTCATTGCCACCTTGATCTTCTCGATCCCTCGTGGGGTGGTATTGATGCTGTGATGCAAAACGCCCAGGCGCAGGATATAGCTTATATGTTGTGCGTTTCTGTATCCCTCGAAACTTATCCGGCGGTGCTGGCCTTGGCGCAGCAATATCCACATGTGTTTGCATCAGTGGGTGTGCACCCTAATGAGGCGGTTCATGAACACCCCTCCACCCTCCGCACTGGGGCATCCTGCCAGGAGCCGAGTGTGGATGATTTAGTAGCGCGTGCGCAAGATCCTCACGTGGTGGCGATTGGTGAAACCGGACTGGATTATTTTCGTAATACGGGCGATATGGGATGGCAACATGCTCGCTTTCGCCGCCACATTGCGGCAGCCAAGGTCACTGGTAAGCCCTTGATTGTCCATACCCGCGAAGCTAAATATGATACCCTGCGTATCCTGCGCGAAGAAGGAGCGGATGAAGTCGGTGGAGTAATGCATTGCTTCACTGAAGATTGGGACACAGCCCAGCAGGCTATGGATTTGAATTTTTATATCTCATTCTCAGGTATCGTCACGTTCAAGAGTGCCAAAGAATTAAAAGACGTGGCAACGCGTATGCCGATGGAGCGTATGCTGGTCGAAACTGATGCGCCTTATCTTGCGCCTGTACCTCATCGAGGAAAAACCAATCAACCCGCTTATACGCGGCACGTTGCCGAACACATTGCTGCACTGCGTGGTATATCGTTAGCTGAAGTTGCCCAAGCCACCTCTAAAAATTTTTTCACATTGTTCAAACATGCGCATCCAGTGGAGTTGCCGCTGGGGCAATAACTTTTCATCTAAACCTAAAAGCGGTGAGCCACGAATGGCAAAAAGAAATTTATGGGGTTAGCATAACAAGCGCGTTTATCCAACAGGTTACGCAGTACACTTTGTCAAAGTTTTTCCTTCTGTCTTATCTCTAATTCTTCGTGATCAAATCGTCTTTTCTAGAATCCCTGACATCAGGACCTAAATACTCTCGTTCTTTTGCTTCGCTTTCCCAATCATTTCCCTGGCGTGCGCGCGGGTTTGTGCGGTAATTTCTACACCCCCGAGCATGCGGGCGATTTCTTCGTTACGGGTGGTATCCGTGAGGGTGCGAATGCGGGTGGTGGTGGTGCCTTTCGTGCTTTCTTTGCTAACGTGCAAGTGATGATGTCCGAGCGCGGCGACTTGGGGCAGGTGGGTGACGCATAGTACCTGGTGGGATTCGCCGAGGGTGCGTAATTGCCGTCCCACGATTTCAGCGACGCCGCCACCAATTCCGGTGTCAACCTCATCGAAAATCAAAGTTGGAATGTGGCTGCTGCGCGCTGCGATCACTTGGATGGCGAGGCTGATGCGTGATAGTTCACCGCCGGAGGCGACTTTGGATAACGCCTTGAGTGGCTGGCCGGGATTGGTACTGACCATAAAATCCACGCGCTCCATGCCTGTTGCAGTCGCTCCCGACATTCTGTCCGTGAAGTTAGGTTGTGGCGCGTCGTCCGTGTAATCTTCCGGGTTAAATGGTTGCAAGGTAATTGTAAAACGTGCACCGGCCAACCCGAGTGGCTGCATACCATCAGTGACTTTAATGCTGAAATCATGTGCGGCTCGCGTGCGGCTGACACTGAGTTGGCGCGCTTGTTCGAGATAGGTGTGGCTCAGGCTAATAAGCTGGCTTTGCAGATGTTGGAGATGCTCATCACTGTTCTCAATAGCAGATAATTCAGTTTTCAAGATGGTGAGCAGGGCAGTCAGTGCATTCGGTGCAGCGCGGTGTTTACGCGCCAGTTGATGAATGTTATCAAGACGCTGTTCTACCCACATCAGGCGCTGTGGATCAAGTTCAAGGGTATCGCGGTAATGACGCAGCTCGTTGGCGCTTTCTTCAATCTGCACATATGCACTGTTAAGGAGGTCACAGGCGCTGGACAAGCGGCTATCGAGCATCCGCAGCTGCTCAAGCTCGCTTAAGGTGCGGCCCAATACGGTGAAGATGTCATTCGCATCGCTTTCATAAAGGTTATGCAGTGCGGTTTGGCAGGTGTCAAGTAAGCGGCCGGAGTTGGCCAGCCGGGTACGCTCCTCTTCAAGCGCATTAACTTCATTTTCATTCAGAGCGAGTGTTTCAAGCTCGTGTACTTGATAGCGCAACATGTCGAGACGCGCATCCCTGTCTTGGGTGGCCCTGCTCAATGTATTAACCTCGGTTGTTACTGCTTTCCATTGGCTATAGGTAGCGGCGAGTTGTATAAGCTGATCCTTGTGATGCGCATAATCGTCAAGTAACTGGCGCTGCATATCGTTTTTAAGCAAAGATTGATGTTCATGCTGCCCATGAATGTCTACCAATTTTTCCCCGATTGCCTGTAACAACTGGATAGGCACCGCGCTGCCGTTAATATAGCCTTTCGAGCGACCTTCGTTAGTGACGGTGCGGCGCAGGACGCACTCGAGATTGTTTTCAATGTTCATCTCATGTTCTGTCAGCCATATTTGAGCAGTAGAGGTATTGCTGATGTCAAATGTGGCGCTGATATCCGTACGCACGCAGCTGTGACGTACTACACCGCTGTCGGTGCGATCCCCCAGTACCAGGCTCAATGCATCAATGATGATAGACTTGCCCGCGCCGGTCTCGCCAGTAAGGACGGTCATGCCATTTTCGAGTTCCAGCTCCAGTTGGTCGATGATGGTGAAGTCACGTATATGAAGGTGTGTGAGCATGTTAAAACCATTTTTTTCGTTTAAAATAAATTAACATCCCACTCATCATGGAAATAATGACGAGCCAGACAACCACATAGCCATATTTCGACGCTAACTCAGGCATGTTCCAGGGGCTTGCGGCAGGGTCGAAATTCATGCCGTATACACCAACCACAAAGGTGGGGGGTATAAACAGCGTGGTAATGACGGTCAGTACGCGCATCACGTCATTCAGGCGCATGCTCACGCTGGAGAGGTAAATATCCAGCATGCCAGTCATGATGTCACGATACGTTTCCAGCAAATCCATGATCTGAATGGTGTGATCATAGCAGTCACGCAAATATGTTTTGGTATCATCGCGTATCAGCGCATGATCACCGCGCAGCAGTGAGTTCAGCACTTCGCGGTGCGGCCAGAGCATGCGACGTAACAAGAGTAACTCGCGTTTGATATGGTGAATACTTTTCAGTGTGGTTTTATCGGGTGTTGCGAGCAGCACTTCTTCGATGTCTTCGATCTCTTCGCCGAGGTCTTCCAGCACCGGAAATCCTTCATCAATGATTACATCAAGCAGGGCATATAGCAAATGATCCGGTCCCCCACTACGGATATGCCCGATGTGCGTGCGCAGGCGCTTGCGCACCAGATCAAAGGGATCAGTCTGGCCATTATGAAAGCTGACAATGAAATCTTTTCCCACAAACAGGCTTACTTGTTCAGTAATAATTGAACTGTTAGGGCGCACCGGCAAGCTCATGACAACAAATAGCTGGTCATCATACGATTCAACCTTGGGGCGCTGTCCGGAGTTGAGCACATCTTCCAGGGCCAGTGGGTGCAGGCCGAAAGCGTTACCGATGTTACGCAACAAGTCCGGTGCGGCATGACCGTGGACGTGTATCCAGGTCATGGCGGGATGCTCAAGGTGTGGTAGGCACTCCTCGAAGGTAATATTTTCCTTCTCAGTGAATTCTGCGGTGTCATAATCAATGAGTCGAATTGTGAGCGGTACCACAGGGATTGGGTCGGTCGTGGCCGCATCGACAGTCAGTTCGCCGGGCGCCGTGCCGGGAGGATGGTAGCGTTTGGTAAAGTAGGTCATGGTATGTGAGAGGAAATCCCAAATTTTTTTGTCGTAGCTCTTTACAAAGATTGCATTTTGCTTTATTAAATGCAACTGTCTGAGAGAAAATTGATTGTGGGGGATTAAGAAATCCGCTCCTGCACTCTTGATTACCAAAATGGTGCCGTTATACAGACAACTGTTATCGGGATAATATCCCAATAACAGTCTGAAGGATGAGCCGTAAACTTGTATAACCAGTATTTAAAAGGAGCATCACATGCTAACACAAACAGACGAACCTCCCGGTAGTACCGCACACGCTGCCCGCCTTAACCTGGGTAAGGATCAGGTAAAGGCGAACCGAACGTGGGCCAACAATCTAACGGTATTGTCCAACGACCTCTTTCCCAAGAGTTATCTCGCTATCTCTGATTACCGTCTTTATCCTTTCACCATTGACACCAAGGCGCTTTTCGAGCGTTACCAACATTCCCTTCAGATTCCCATCTCAGATTACTCTTTCACAAATAATATCATATGGTTATCGCGAATGAGCGCGTTCTACCAAATCATTGAAGAGTGTTTTTGCCTGTTCAGTCTTAATGGCAACTGCCTGACCATGCTGTTACCGCCACTGGGTGATCGTTCGCGCCAGGCGCGGGCCCTGGAGGTGTGCTTTGAGATTATGGATAGCCACAATCCTTCACCCTATTTCAGTGTCGTGGAATATGTATATAAGGATTTTCTGGAGGTATTAGATGCCGAGGGCCGGAATTTAATGGAGGAAGAGGGTGGTGTTGAATCAGCACGATCACCATGGTTGGTGGAGCGAGCCTTACCCGATTACATTTATTCCACCGAAGACTTGATTCAGCTCAAGGGTAATCCTTATAAATCCAAGCGTGGTGAAATTAATCAGTTTCGACGCGCCTACCCTAATCACCGTCTTGAAGTCCTGGGACCACAGCACTGGGAAGGCATCCGCGCCCTGGTTGAAACGTGGCTGAAAAACCGTCTTAAATATCTTGCCGGTGAGGCGATTGGCGATTTCTTTTACACTGTTGAAATGGAGCGCAAAGCAATTGAGCGAGCCATCAAGTATTACGACCAGCTCGATCTGCAAGGGCTTTGCCTGTTTATTGACGATCGACTGGAAGGCTTTACTATTGGTGAGCGCATTACCCCGAGTGTGGCCAGCATTTTGGTGGAAAAGACCAATTTTGCGGTGTTAGGTTCGGCACAATACCTATTCCATGAATTTGCCAAGGTCTACCACGACTGCATCTATATTAACGTCGGCGATGATCTGGGGCTGGAGAATTTACGCAAGGTTAAAATGAGTTATCGCCCGGTCTTGTTCGGGGAGAAATTTACGCTCCGTCATCATGAACAGCGAGCCACCGCAGGCGGAGATATTTTTCTTGATTAAAGAAGCCATCAAAAAGTAAATGATACGTCGTGCTACTGCTGAAGATATCGATGCATTGGTACGGTTGGAAGCGATTTTCCCTGGAGACCGGATGAGTCGGCAAAGTTTCCGCCGCTTACTGAATCGCGACAGTGCATCTATTTTGGTATATGAAGAAGGCAATGAAATCATTGCCGATAGTGTAGTGTTGTATCGGCGCGGTTCCTCAACGGGTCGTATTTATTCTTTGGTGGTGCATCCTCATGCACAGGGGCGAGGTATCGCCCGCGCCTTACTCAAAGCGGCTGAATCAGGGGCTTTGAGTAAGGGCTGCACCCATCTGGGCCTTGAAGTTCGTGCCGATAATCATGCCGCCTTGGCGCTCTATATTAAATCGGGCTATATTCCCTACAAACAGATTAATAACTATTATCAAGATCATGCGGCTGCACAACGTTTGCGCAAACTAATTTAGATGCTTGGAAGCGGCTTGGGTATTGAGTCCATTCACGGCCCGCATTAAATACTATGATACTATAAGAAAATTGTACGCCTGCCATGTTATGTCGTCATATGAGTGCATAGGTATAAAAAGGAATTTATGGCAGAACTCCCTGATGATGCATTGATGGTGAAAATTCGTGGCCTGCGTTTTGCGCACGGTGCGCGTACAATTTTTGATGGTGTAGACATCGACATCCCCCGAGGCAAAATCACTGCTATTATGGGGCCCAGCGGCACGGGCAAAACCACCTTGCTGAAGCTCATCGGCGGCCAGCTGGCACCTCTCACCGGCAGTGTATTGGTCGAGGGTGAAGACATTCACCATGTCTCACGTGACAACCTGTATCGCCTCCGCAAGCGCATGAGTCTGTTGTTTCAAACCGGCGCCTTATTCACCGACCTGACAGTATTTGAAAACGTAGCGTTTCCGCTACGCGAACATACGCGTTTGCCCGAGTCCATGGTGCGTGATCTCGTGCTGATGAAGCTGCAAGTGGTGGGGCTGCGTGGCGCACGTGATTTAATGCCTGCCGAGCTTTCCGGGGGCATGGCGCGCCGCGTTGCATTGGCGCGGGCAATTGCGCTTGATCCGGCCATGATCATGTACGACGAACCTTTTACCGGACAGGATCCGATTACCGTCGGTGTGATCATGCAATTGATACGCATGCTCAATGATACCTTGGGTCTTACCAGCATTATAGTGTCACATGATGTACACGAGTTGAGCAGAATTAGTGATTACATGTATATGATGGCTGCCGGTAAAATAGTAGGGCATGGCACGCCCCAGGAACTTGGCCATTCCGAGTCAGAATGGATTCGGCAGTTTATGGGCGGTTTACCTGATGGCCCTGTACCTTTTCATTATCCTGCCGCCGATTATGCGCAAGATTTACTGGCGGGGGTAAGCGCCTGATGATTGACTGGTTGCAGAAGCTTGGAAGCACCAGCCTGGCGTTGTTTGAGCGTCTGGGGCGGGGCGGCCTCTTTTTAATGCGCGTGTTTGCTGCTTTCCCCAGTTTGCTGCCACGACCCCGCTTGGTAATTATCCAGCTCTATTCGGTGGGTGTTTTGTCGATGATGCTAATTGTCATCTCGGGCCTGAATGTGGGCATGGTGCTGGGTCTGCAGGGGTATAATACCCTGGTAGAATTTGGCGCTGAGGAATCGCTGGGCCAAGTGGTGGCATTGTCTTTGGTGCGTGAGCTGGGGCCGGTGGTGGCAGCCTTGCTGTTTGCTGGCCGTGCTGGTTCGGCATTGACGGCGGAAATTGGATTGATGAAAGCCACAGAGCAACTTTCCGGCATGGAAATGATGGCCGTGGATCCCATGAAGCGAGTGATCGTGCCGCGCTTTATCGCTGCCATTATTTCCATGCCGTTGCTGGCAGCCATGTTCAGCGCTATGGGCATACTGGGCGGTTATTTTGTGGGGGTCGGTCTGCTGGGAGTGGATAGTGGGGCGTTCTGGTCGCAAATGCAAAGTAAGGTAGATTTTTACGAAGACATCATGAATGGCCTGGTAAAAAGTGTGGTGTTTGGTTTTGTAGCAGCGTGGATTGCGGTATTTGAAGGTTATGATGCCGTGCCTACCACCGAAGGCGTGAGTCGCGCCACTACCCGCACCGTGGTGCATACTGCATTTGCGGTGTTGGGATTGGATTTCATATTAACTGCACTGATGTTTGGGAGTGTTTAAATGATGCAAAAAAGAACCCAGGAAATCGCTGTAGGCGTATTTGTCGCAGTAGGTCTGGCGGCATTGGTAATGCTGGCAATGAAAGTCAGTAACTTGAGCAGCCTGTCTGACCAGGATGGGTTTGAAGTGATCGCACGTTTTGAGAATATCGGCGGATTAAAAGAACGTGCGCCCGTAACAGTGGCAGGGGTACGTATTGGCCGTGTCAAAACAGTAATATATGATGACAAAAGCTATGACGCACTGGTTACATTAAGCATTGCTTCCCAGCATAAACAATTACCAGAAGACACGTCAGCAAGTATTTTAACTGCCGGACTGTTAGGGGAGCAATATATTGCTTTAGAGCCAGGTGGCGCAGAGTCGATGTTAAAATCGGGTGGAGAAATCAAGCTTACACAATCTGCATTCATTCTGGAAAAGATGGTAGGGCAATTTTTATTTAACAAGGCTGCTGAAGGAACTGGAGAAAGTAAAGCGGCAGAAGGGGCTGGCCCTTGATGGTCTTAGGGATGGTGTTAAGAATGGGGATGGGGGTAGGGATGAAATTCGATATGGGGGTTAGAATGCGGCTCGGTGTAACACTATTGACAGGGTTATTAACGTGCGCCAATGCAACTGGTGAAACGCTTACCCTTACCTTGGAGCAGGCCACGCAACGCGCCTTGGAAACTGACCCACGTATTGCAGAACGCCAACATCTGGTAGGCAGTGCGCAAGCGCTATTACAGGAAGTGCATGGTAACCAGGACTGGAAAATTGATGCCAATACCTTTTTGGCCATATCTTCCGGTGTAGAGGGCAGCCCGTTCCAGAACGGAGGATGCGTGCCTGGCAATTGCATCTTACGGTCTGATAAATATGACATCCAGAAAAATGGGGTATCGCCGTGGCTTAATTTACAGTTAACCATTATCAAACCTCTATATACTTTCGGCAAGGTCGAAAATTATGCCACTGCCGCACAAGCCAATATGCAGGTTAAGGAGCATGATGTGCGTATTCAGCGTGCTGCCACCGTTCTGGATGTGAAGCGCGCCTACTACGGTTATCTTGCGGCCAAAGATAGTCGTCGTTTTCTTGAAGATGTGCGAACACGCATTAGCAAGGCGATTGAAGTAGCTCAAACATGGCTGGATGAAGGCGAAAGCGATATGCGGCAGGCAGATATTTTTGCACTGCAGGCGGGACATTCTCTTATTAGCCGCTATATTTATCAAACCGAGGGGATGCAGAAAATTGCTTTGGAAGGTTTAAAAGTTCTAACTGGTTTGAAAGCGACTGATGAATTGCAATTGGCTGAGAAAGTTTTATCACCAGTAGCCCTCCCGGGTGGAGGTCTGTCAGAGTTTCAGCAGCAGGCACTCACACAGCGTCCTGAAATACTCCAAGTCGCTGCGGGCTTAAAGGCTCGGCATGCTTTGGTTGAAGCGCGGCGCGCTGACGCCATGCCTAATCTTTATGCGGGCGTTGCAGGCGTATTTTCTTATTCCCCCAATCGTGATCGGCTGAATAATCCATATATCTACGATCCGTTTAATGAAGCCGGGCTTACACCCATGATAGGACTGAAGTGGGATTGGCAACGCGGGGTGCAGCGTGCCAAGGTTGCTCAGGAGCAGGCTGAGTTAAATGCATTAATTGCTAAATCTTCATTAGCACAACAAGGCATTCCTTTTCAGGTGGCCGAACAATATTACCAGGTACAGTCCGAACATGCGGCACTGCAGGAGTTAAATGAGGGTAGTCGTCATGCGCGACGTTGGATGGTAGGCCGTTATGCAGACTTTGAGGCGGGGCTGGAAACAGCCGATCGTGTCATCACCGCATTCCAAGGATACGTAGTAGCCCAAACCGATTACATCAAAACCATTTACGAATATAATATGCGTGTCGCACAGCTGCAAAATGTAGCGGGGACGGAGCCATTATTGATTGAAAAAGGCACAACTGCAAAATGAAGCTGTAGCCGGACAATGAACCAATTTAGCCGTCTAACTTCTAATTACCCAGGCAGTGGCATATTATTGGGCATTAGTTATAAGTAAAGATACCAGTGCTTACTTTTGTATCATAAGTTTTATTTTGCGGGTTTTACGAATGGAATTATTCTACGGCTTTCTTAAAATGCAGTTAAACATTCATGGAGTTAATCAATGAGTAAATTCATAAGCAGACTATTATTCCTGTGCTTTATTGCCTTTGGCCCCGCCAGCGTTAATGCGCTTGCAGCCGAGACTGAAGCGCCTTTAGAAATGATCAAGAAAACAGCAGATCGTATGCTGATCAAGCTCAAGGAAGATGAGGCTATTATTCGTAAGAACCCTACGCGCATTTACGCGTTGGTGAGTGATATCGTGTTGCCGCGTTTTGATTTTGAGCGCATGGCCGCCTGGGTGTTGGGCAAGCATTGGCGCACGGCTACTCCGGTGCAGCGTGAAAAATTTATCGAAGAATTTCGCAATCTACTGGTGCGCACCTATGCTACTTCACTGACCGACTATACGGATAGGACCATTACTTATCTTCCGGTGCGCGCCGCCCCCGGTGCTACTGAGGTGATAGTGCGGACAGCGGTGGAACAGGCCGGCGCCGCTTCTATTCCAATCGATTACAGCGTGGCTTTGAAAAATGGCGAATGGAAGGTTTATGATGTGGCTATTGATGGGGTAAGCTTGGTAACGAATTACCGCACTAGTTTCTCCAATGAAATCCGTAAATCCGGCCTAGATAAGCTAATTGTCAAACTTGCCCAGCGTAATCAGACTAATCAGCCCGCTCCGGGTGCCCCTGCCCCTGTAACGCCTGCGAAGCCACGTGTTTAGGCGCCATGAGTGATACCCAGAATAATAATAAAGGTGAGAATGATGCCGTCCAGATTAAGGCAGCTGGTGCCGAAGGTATTTTTTTACTTTCCGGCATACTGACATTTGAGACGGTACCTTCAGTATTAAGTAGCAGCTCCACCTTGTTTGGTGGAGGAGCAGACTTCACATTTGACTTGCAGGGTATCACTCATGCTGACAGTGCGGGCTTGGCACTGCTGATTGAATGGATGCGTTGCGTACGAGCGCAAGATAAGCACATTACTTTCAAAAATATTCCCTCGCAAATGTTAGCGATTGCCACTATTAGTGGTGTTGAGCACATTCTCCCAACGGTCTAAAATTGAGTGGAATACGATTTCATTCGCGGCAAAAAGCCAGTAAGTCGTCTTTTTGCATTCTACTTACCGGCGAGCGCAGATTCACATAACCTCAAGGAAGTGACCCCAAAAGTCGCTATTATTCATACATAGATGTTATGCGATAGCGCATCAGGAGCAGCAATGGGAATTGAAAAACGTAAGCATGAGCGCAAAGCAATTCGTATGGATGATTGCGAAGGCACATTTACCCTGGAAGTTCGTAGTGAATTTCATGAAATCCCCGAAGTACGCGATATGTCTATTTCAGGAATGGGAATCACTTTACCTGTCTATATGGATCCCGGCCGACCTGTTAAAATTTTCTATGCGGAAGATGACCATGTCGTTAGTTTGACTGGTACCATCACATGGTGTCAGGAGCATCCCCCATCCTCCTCTTCATTCAGAATCGGTATTTTCTTCGACGATCCATACCGGGATGCGAGTTATTCATTTCATGTGATTATGAGCCGTTACCTGGCATAATAATAAGCTTCCTAGCCGTGCTTTTCTCTATTGCCATTTAAAATATAATATAATTATCAATATGTTATAATTATCTCATGGGATATATAATGGGTTAGTGGCTTCATCGAGCTTCTTTTATGATAGTTCTGTGGAATGATAGAATATACAATATTTCTCCCGCATCACCCCTCATGATTTCACTATCCTTTTAACAAATTGGTATAATGAGAAATTTACCGTGGCCTATATCAAGGATTTCGCATGCGCGCTGAAGAAGTCAAACGACTGATTGAAGTAGGGTTGCCTGGTAGTATTGCCCAAGTAAAAGGTGATGATGGTGTTCATTTTGAAGCTGTGATCATCGCCGATGTTTTTGATGGGAAAGGTATGTTGGCACAGCATCGTCTGGTCTACGCCACACTGGGTGATAAAATGCACGCAGAAATTCACGCCTTGTCGATGCGCACCTACACTCCTGAGGAGTGGAAAAAGTGCGTGCAATAGACACCATGCCATGAACAGTTGCTGCACAGGATGTGCAAGTGCCGTAGAAGGCAGGATGCCGTGAGCGCCCGTGAATTAAAAGACGGTGCATTTGGACCATCTCCTATAACCTTACAATAACTGACAGGCACATGGATAAACTACTTATTACTGGCGGTGTGCCCCTGAAGGGTGAAGTTCGTATCTCTGGAGCCAAAAACGCAGCGCTGCCGATTCTAGCCGCAACTTTGCTGGCTGATGAACCTGTCACCATCAGTAACGTGCCGCATCTGCGTGATATTACCACCACTCTCGAATTGCTGGGTCGCATGGGTGTGCAGGTAACGGTAGATGAGCGCATGAATGTGGAAGTAGACCCGCGCACCATCACCAATTTTTTCGCGCCATATGAATTGGTCAAGACTATGCGTGCGTCTGTACTGGTGCTGGGGCCATTGTTGGCCCGGTATGGTCAGGCTAATGTGTCATTGCCCGGAGGCTGTGCGATAGGGGCGCGCCCTGTTAAT
The DNA here is from genome assembly GCA_046590885.1 of Gammaproteobacteria bacterium. GTDB lineage: Bacteria > Pseudomonadota > Gammaproteobacteria > Ga007554. The sequence goes on from JBKJTS010000237.1 coordinate 25,585, forward strand.
TTGCATATTCATGGCCTTGAAGCCATGGGCGCTACCATTAAAGTGGAAAACGGTTATATTCGGGCAATTGCCAAATGCCTGAAGGGCGCGCATCTGTTTCTGGATGTGGTCACCGTCACTGGCACCGAAAATTTGATGATGGCTGCTACGTTGGCCGATGGCACCACCATTATTGAAAACGCTGCGCGTGAACCCGAGGTCGTGGATCTGGCGAATTGCCTCATTAAAATGGGTGCAAAGATTCGTGGCGCGGGCACAGACACCATCACCATCGACGGCGTAGAGCGCCTAGGTGGTACGCACTACACCATTTTGCCTGATCGTATTGAAACCGGCACCTATCTTGTAGCGGCGGCGATAACGGGTGGGCGCATCAAGGTGCGCGATACTGATCCGCATTTGCTGGAAGCGGTGCTGTTGAAGTTGCGTGAGGCTGGCGCCGAAATTACCGTGGGCGATAACTGGATCGAACTGGATATGAAAGGTCGCCGTCCACGTGCTGTTGATGTTCGCACCGCGCCGCACCCGGCGTTTCCCACTGACATGCAGGCGCAATTTACCGCCCTCAACATGGTCGCCGAAGGCACTGGTATGATTACCGAAACGGTGTTTGAAAACCGCTTCATGCATGTGCAGGAAATGCAGCGCATGGGCGCGGATATTCGTCTGGAAGGTAACACAGCCATTATTCGTGGCGTAGAAAAGCTCACGGGTGCGCCAGTGATGGCCACGGATCTGCGCGCGTCGGCAGGGCTAGTGCTTGCTGGTTTGGTGGCCGAAGGTGATACCCTGATAGATCGTATCTATCATATCGACCGTGGCTATGAGTGCATTGAAGAAAAGCTGCGGCAGATGGGTGGGCGCATTCGACGGGTACACCAGTGATTAAACACATCGTACTGTGGCGTCTCAAAGACCATGCGATGGGCACCAGCAAAAATGAGAATGCCGAAAAACTCAAGTCATTACTGGAAGCATTGCGTGATACCATCAAAGAGATAAAACATCTTGAAGTGGGTATTAATGCAGATGCTGCGCCGCACACGGCTGATATGGTGCTGTATTCCGAGTTTGCAAGCTGGGATGACCTGGCTGCATATCAACAGCATCCCGCGCATCTCAAGGTTGCAGGTTTTGTGCAGGAAATCCGCCTGGAACGCCACGTTGTTGATTACGAAATGCCTGATATTGTTACGCCATGAATGAAACCTTAACCATCGCGCTTGCCAAGGGGCGCATTTTTAAAGACGCGCTGCCGCTGCTGGCGCACGCGGGCATTGTGCCCGTGGATGATCCTGAGACCAGCCGCAAGCTGATTCTTGATACCAACCAGCCTAACATCAAGTTAGTGATTATCCGTTCATCCGATGTGCCTACCTATGTTGAATATGGTGCGGCTGACGTGGGTGTGGCGGGTAAGGACGTGTTGATGGAATACGGTGGTGACGGTTTATATGAACCGCTGGATTTGAAGATCGCCTGTTGCCGTTTGATGCTGGCCGGGCCTGTTGCGTTTAAGAACAGCGAAGCACGCATGCGCATCGCCACCAAATATGTGGCTACTACGCGCCGTTATTTTGCTGCGCAGGGGAAGCAGGTTGAAATCATCAAGCTGTATGGTTCCATGGAATTGGCTCCATTAGTGGGTTTGTCCGATTGTATTGTCGATGTGGTTGATACCGGCAACACACTTAAGGCTAATGGTCTGGCGCCACTGGAATTGATCGCAAACATCAGTTCGCGTTTGATTGTGAATAAAGCCTCGATGAAAATGAAACATGAAATAGTGCATGCACTGATCGCACGGATTGCCGAAGCAGTAGCAATGAAAGAACAAAAGCGTATCAACAGTAAGCGCCTGGCCTAGAGGGCCCTTATTCTGGGCAGGTGAAACAGCCAGGATATAAGTCATGTTAAATATCAAAAGACTGCATACTACTGATGCTGATTTCTGGGGACAGCTTGACCGGCGATTGGCGTGGGAGAGTGTTTCTGATGATGCTGTGGTGCACACAGTGCGCGACATTCTGGCAAATGTGCGTACGCGCGGTGACACCGCCGTTCTCGAGTATACCAGCCGTTTCGATAGATTGAACGTGTCGCACATGGCAGATCTGGAAATATCTCAGCACCAGTTACAGGACGCGTTACAGAAAATTCCGGTTATACAGCGCGAGGCGCTTGAATTTTCTGCGATGCGTTTGCGCGTCTATCACGAGCATCAGAAATCCGCTTCCTGGAGTTACACTGAAGCTGATGGTACCGTGCTCGGCCAGCAAGTCACCCCGCTGGAACGCGTCGGCTTATATGTGCCAGGCGGTAAGGCATCGTATCCTTCATCAGTATTAATGAATGCCATTCCGGCTAAAGTGGCGGGTGTGGATGAATTAATTATGGTAGTGCCCGCGCCTGGCGGCGTGTTGAATGATCTGGTATTGGCAGCCGCCGCCATCGCCGGGGTAGATCGCGTGTTTACGATTGGCGGCGCGCAAGCAGTGGCGGCATTAGCGTATGGCACGCAAAACATTCCGCGTGTGGATAAAATTGTTGGCCCCGGTAACATCTACGTTGCCACGGCTAAAGGCATGGTGTTTGGCACGGTGGGCATCGACATGATTGCTGGCCCATCGGAAATTCTGGTTATCTGTGATGGTTTCACTGATCCTGACTGGATTGCAATGGATCTGTTTTCACAGGCCGAGCACGATGAAGATGCACAATCAATTTTGGTAAGTCCAGATGCAGGCTATCTTGACAAGGTAGAGGCCAGCATCGACCGGCTATTGCCGACTATGGAACGCGCGGCCGTGATAGAGACATCGCTGGCCAAGCGTGGCGCGATGATACAAGTGCGTGATATTGACGAGGCTGTGACAGTGGCAAATTTTATTTCGCCCGAACATTTAGAGCTGTCGGTGGCCGATCCGCAAGCGTTAGCCGCACGCATTCGCAATGCCGGAGCGATTTTCATGGGGCGCTATACGGCCGAGGCGGTCGGTGATTATTGCGCAGGCCCAAACCATGTCTTGCCCACCTCGCGTACGGCGCGCTTTTCCTCGCCACTGGGTGTATATGATTTTCAAAAGCGTTCCAGCTTGATTATGTGTTCAGCGCAGGGTGCTGCAACGTTAGGTCACAGTGCCTCCATACTGGCGCGTGGCGAAGGACTGACTGCCCATGCGCGTTCTGCTGAATATCGCATGCCAGCAGCTGCCGGGCAGGATGCTCATGGCCGCACAGGCAAGGATGCGTCGGAGCAGCCGTCGTACAGGAGCGGGAAGTGACTAAATGAATGCCAAATCGGCTGATTTAATAGCCCAGTGGATTCGTCCGCAAGTGCGTGCTCTGTCTGCATATCATGTGCCTGAGGTCGGCAGCCTCATCAAGCTTGATGCAATGGAAAACCCCTATACCTGGCCCTTGCCGCTGGTGGATGAATGGCTGGAAGTACTGCGTAACGTCAGCTTAAATCGATACCCCGATCCCCAGGCGCGTGATTTAAAAGCACATCTGCGTAGCGCTCTGCAGGTGCCGCAGGGCATGGACATTATGCTGGGCAATGGTTCAGACGAGTTGATACAAATCATTGCCATGGCGGTGGCGGCGCCAGGACGCACAGTATTGTCACCGGAACCGTCTTTTTCCATGTACCGCATGATTGCGGCGTTTGCTGCCTTGGAATATGTCGGTGTGCCGCTCAATGCCAATGACTATAGCCTGAATATGCCTGCGCTACGCACGGCGATTATCCAGCACCGTCCCGCTGTGGTGTTTTTGTCGCATCCCAATAATCCCACCGGCAATCTATTTGATGAACAGCAGGTATGCGAACTGATTGAAATCAGCCCGGGTCTGGTGGTGGTTGATGAGGCATATCATGCCTTCGCCGGCAGCACCTTCATGCCGCGCCTCGCGCACTATGACAACCTCCTGGTGCTGCGCACGTTATCGAAAATGGGGTTGGCAGGGCTGCGCATGGGCGTGCTGGCAGGTTCCCCCGCGTTGTTAAATGAGTTGGACAAAATCCGTTTGCCGTATAATATCAACATATTGACCCAGGCCAGTGCTGCATTTGCCTTGCGCTATTACGATGTTCTGGAAGCACAGGCTGCCAAACTACGTGAAGATCGAGAACAATTGTTGACAGCGTTGTGTGCATTGAGTGGCATTACCGTTTACCCGAGCCGCGCCAATTTTATTTTGTTTCGTGTGCCCGCCGACCGCGCGTCGCAGATCTTTGAGTCGATCAAGGCGCAAGGCGTGTTGATTAAAAGCATGCACGGGGCGAGTACATTGCTGGCGGATTGCTTGCGCGTTACTGTAAGCACGCCAGAAGAAAATCAGGCTTTTTTAAAGGCTTTGAAAAACGCTTTATAAACCGTGGAGAATATGTATGACTGACCGCAAGGCCACTGTCAAACGTGACACATTGGAAACCCGCATCGAAGTAACAGTTAACCTCGAGGGCGCAGGTGTATCTAACTTTCAAACCGGCGTGCCATTCCTTGATCATATGATAGATCAAATTGCGCGGCATGGCATGATTGATATTGATATCAAGGCCGAGGGTGATCTACATATTGATGCACACCACACCGTCGAAGACATCGGTATCACGCTCGGCCAAGCTATTACCAAAGCAGTGGGTGACAGGCGCGGTATACGTCGTTACGGCCATGCGTATGTGCCGCTGGATGAGGCATTGTCGCGTGTGGTCATTGACTTTTCAGGCCGCCCCGGGCTGGAATACAATATTGATTTTCCACGTGCGCGAATTGGCGACTTTGATGTGGATTTGTTCCGTGAATTTTTTCAGGGTTTTGTTAATCACGCGCTGGTGACGTTGCACATTGATAATCTGCGTGGCCGAAACGCACACCATATTGTCGAAACCGTGTTTAAAGCGTTTGGCCGGGCGGTGCGGATGGCGTTGGAGCATGATCCACGCATGCAGGGCATCATGCCCTCTACCAAAGGCAGTCTTTAAGTGTCGCAAACGGGGAATAACGAACCATGAATCGGCGTCTTTTTTCGTCATGCATCGTTGCAGCCCCTTGCCGCACAAGGAGTGCGTCGGCAGGTCTGCGCCTTGCCTGGCGAAAAAATCCATCCGTTTCATTTGTCCCGTTATTCCCCGTTCGCGACACTAATTTCACATGAGCAATGTTGCAGTAATTGATTATGGTATGGGTAATTTACGTTCTGTGGCTACGGCCTTGGAACATGTTGCAGGGTCAGCCAAGGTAGAAGTGACATCTTCTGCGGAGCGCATCATGCAAGCCGACCGCATTGTGTTTCCCGGCCAGGGTGCTGCGCGGGATTGCATGGCCGAGTTGCAGCGCTTGGGTCTGGATAAAGTAGTAAAAGAGGTGGTGGGCAGCAAACCTTTTTTGGGAATCTGCATGGGGCTGCAAGTGTTACTGGACGTTAGCGAAGAAAATGACGGCGTGCGGGGACTCGGTGTTTTTCCGGGCCCGGTGCGGCGCTTCCCTGCTGGAATGCGTGATACGCAGACGGGGGATGTATTGAAGATCCCTCACATGGGTTGGAACCAGGTGCATCAGATTACCCCACATCCCTTATGGCAAGGTATCGCACAAGACAGCCGGTTTTATTTCGTGCATAGCTATTATGTTGATCCTGCCGATACCACGCAGATTGCCGCTACTGCCCAGTATGGTGTAAAGTTTGTATGTGCCATGGCGCATCACAATGTTTTTGCAGTGCAATTCCATCCCGAGAAAAGCCAGCACGCGGGTTTAGCGCTGCTGTCTAATTTTATGCGCTGGGATGGAAAGATTACGTAAAGAGAAGTATTTTTAGTGTTTACATGAGGAAACTATCATGTTGGTGATACCCGCCATTGATTTGAAAGATGGCAAATGCGTGCGTTTGCGTCAAGGGCGCATGGAAGATGACACTGTATTCTCCGATGATCCACTCGCAGTTGCCGAGCGCTGGGTGCAAGCGGGCGCGCGACGTTTGCATATTGTGGATTTGAATGGTGCATTTGTGGGCAAGCCAGTTAACGCTGCCATCATTCGCGAAATCGTACGTGCCTATCCTGATCTGCCGGTGCAGGTGGGCGGCGGCATTCGTGATGACGACACTATTCAAACCTATCTTGATGCCGGTGTGCGTTACGTGATCCTAGGCACCAAGGCGATTAACACGCCGCATTTTGTCGGCGATGTGTGCCGTGAATTCCCGGGCCACATCATTGTCGGCCTAGATGCTAAAAATGGCAAAGTAGCGATTGATGGCTGGTCAAAGTTGTCTCATCATGACGTGATTGATATCGCGCAACGTTTTGAAAAAGACGGGGTCGAAGCCATAATCTATACCGACATCAGCCGCGATGGCATGATGGGCGGGGTGAACATTGAAGCCACCGTCATGTTGGCTCGTGCGGTGTCTATCCCGATTATTGCTTCGGGTGGCATCTCCCGGCTAGAAGATATTATGGCGTTATGCGCGGTGGCTGATGAAGGCATCACAGGTGTAATTACCGGCCGTGCACTATATGAAGGCACCTTGGATCTGGCCGCCGCGCAGAAACTGGCAGACGGGCCGGTCTGATTCCACTTCAAACGGCGACTAAATATATCTCCTCTTATTGCATGCGGGGAGAGGGTTAGGAGAGGTGTATGAGTTTGGCAAAACGCATTATTCCATGTCTGGATGTTGATCGTGGTCGCGTTGTCAAAGGTGTAAAGTTTGTTGGTATCCGTGATGCAGGTGATCCCATAGAAATCGCCAAGCGTTATGACGAACAGGGTGCCGATGAACTGGTGTTTCTCGACATCACCGCCAGCTCTGATCAGCGCGACACGATGATTCATGTTGTGGAACAGGTCGCTGCTCAGGTATTTATTCCGCTTACCGTGGGGGGCGGTATCCGCAGTGTCGCTGACATCCGCCGCATGCTCAACGCGGGGGCTGACAAAGTCGCCATTAACACTGCTGCCGTTCAAAATCCAGAATTAGTCAAAGAAGCTGCCGCGCGTTTTGGTTCGCAGTGCATTGTCTTGGCCATCGACGCTAAACGGGTCAATAGTGAAGGCGAGCCGACGCGCTGGGAAGTGTTCACCCACGGCGGGCGCCAACGCACGGGAATTGATGTGGTGCAGTGGGCGAAGCAAATGACGGGGCCAGCAGGCGCCGGCGAGATCCTCCTCACCAGCATGGATCGCGATGGAACACGCGATGGCTTCGACCTGGCGCTCATCCGCGCTGTCAGCGAAGCAGTGACCGTGCCCGTGATCGCCTCCGGCGGCGTCGGCAACCTTGATCATCTTGCCGACGGTGTCACCCTCGGCAAAGCCGACGCCGTTCTCGCCGCTAGCATTTTCCACTTCTGCGAGTATACCGTCGCCCAAGCCAAACAGCGCATGCTGGAGCGGGGGATTGAGGTTAGAGAAATTAATGCAGTACTTCGCACATAGCGAAAAATGATTTTAATCTATCACGAGCAACGAGAAATCTACCCCTGGCTTTAATCCCGATAACGCCTTACCAAATCAGCATAAGCATCAATGCGGCGGTCGCGCAAATAAGGCCAAATGCGTCGCACCTGTTCGCTGCGAATCATGTCTATGTCGGTGATCAAGACACTCGGGGAATCTGCCATGGCACTGGCTACAATCTCACCTTGGGGGCCGCAGACAAAGCTTGACCCCCAAAATTGTATACCGGCACTGTGACCGGAAGGATCAGCTTCAAAGCCGGTGCGATTGCACACCAACACCGGCAGTCCGTTGGCAATAGCGTGAGCCCGCTGGATAGTGATCCAGGCGTCGTGTTGGCGGGTTTGCTCTGGTGTGTCGTCGTCTGGGCTCCAGCCAATGGCGGTGGGGTAGAGCAGCATGTCTGCCCCCGCCAGAGTCATGAGCCGCGCGGCTTCGGGGAACCATTGATCCCAGCATACCAGTACTCCTAAACAGCCTACAGAGGTGTTGATGGGGGTGAATCCCATATCGCCATTCGAATTGGCACCGCGTGAATCACCAGGAGTAAAATAAAACTTTTCATAAAAACCTGGATCATCGGGAATATGCATTTTGCGGTATCTGCCCGCAATGCTGCCATCCCTTTCCAGTACCACAGCGGTATTGTGATACAAGCCGGCTGCGCGGCGTTCAAATAACGATGCTACGACTACGAGGTTGAGTTCAACTGCAATTTTGCTCAATTGTGCGGTGCTGGGGCCGGGAATATTCTCAGCCAAATCAAAACAGCGGGTGTCTTCTGTCTGGCAAAAATAAAGGCTGGTATGCAACTCCTGCAATAGCACCAGTTGGGCGCCCTGTTGCGCTGCGTCACGGATTCCTGCAATCGTCCGATCAAGGTTCGCGGCACGATCTTCGCTGCAGGATTGTTGGATCAAGCCAACGCGGATTTTTTTTGGCGCGACCCTGTTCATATCACAAAACTCCCGCAGGTAACTGCATAGTCACGCAGTGCAAACTGCCATGTTGTAAAATCAAGGGTTGGCACGACACAGCAATCACTTCCCGCTGCGGAAAGCATTTCTTTATCTGCATCAACGCCGTTTTGTCGGCCTTATCAGCATAGATGGGCACCAGCACCATTTCATTAATAATCAGAAAATTGGCGTAGGTGGCGGGTAAGCGATGACCATTATTGTCATATTTTGCTTGCGGCCAAGGTAGGGGAACCAAGGTATACGGCTGCCCATCACGGGTGTGAAAAGCTTTAAGTTCGTTTTCCATGGCTTTTAATTCGGTGTAATGTTCATCTTGCGGATCATCACAAGTAACATAGGTAATGGTGCGCGTGTCGCAAAAGCGCGCCAGCGTATCAATGTGGCTG
>JBKJTS010000261.1:0-2510 GCA_046590885.1 Gammaproteobacteria bacterium
TCAGGGCCAGTGGCGATGCGTCCGATGTAGTTCTTCATGGTATTTGGAGACGGATTCGACATGCGTAAGGTTTCACAATGGAAGGGACGTTGCTAATTTTACTCCGAATAAGTGGCGCTAGCACGCTTAATCCTGACAACGATTTCAGTCAATATCAGGATGTGGTTTTTTGCCTATCGGCAAGGCGATATTGAACGCCACGGGTAAGGCTACCTTGTTATGTGACTCAGACAGGTTATTGTCAAAGATATATAATGCGCTAGCAGGCTGTGCGAAGTGGTCACGGGTAATAATATGACAATGGCAGAAAAAAGTTAAATGGGGTGGATGTGTTGAATCTTGCAATTTTTGATCTGGATAATACCCTTCTCGGTGGTGATAGCGATTATCTGTGGGGACGTTTTTTAATTGAGCAGGGCTTGGTGGATGGTGAGTATTATGAACGCGAAAATCGGCGTTTCTATGAAGAATACAAATTAGGGACGCTTGATATTTATGAGTTTCTGCGTTTTTCTTTGCAGCCGCTTTCACAACACGCCATGGTTACGTTGCATGAATGGCGCCAGAAATTTATCCAAGAAAAAATCGAGGCCATTATGTTGCCTGCAGCACGGGCTTTATTACACCAGCACCGTGATCAAGGCCATACCCTGTTAATCATTACTGCTACCAATCGTTTTGTTACCCAACCCATCGCAGCGATGCTGGGTGTGGAACATCTGCTCGCCACTGAGCCGGAAGTAAAGCAGGGTCGTTACACGGGCAATGTCAGTGGCACGCCGTGTTTCCGTGAAGGTAAAGTGGAAAATTTGAAACTATGGTTGAAAGCCACTGGTATGAACCTGGCGTCAAGCTGGTTTTACAGTGATTCACTTAATGATTTGCCCTTACTGGAATTGGTAACACACCCGGTGGCGGTAGACCCTGATGAGACACTGGCCAGGCATGCTCGCTTGCGGGGATGGCCGATTATCAGCCTGCGTTGATGTCTTCACGTTTAGTGCTGACTGGATTGCTACTGCTGTCGGGCATGAGCCTGCTGTCAGCTTTGGCACTGGGTAGCATTACAATACATTGGCAGGATTTATGGGCGGTATTGCAGGGGGAGCAGGGGTTATACCATAACCTGGTTGTGGACTTACGTCTACCGCGCGCGATGGCTGCCTTTGCTACCGGCGGTATGCTGGCATTGGCTGGCGCGCTGATGCAGGTATTGCTGCGCAATCCATTGGCAGATCCGTATATTTTGGGTATTTCCGGTGGCGCCGCCGTCGGCGCATTGTCATGCATACTGATTGGTGCAAGCGGTGTATGGTTCACTGGCAGTGCATTTGGCGGGGCATTATTATCCATGATGCTGGTATTCACCTTAGCGCGTGGCCATGGTAGTTGGACATCAACACGTTTGTTGTTGACCGGCGTCGTAATCGCGGCGGGATGGGGCGCTGTGATCAGTTTTATTCTCGCCATAAGTCCTGATACCCATTTGCGTGGCATGTTGTTCTGGCTGATGGGCGATTTGAGTCATGTACAGAATCCGGGTGTGGGATGGGCAGTGTTACTACTAGGTATGATATGGTGTCTGCCGCTGGCGCATCAACTTAATGCACTATCGCGCGGCGAAATGCAGGCGAGTGCGTTGGGGGTAGCGGTGCAACCGCTGCGTCTGCAAGTGTATGTGCTTGCTTCGCTGCTCACGGCAGTTGCGGTGACATTGGCGGGGAGTATTGGTTTTGTTGGATTGATCGTGCCGCATGTGCTGCGCCTGGTGGTGGGTAATGATCAGCGGATATTATTACCTGCTGCCGTGCTGTTAGGCGGCAGTTTGCTTACGGTGGCTGACACCTTGGCGCGTACCGTAGTGGCGCCCCAGCAATTACCAGTGGGTGTGATCACGGCGTTACTTGGTGTGCCAGTGTTCCTGTATTTGTTGCAGCGTGGGCACCGCTGAGATGATGCCGGTTTTTTTAGAAGCTAAAAAACTGACTGTTACTGTTGCTGGAAAGACAGTGTGCCGTGATTGGAATTTTGTCCTCAAACGCGGTGAATGCTGGGGTATGCTGGGGCCGAATGGTGCAGGAAAAACCACTTTGTTACACACGCTGGCGGGTTTGCGTGCGTCACAGGCCGGCACCATTCATTTAGAAAATCAGCTGCTCAGCACAATGTCGCGCCGTCACATCGCCCAATGTCTGGGTGTGCTTTTCCAGCATAGCCAGGATTCTTTCCCCAGCACAGTTCAAGAAACAGTATTAATTGGCCGTCATCCCTATTTAACCGCCTGGCGCTGGGAGAGTGAAGAAGACCGCAGGCAGGCACGCGAGGCACTTGCGCAAATGGAGTTGGTTGACATGGCGGCACGTCAGGTAGATACACTCTCAGGCGGAGAGCGACAGCGGTTGGCGATTGCGGCATTGCTGACGCAGAACCCACAACTTTTTTTATTGGATGAACCTGCCAATCACCTCGATTTGCATCATCAGATCATGATAATGAATTTACTCGTGCAG
>JBKJTS010000228.1:0-3884 GCA_046590885.1 Gammaproteobacteria bacterium
GGCTCGCTTTCGGCGTTCTATCACGATTCAACAGACATCCATAATCCCCGTCACCGCGATATCGCCGCGCACCGTCTGATTGCCAAAATGCCCACCATCGCAGCCGCCAGTTACAAACATTCCATCGGCGAACCATTTATTTACCCCAACAACCAACTCAGTTATTGCGGTAACTTATTGCATATGATGTTTTCCGTACCTTGTGAGGAATATCAAGTAAATCCGCTGGCTGAGAAGGCTCTGGATCTTATTTTCACCCTGCATGCCGATCACGAACAAAATGCCAGCACCTCTACAGTGCGACTGGCTGGCAGCTCCAGCGCCAACCCGTTCGCCTGCGTCTCATCAGGCATTGCCGCGTTGTGGGGGCCAGCCCACGGCGGCGCCAATGAAGCCGTATTGCGCATGCTGGAAGAAATTGGCCACGTTAAGAATATTCCGAAATATCTGGATAAAGCCAAGGACAAAAATGATTCATTCCGGTTAATGGGGTTCGGGCATCGCGTATACAAGAACCATGACCCACGCGCACGCATCATTCGCCACATGTGCCACGAAGTTTTACAGAAACTGGGCAATCCCAACGACCCACTGTTTGAGCTGGCACTGCGGCTGGAAGAAGCCGCACTGAAAGATGATTACTTCATCGCAAAAAAACTTTATCCCAACGTGGATTTTTATTCAGGCATCATTTACAAAGCACTCGGCATACCCACCAACATGTTCACCGTGATGTTCGCTGTGGCACGCACGGTGGGCTGGGTAGCGCAGTGGATGGAAATGATCGCCGAGCCTGACCAGCGCATCGGCAGGCCCCGTCAGGTGTATGATGGTCCGGCAGCGCGGGACTATGTGAGCATAGATAAACGAAAATAAACTTACATTAAATCAAGATCAAGCATTAACGATTGAAAATTTCGCTTATTCCATGTGTACGGTCGTTGGAATAGAGAAATAATGCTTTGTTGCTTGCCGTTAAAGTATTGAACGATTCTGACTTGATTAGCCTCCATGATCTATCCCCTTAAATGACAAAAGGGCGCCGCTTAACTGACGCCCAACTTAGAGGGGCTGGCCGAACGTTGAACGTCGACGGAACCGAGATTGTTCAAATCCCGCTAACCGTGAAAGAAGTCCACCGGCGCCGAAGGAGCATAGTTCATTGAGTTGTTATGTGTTGGCATACGCCACCAGTTACCGACCACATTACCTCAGTTGACCATCCTTACTGCCACGACGATTAATTCCGTCCGTGGCAACTACTTTACCTTCAAAAATAGATTGGCAAGTTACACAAAGTTGCACTCTTGGAACCGCTTCACGCCTAGCCTCTGGAATAGCCAACCCACATTCTTCGCAAAACTTGGAACTCTCGCCGGACTTAATGTTACTCCTTGCCTGCTTCACTGCGTCTTCAATGCTAGCTTCGATTTGTTCCTGCACCGCGCCGTCTCGTGTCCAACCGCCTGCCATATCTAGCTCCTAATCCTTGCTACGCTCATCATTGAGTTTACACATAACGCCAATATAAGAGGCGCGACGTAAGGTGTGTCCTCTTGAGCGCCGAGTTAAACGTTTTTTCTTTCAAGCTTTCCATATTTAAACATTATTCCAACATATTGTTCCTAACCGGGGCCTCAATTGCGTCAATCAAGCGAGCCGCAAATGATTCAAGGGCGCCCAAATTAAAGTCGTGAGGGTCGTAAATTGTTTCTAGACTCTCAAAATACTCAAACTCCTTTTTTAGATATAGCCTATTTGCTTTTATCAGATTTACTCGATCAGCTGGTGTAATATCAATGTGACTACTCAATCCATTAGCTTCAGCTACGCCAAGAGCATTTTCTAAATCGTGTTTCAACCCCTTCCTGTCTTTCTTTTTGAATCCAGCGGAAAACAAAAATGACTTTAGTGATAATTCTATGGAATGACATACAAGATAATAGCGTACTGGCGAAAACCGTTTTTTGGGTAGTTCGAATGATTGTGCAGCAGAAAGAAAGTCACTGGCGTAATGCCGCAGCCAATAGCCATCTACGTGAGTTACAACACTATTGATCTGTAAAGTAATTTTTTTTCCTTCAGCTTTCATAGAACTTTCCTATATGCGCCTAACGTGGGTGTAGAAAACTATTTGGCACCGCTTAAGCGGTGAAATTGAGGAGTGGAAAACCCCCTCCCGACAGAGAGATCGTCGATTCTGGGGCGGTCTACGAGGTCGGTTTTCGTCAGAGTTCATTTGGAAATTTTCCGATGGGGTTTTTCTACAGCCTCAACGTTTGAATTGAGCGGCGCGCCAAGGCCGCAACAGGAAACATGCGGGGCTTACCGCGCCCGATTGAATGATGGGTTAGCCGCGTTTTCCGCAAGAGTGGCTGCGGATGGCCAAATAAACCGAAAAGTTGGGACACTGGTGCCGTCGGGCGCATTCCAAACCGCTGCTTGAGAATTTTGAGCGCCAAGTGCCAAATAAAACTTCTGTGCACGTAAATTGGACTGGTTCACTAAAAGGTACAAGCCTTGGCCCGGGCGTTTTTGCTCACAGATGGCGGCAACCTGCAAAAGCAAACTACTGCCTACGCCACGACCCTGATGAGATTGCTTGACGTGTAAGTTTTCGAGATATGAACCCCAATCTGAATGCTCTCCAACGAATGCACAGGCAAACGCGACTACTACCCCCGCCTCTTTGGCGACCAATACAAATTGATTTACTTTCGGATTTTCAAAACGTTCCTGCCAGATAGCCAAGCGCTCCGTCGGGACGACACGTTCTAGATAAAACGGGCTCAAGACATCGCTGTATGTTGCAGCCCAATTTGCCGCGTGTTAAGCAGCGATTTGGGCTGCATGTTCAGATGAGGCGAAATTAATATTCATAGTGGCTAACATTAATTAGACGCCCTAACAGGCGCCTTTCTTTGCACCAGTCTGGTATAGAATTAGCCCCTCTGTCAATGCCAACCAATGACTTACCTCAGGAATAATTTCTTATGTGGCCTAATCCACCTGGGCTTACACCTTTCATCGGATACCAGCCAGAAGGGTCTCACGGTGGCCGAACCCAGACTTCCTGTATCAGGGGCGCGACAAGGTACGGGACAAACACTCTCTGACGCTGATAGCGCCGGGTATAGGAAACCTTCCACTGCAGCCAACGTGGCGAGTGAAAACCTCATGCTCAGACTCGATTGATTTTGGTTAGGCTGTAGTTATGGCAAATATGATGCCATACGTATCAGCCACCAAACTGCTCAAGCCAAGCTCCCTGGTGGGTGCGGCTGGGCATTCTGCCTGAGCTGATCGAACCCGGTAAGCCGCAACAGAATGGGCGGCACAAGCGCATGCATCGTACGTTAAAGGCTGAGACGACGCGGCCCGCCGCCGCTAATTTGAATGCGCAGCAACGCAAGTTCAACCGCTTTCGTGAAGAGTTTAATCAGGAGCGTCCACACGAGGCGCTTGATCAGGAAACGCCCGCCCGCATCAATCTATGAACCTTCACGACGGGAGATGCCCAACAAAATACCCCCTCTGGAATATCCAGATCGGGTTGAGGTACGTTATGTCAGTGCCAATGGCGGTATTCGTTGGAATAAGGGCTGGGTCAACGTCTCGATCGTATGTGCCGGTGAGTATGTTGGCTTAGAAGAAATCGATGACGGAATCTGGAATGTTTATTTCGGGCCACTTAAGCTGGGAAGATTGCACAAGCGGCACATGCGTATCGAGGATGAATATGGCAAACTAAAACGCAAATAGGGTGTTACCCATGTCCCCCGGACTTTTTTGTTACCTATCTCCCCGACCGCTCACGCGACAAAGACTGAGCATGCTATTTGCGGCGCTTACGCCCAGTGAGCTGCAACGACAATGGTGTGCCG
>JBKJTS010000109.1:0-3074 GCA_046590885.1 Gammaproteobacteria bacterium
ACAATAAATAATGCCGGCGTCACCGCGATGCTCAGCTTGCAGAAATGCCAGCAGTTGTTTGCGCGCATTCGCCTTCTGCACAATGTGGTAACGGATGTTGGGGCGATCAAAGCTCGAGACAAACTGGCGAGCCTCTGTTAGCCCGAGGCGCTCAACAATTTCGCTGCGGGTGGGGGCATCGGCAGTCGCGGTGAGGGCCATGCGGGGCACTTGCGGAAAGCGTTCATGCAGCACTGAAAGCTGCAAATATTCAGCGCGAAAATCATGGCCCCATTGTGACACGCAATGCGCCTCGTCGATAGCAAACAGCGCCAGGCCCGTGGTCAGACGGAGGCGCTCCAGCAGTTGCAGAAAACGCGCTGTCATCAGCCGTTCGGGCGCCACATAAAGCAGATCCAGCTCACCGCGCAGCAGGCGCTGTTCTACCTGGGTGGCGGTAGCGGCGTCGAGACTGGAATTAAGCAGCGCCGCCTTCACGCCTAATTGCAACAACGCGTCTACCTGATCCTGCATCAGTGCGATCAGCGGCGACACGACAATGCCAGTGCCCGGTCGCAACAACGCCGGAATCTGGTAACACAGTGACTTACCACCTCCCGTGGGCATCAACACAAGTGCGTCACCGCCACCAAGCACCTGCTCAATAATTTCGCCCTGATGACCCCGAAATCCGCTGTAGCCAAAAATTGTACGAAGGGTGTGCAGAGGGGATGGGTTCATGGGAAGCATCATACCATCATCTGAAAATCCTTCTCATGGATAACCACAAAAAATATTTGTTGATATGAATCAACGCTTTTGGAGCTGCACCGGGCCGCTATTTATGGGATTAAATATATAAAAATCAATATCTTATACACTAACTATGCGCTTGAAAAAGTTGTGGATAACTTTTTTCAACAGGTATAGAATCCATGCCTTCATGACATATCATGATGATGTGCGGAAATACCTGTGCAGGAGATTTTAGTGGATTCATCCTTGTGGCCAAGATGCCTAGAACGTCTTGCCAGCGAGCTTACGCCGCAACAATTCAACACCTGGATCCGGCCACTGCACGCCGTTGACGATGGCGCTGCATTGCGTCTGCTGGCGCCCAACCAGTTCGTGTTGGACTGGGTACGCGAACGCTTCACGCCCTTAATTACCGGCATTCTGGCTACCTGTAATGCAGAAATCCCTCACCAACTGATTTTCGAAATTGGCAGTGCTGCTGCCACCCACCCACGTGAGCGCAATAACAGCACAGCCCCCGGAATAAGTAGCGCCGTAGTGGGCCCGATTACGCGCGTGGCATCCCCTAAAAAAGGCTTTTTACGCAAAGATCAACACGCGGATATTGATCACTTCAATAACCTGCGCAGTGAGTTTACCTTTGATACCTTTGTTGCGGGAAAGTCTAATCAACTGGCACGCGCCGCATCAATGCAGATCGCCGAAAACCCCGGCGGCGCTTACAACCCGTTATTTATTTACGGCGGAGTGGGCCTTGGCAAAACCCACTTGATGCACGCCGTCGGCAATCTGTTTATGCAGCGTAATCCCGCTACCAAAGTGGTGTATCTGCATTCCGAACAGTTTGTTGGCGATATGGTAAAAGCCCTGCAGCATAATACTATTGATGAATTTAAACGCTACTACCGTTCGGTGGACAGCCTACTGATCGACGATATTCAGTTTTTCGCGGGCAAAGAGCGCTCGCAGGAAGAGTTTTTTCATACGTTTAATTACTTAATGGAAGGGCAGCGGCAAATTATCATGACTTGTGATCGCTATCCAAAAGAAGTAAATGGTCTGGAAGAGCGGCTTAAATCACGTTTCGGCTGGGGGCTGACAGTACATATTGAGCCCCCGGAGCTGGAAACCCGTGTGGCAATCCTCATGAATAAGGCTGAACAAATGGAATGTATATTGCCTAATGAAATTGCTTTTTTTATTGCCAAACGCATTCGTTCCAATGTGCGTGAGCTCGAAGGCGCGTTACGTCGTGTGCTGGCTAACGCTCGTTTTACCAGCAAGCCGCTGACACTGGATTTTGCCAAAGAAGCACTACGTGATTTGCTGGCGTTGCAAGATCGTCTGGTAACCATTGAAAATATCCAGAAAACTGTAGCCGAATACTATAAAATCAGGGTGGTGGATCTGCTCTCAGAGCGCCGCACCCGCTCGCTGGCACGGCCACGCCAGCTCGCCATGGCATTATCCAAAGAATTAACCAAACATAGCCTTCCAGAGATTGGTAGTGCGTTTGGTGGGCGCGATCACACCACTGTATTGCACGCGCACCGTAAAATTGCGCAATTGCGTGAAAGTGATAAACATATTAACGAGGATTATTCTAACTTGTTAAGAACTTTATCAACATAATCAATGACTGTTAATGGTTCTATCAACATACTGTTAATAACATGTGGATATTTTTTATAATTTTTTAAATTAATTAGTTATTAACAATTGATCCACAGCTTTACAGGGGTTCTGCCAAGTACTTAACAGCTTATTTATACTTTACGTAAGACGTTGTAATTAATATATATATAATGGTTACCCACAGTTTTTAAAAAGCTAATAATAGTAATAATAAATATATTATTTAGGTTAATAATATTATGAAATTCTCAATCCAACGTGAAAACCTTTTAAAACCCCTACAGCTGGTTGCAGGGGTGGTAGAACGGCGACAGACTTTGCCGATACTTTCTAACGTCTTGCTGAAAGCAAGTCAGGAAGGATTGTTGATTATTGCCACTGACCTTGAAATTGAAATGTCAGCGCGCACCGTGCTCGACTGCACTGACGAAGGGAACGTAACACTGCCGGCACGCAAGTTCATCGATATCTGCCGTGCTTTGCCTGAACAGGCACAGATTGAAATCAGCACCGAAGGTAACGCCGAAGAATCCGGGGCACGTGCGGTGATGCGCTCAGGCAAAAGCCGGTTTGTATTGTCGACGCTACCCGCCACGGAATTTCCCAACATTGGTTCATTTGAAAACCTGCTGCAGTTTTCCATCCCCCAGGCTGCGCTGAAAACCCTGATCAGCAGCACCAGCTTTGCCATGGCGCAGCAGGAT
>JBKJTS010000142.1:0-4368 GCA_046590885.1 Gammaproteobacteria bacterium
CAGCATCATGCAGCCGTGCTAAGTGCGGGGGTACGCTATCCAGAAAGGAATGGATCAGTTCAGCGAAGGAATTTCCCATCAACTCACGCAGAGTTTGCAATGTTTTAGCATCGACAGCAGGGAGTTTTACTTTGTCCATGTTTAAACACTGTTCCTGGGCTTTGAACTCCGGTGATGCCAGGAAATGTCCTTGAGCCAGCAGGGGCGGAGCGCTATGCAAAGCGACTTCGTGGTTGGTATGCTCTTTCAATGGTAACTCAGAATGTGATGATGCATCAAAAGCACTCAAATCATCCCTGGCATCCTGGGGTTTTAAATTAGGCAACCATTTCATCAATAGGGTAGCCAATACATCAGCCTTTACCGGTTTTGACAAATAATCATCCATACCTGCATTCAGGCATTTCATCCGATCACTATCCATGGCATTTGCTGTCATGGCAATAATGGGAATATGCGCAAAGTTTCTCTCAGAAGCGCGAATTTTCATCGTAGTTTCATAGCCATCCAAGCGTGGCATTTGAACATCCATTAAAATAAGATCATAATGTTTATCAGCTAACATCGACAGTGCCTCCATGCCATCATTAGCCAGATAGGCATGATAACCAAGTTTCTCCAGCATCTTCAGTGCTACCTTTTGATTAACAATGTTATCTTCAACAAGCAATACACGTTGATCATATTTTTCAGGCACATCAGCAACGGTAATATTCCTCTCTTTAGTAGTATCGCTGGGTTTTTCTTTACCAAAAATGTCACTCAAGCACGCATGAAAATGTTTGATTTTTATAGGCCGGGATAATAAGCCGACTATGCCGTGGGCCGCAATATTAATGTTATGAATGTTGCTATTTCTCCAGGTTCTCAGAACCACTAATTTCACTTCAGAAATTCGCACATCTTTTTTTATAGCATGTGGCAGCATAAAATGTTCCATTTCTGGCATTAGCTCATCAATTAAAAGAAGATGATACGCCGCTCCCCTGCTTGCGGCTGAAACTAACATTCTGATAGCAGATTGCCCATCATCAGCAACATCGACAATCATGTCCCAAGCAGATATTTTCTGTTGCAAAACACATCGGTAGGGATTATTTTGCTGCACTATTAATATTCTTACATCCTTAAACTCTCGGAATAATGACGATTCAAAATACGAAATAACTAATTGCTTTTCAAGATTAATGGTAAACCAGAAAGTACTGCCTTTACCCGGTTCACTGGTAACACCAATATTCCCACCCATGAGCTCAGCCAACTGTTTTGAAATTGCGAGGCCTAATCCCGTACCACCATAGCGGCGAGTAATAGAATTATCTGCCTGTGTGAATGATGTAAATAATTTTTGACGTACCTCGGTGTCAATACCAATTCCAGAATCCGTAATTTCAAACTGTATTTTTAACTGATTATCGTGAGTTTCTTTGAGAATTACATGCAATGTTACATAGCCCCAATCAGTAAATTTAATCGCATTGCCAATTAAATTATTTAGGATTTGCCGCAACCGGCCCGGATCACCGCATGCTCTTACAGGCACATCAGCGTGCACGAATGAAATCAACTCCAAGCCCTTGGCATAAGACTTTTCTGAAAACAGCTGGATCACTTCCTCAACAATATCAGAAAGACTAAAATCGATATTTTCTAAATTTACCTTTCCAGCTTCAATTTTCGAAAAATCCAGCAAATCATTAATGATTGCAAGCAGATTCTCGGCTGAAGAATATACCGTTTCTGCAAAATCGCGCTGGTCTGGATTTAAATCGGTTTGCAACAACATTTGGCTCATGCCTAGCACACCGTTCATGGGTGTACGAATTTCATGGCTCATATTCGCGAGGAATTCTGATTTAGTGCGTGATGCCTCCAACGCCAGATCATGAGCCTTTTTCAACTCAGCCTCAATTCGCTTACGCTCTGTAATATCACGTATTACCGCAACGAGCAAAGGCTCATCATTAGCTCGTGATACTGAGCTAAATGCCATTTCAATGGGAAAAACATGACCCCCTTTTTTCTTACCTAAAGCTTCATGAAGCACCCCAATAACCTGACTATTTTTTGATAATGCATCATAAATCAGGCTATTTCGATCATCTTTATTTCTGGATGTAATAAACTCCGTGATACGCTTACCTTTCATATTTACTAACTTGCAATTAAAAATGGTTTCAGCAGAGGGATTCACTGAATCAATATTTCCCTTGCCATCAATAATCACCACCCCATCCACAATATTATTGATAATTGCATTCAATCGCGCTTCATTATTTTTTATTTCCTGCTCAATGCGGTATCGCTCCTCAACTTCCGTATTCAACATTGAATTTTTTTCTATTAAATCTTCTTCCCGTTGGTGAAGCACAAACATCATATTATTAAATACCCGGGCCATACCTGACACTTCATCAGGTCCTTGAAGATTTGCACGTACGTTCAAAGTACCCGACTCCGCTTCTTTCATAGTCGCACTAAGATTATGGAGTGGCATCAGCAAATTTTTTGTCTTCCAATGCAGGATCAACAAAACTATAATTGAAATCCCCATGGAAATAAAAATATTATTAATTAAAACATTATATTGCATCTCTTTCAGGCTGGCTTTGCCAATTTCCACCTGCACGTACCCCAGTAACTCTTTTTTCATAGGTGCCAAGCCTAATGGATTGTCGTCAACATCCTCATTATTACTATAAGCAGGCGCAGTGAAATACCATGAATCCTCGCTTTCATGAGCTAACATGGCTGTATCACCCGCCCACTCCAGCCTGGTTTCTGCAGCGGGCACAGGCGTTAAGCCTTCTGAAATTAACACCGCACCATTCCTTTCGCGAATAGAAATATGTTTAACATCTGGGAATTTCATAGCAATACTTAGTGTATCCTTGATATTCTCAGGAGACCCATACAGCAGTGCCAGTTGGCTTTGAGCAGCAAAATTATTAGTGATTTGATAGCCTTGTTTAATAAGGTTATCTTCAAGATTTGCACTGATAGCTAAAAACGTCAACACGGCGGATGCTACAGAAAAGACCAATATTGCCAAAGTAAAAGTCCAGGATAACTGGCGGCTGAACTTTCCTCTTCCAGAAAACAAATAGTTATTTATTTTCTTCACTACAGGCATCATGGCGCGGGATATACCGCATCAAAATTCTGATCTTTCTGGTCTATTTTCCGTAATCTAAGGTGCTCTGCAGTTCGTATATTCACTGCAATTAATGCCTCTGGTATGGACAATATCCTGCCCCGTCCATTCTTAACTGCATCCATAGCTAAAACAGCCAAATGCCGTCCCGTGCTGAGATTATCAGGATACAACGCAAACAAAGCGCCCCGTTTTACATAGGCAGGGGTACTACAAAATATAATCACATTACGATCCCATGCACTTTGCAGTATGGGGGGCAGAATGCTCCGTATATCTATCGATTCATCATCTGGCGGTAACCACAATGCATCAGTTTCCGGTTGAATACTTTCCATTATCCTACGGTAGAGATTCGCTGCCCCATATACATCAACCGCCGTATAAACCACCAGTTCAAAATCGTATTTTTTAGCAGCCTCACGTGCGGCGCTCAACAGCCATGCTTCTTCTGTAGCGGTTGCGAGGGACATTCGACCCTCCACGATACTTACAGGAGCGCGGGTGACGACAATAATTCGTTTTGACTGGGGTGAAAATTCACGAAGCCGCGCAAACAATAAATCCGGGGCGGGGGATAATCGAATAGCACTGAGAGATTTACCATACATATTCGTGAGGGTTGATGTCAGAGATGCCGCACCTACTATAACGGGCTTGTCCCACTTCAGTGCTTGTATTGCCTCGGTGCCCCGCCTACCCAAAGCAATCACGGCTTGGGTATTCTGCTGCTCCAGTTTTTTGCGTAAAGCTGCACTCTCATACTCATCACCTAGGGGATATTCTATGACGTTGATTCCCTTCTGCTGCTTAATTCCGGAAATAATTTGTGATAACACACGATTATATGGGGGAGGCAGGTCGGGATAAATCACAGCCACGGGTATTGGATCCGCGCTCACAACACGTGGCACAGCCAGGGTGAAAAATAGATACACTGCTGAAAATAACCAAAAAACTACCGCACGGGAAGGGTATAGACTATGCATGGTTATGTTCGATATATTGCCTGAAAAGTATGACACGGTAATGTTAGTGCGGTTCACTCAATAAAAGGGTGTCATTTCGACCAAGGGCAGAAATCTATATAGACTCAAACACCACAACTCACCGGGAAATTACAGGACATAGCGTAACTCAACATACATACTCCGTCCGGGCATAGGCAGGTCATTACGGATAAACCCGGGCGCGGGGCTGGGCTCACGCACTTC
>JBKJTS010000193.1:0-2890 GCA_046590885.1 Gammaproteobacteria bacterium
TTGGCGTAGGGCAGGGCGCTGGTGACGAGGATTTTGCGGGGAATTTTTTCGTGCGTCATAGACATTATTATATTCAGGCTAATAGCCGATAGTGTGTGGAAACAACAAAGTATAGCGTATTGCCTCATACTTGGCTGCATCTATAAGAAGCTGACAGTGGGAGTCTTTCATAAAAACCTGAATGCGGTGTTTCTCGGCCAAAGGTACGCTCTTTATGGCAGACGCTTTTTTGGCCAGATCAATAGAGGTTCATACGCGACCATTCATTTCTCGTTATCCTACTGATTGGGCACAGCGAAATCCCACGTCGGTACTCATTGCGGAAGGATCAGCATGGGCGCGCCGTGCAGTGCGGTAGAACGAGCTGAGGGCGTAGTGGCCGTCTCCTGCGCCGCCACCGCGTATAACTTTATGGATCTCACCAAAGGCTTCATGTTTATAGGTGGCGTCTGGGTAGGGTTGATACCAGTTGGCGGCCCATTCCGAAACGTTACCTGCCATGTCAAATACGCCGTAACCTGAAATGTCGTTGGGGTATGAGCCAACGGGTGCGGTGGCTTCGCCATTATCTGTCTGACCTACCCCCGTGTTGGCTTTTTTGGCATCCCATTGCGTACCCCACGGGTATTCATGCCCATGCGGGCCGCGCGCGGCTTTTTCCCATTCGGCTTCAGTGGGCAGGCGTTTGCCAGCCCATGTGCAATAGCTGTAGGCATCGTCCCAAGTGACGCCTGTAACGGGCAGGGTGTCGCGCAGTTTCTGCACTTTTTCCAGTTCCGTGAGTAGCGTTTCGCGAGTCATCGCGCTGGGGTCTTTATCGAGCTTGAAATAGTCCCGGGCGACCCAGCGCAAATTTTCCAGAGTCGCACCACGCAGTTTTTCATCACGTACGTTATAACCGTTTTGTATCCAGGCCGGTGGATCGAGCGCTTTGGTCTGCTGAATAAATACCTTGTACTGTGCATTGGTGACTTCGTATGTGTCGATCTTGAACGCAGGCAAAGTGACTTTATGCGGTGGACGCTCATCTACATATAATGGATTAACAAAGCCGTATTCTTTTTGCAGACCTGCATCGTCGGTTTTGTTGCTGCCCATCACAAACTCACTGGCAGGGATCAGCTGCATAGCATCACCCCTGGCAGGTGCCATCGCGGTTTTTGGCGTTCCTGCCTCTGGCGGTATCTGAACAGCAGGGGGATTTTCCTGTTTGCCGCAGCTTGCCAGTATTATGGCCAGTATGGCGATGGGTAGCGTTAATGTCACTGGATGATTATTTATCATCTTTAGCGCATCTGAACCCGAAACTGGCGTTTTTCACTTTGGCGTTGAAAAAGGCACGGTTGAATACTGGTGCAGAAATTCCACATTTATAAAAAGAACAATCCCACCATGAGCCGCCTTTCAATGTCTTATAAATTTCGCCGTAATTTTCGCTGATTTTTGTATTATCAGGATACGCCATGTACCACGAGGCGGTCCATTCCCATACATTGCCCGACATATCCAGCGCGCCATACGGACTGGCGCCGCCAGGAAACGCACCCACGGGCGTGGTATCGCCTTTTTCTTTCAATCGTTCCCAGCGCACGGGTGTGTTCACCTGGTTAATATCAAATTGCTGGCCCCATGGAAACATGCGGCCATCGGTGCCGCGCGCAGCCTTTTCCCACTCCTGGTCAGTGGGCAGGCGTTTGTCCGCCCATGCGCAGTAGGCGTGAGCATCATGCCATGACACAAAGGTAACGGGGTGATCCGCCTTGCCGGCGGGGAAGGTGCGATTGACAAAGTGGTCGGGCGCACGTTTACCTGTTGCTGCGATGAACTGCTGGTATTGCAGGTTTGTGACCTCGTATTTGTCTATCCAGTAAGACGGCAAATGTACGGTGTGTTGTGGCCCTTCGTCCGATAACCGCGCATCGGTGCCCATAATGAATTTTCCGGCAGGCACGCGTAACATCTGATGGGGTGATGCACCAATACGTGTGGTTTGGTAATACATCGGTATTGACAGCGGGTGGGGTAGGCCAAGTTTGGCGGCGCGTTCCCCTGGGGTGGTTGCTGCGAGCAACTCGTCTCTTACGACGCGCGTGGCTGCGGGAATGTTGCGTGTGTTCGCCTCTACACCGGCAGAGGTGAGCGTTATTATCTCACTGGGCAACGTTTGAGGCGCTGCTCGGCCTGCCAGTGGCATGGGTAATAGCAGGGCAGCGCTACTTTTTGCAGTATGACAACTCACGCAGCCCGAGGCCGTTGCGGTGTCAGGTAACTGTGCGTGACAAGTCACGCAGGTTTGTCCGTTGGAGGGGTGGTGAGTTCCCAAGATGGGCGCGGCGATGGCGAAGTGACCCCAGCAAGATAGACAAGAAAAAAATAACGATAAAAGGATTTTTTTCAGGGACAATGCCATGGTGTAAGGCCGATTCATTGATAATGGGAGTAATTTCATATGTAACGGTATGAAATATAAATATAAACTACCGGCCATATTGGCAAACTCAAGGTCCCAATCCCAGCGGATTCCAGTCCCCAAGGGATTATTATACTGGATGGTAGATATCTAAAATACATAAAAACAGGCTTTGCACCTTGACCTTATCTCCGCTCTTAGGTCTAATACGCGTTCTGCTTGGCTTGACTTGATATTGACTTGGCATTAGCTTTAAAAAACTGTGGCATATTATGCTGCGGATAGATTCGCCCAGATAGCTCAGTCGGTAGAGCAGGGGATTGAAAATCCCCGTGTCGGCGGTTCGATTCCGTCTCTGGGCACCATTAAATGAAGATGTTAGTTGTTTGCGTTGCACCCCTCTTTACTCAATGTCGCGTTCAATAGGTCTCTAGATAGGGTCACCCACTCCTAGTTCGTCATAGCAAGAATATAACATTC
>JBKJTS010000174.1:0-10484 GCA_046590885.1 Gammaproteobacteria bacterium
CGTCATGCACCACGGTTCCGCAACACGCACACGCGGCGTATGCCACCTTATACACTCCTCTGAAACCTGACTGCGCGGTCTCATCGATGTACCGACGTTCGTAACGCTTGCGCACGACAAACACCGGACGCCAATGAAAACCCATGCGCATCCGTACCCGCCCCAGGATAAAAAACTCCTGGTCCTCACCGGGTGCGGTACCGAGCATGGCCCTCAGCTGTAAAAGTTTACGGAGGGTGTCGGGACCATTGAGGATCCAGACACGCGCCTTGGGCACGGTTTCCATGATTTCACGTCGCCATTTATAGACCAGATGGGGCGGTGAGATCACTAACGTACGCCTAAACCCTTCGGCATGCATGACAGCCTCTGTCGCGATGGCCATGATGGTTTTCCCCGTACCCATCTCGGCATTGATAATCGCGGCCTGTTCACCGTGATCCATCAACAACAACTGTGTCACGGCTTGTACCACATCGGCTTGTGCTGGAAACAGTTGACGCTTCAGTTCGTGCATGACAGCCGCACGGCGGTCATTGGGTATCCCGTCATACACGGGTGGATTTTGTTGACTGACAGCCGCCAACAGGCCACTACCAAAATCGGCAACGAACTGTGACAGCGGGATCACATTCCCCTCAGACACGCCGACTTCTTCATTAATTTCTACAACGTCATCAATAACAACGGCATGTTGAGTTTGCATGGTTTGCTCCTTAGGCTATGATTAAAAAAAAGGGGCAAACCACGCCCCGCAAGGGGAGTGGTGTTGCCCCTTACGGTTGGATTTAAATTAACTAAAGTAACCCGTTACAACTACAACAGGCCTCGTTCGGCAAACGATACCGATTCTGCTGCGCCTACTACGATGTGATCCAGTACACGGATATCCACCAGCCCTAACGCCTCTTGCATTCGCTGGGTGAGAGTGATGTCCGCCTTGCTCGGCTCAGTGTTGCCGCTGGGATGGTTGTGCGTAAGGATCACCGCCGCCGCGTTAACCTCCAGCGCACGTTGCACCACCACCCGTGGATACACCGTAGCGCTATCCACCGTCCCCTGAAACATCTCCTCGAAACAGATCACGCGATGGCGATGGTCGAGGAACAGGCAGGCGAAGACCTCCGTCTTGCGCCCCGCCAACCGCAGTTGCAGGTAGGTTTTGACATGAGTAGGTGATGATAAGCATTCACCTGGCTGGTGTCTGGCTTCCAAAACCTGCATTGCCATTTCTACCAGCACCTGCTGTTCCACGGGGTTAAGCGCATCTATTGATAGGCACGCAAAACGATTCTTACTAACAAGCTTTACAACGTCGTTGTTTACGGCAAGATTGTGATTGTGCATGTGTTGCTCCTTTGGGATAAAAAAATCCGCAAAAGACACCACGCCTGCAGGGCAATGATGCCCCTTGCGGGTGAATGAAAAGTAGATGGGTTAGACGCTGGCTACGACGCCCTCGTCTGGCAAGCGGGCTAGAGCAATCCGCGCCGCCTCGATAAGCTCTGATTTTTTAGGATTTACACACGGCCATGGATCTCCGAGCGATAAAGGCGATCCATCGGGGCCCTTGATATAGGCCCATGTGTAAAATTGTTTTTTGCCATAACGACGGCGATGGAAGCTGAAGGTTAGTTCAACTGATTGAGACACGCGCATGAATCAGGCGATGGTAAAAACAGGCTCTCTTCTTTCAAAGAAATACAGGCTTTTAATCAGACCTCTGGCAGTAACCGTGAATGGCGTCACTTGCAAATAAGTATGGTTTATGTCAAATTGGTTGACATGAAAAACATGCGCCAATTCTTTATACAAGACCCTGCCAGCGGAAAAATCCGACTGACCGGTGCTGCCATTGCGCATTCGGGCAAAGACTTTGCCCGCGCTGGCTACGATGTCAGAAAAATCACCACAGCAGCGGCGTTCGAAGCAGCGGCAGACGCAAGCTTTGCTCTGGAAATGCAAGCCCTGTCCACCACCGCCCGCGGTACCGACCCCGAATTAGACGCTATCTTGG
The DNA here is from genome assembly GCA_046590885.1 of Gammaproteobacteria bacterium. Classification (GTDB taxonomy): domain Bacteria; phylum Pseudomonadota; class Gammaproteobacteria; family Ga007554. The sequence continues at coordinate 2,018 of JBKJTS010000174.1, forward strand.
CCGGGTTTCCCGGTTGGGAGTGACTGATCGTCAAAAAATCGCCCCGCGTGAAAGCGGGGCTGATCGCTAGTGATGAAATAAATCCTGCAACTCTTTCCGCTGCAAGTACTTTTTAACGATGTTTAACGCCTTTTCTGCGTTAGTATTCGAGAGTTGTCTTGCATGAATTAGGGACATCAGCTTTTTCTCTAATTCTCGTAACTCTTCAAGCGTTGCGAGGTCGCAATGCTTGTGCACTCTCCACAGTTCCATGGTCATTCTCCTGGTTTAAAGGCCTCCAAAAAGACATACCATGCCCCGCTGGGGTATGGAAAGCCCCCGACGGGTTGTAGATAAATTGCATCGCATGATGCAGCAGTATTGAAGTAGAAAACAGGCTCTCCTATTTCGGAGAGCCTCACATTGAAGCCTGAACCGATGTCCGAAAGGACATTGTGCCTATTTCACGGTTCACGAGGCATTCTGGACACGACTGAGTACGCAGTCGCCACGGACAAAACTATAAGGATTAATGTCCCATACATAACGGGTTTTCTCAAGGCATTTTGCAACATAAATATCTTGAGAAAACCCCCTGCCAAAAGCGCAGGGGGAATATTCATTAGGGTGTGGATTAATTCAATCCTCCTCCGGTAACATAATGGTGATAACCGGCTCACCCTGATCCCCGCCTCCGATATGAAGATCAAGATCCACTCGCTTTGCCTGGTGACTTTTACCATCACGCGGCACACGGTAAAGAGAATACCGTACCCGTTGTTGGCCCGACTTTTCAGCTTTGGCCGCACTGTAGGCCATAAACACCACATCCCACAATCGACCTTCCTGATCCTGACCTGCCCCGGATGTCTCGTTATCCGAGGCATGCCACTCAACACAATCACGAAAGACACCTGCGGTGAGTGCCACCGGAATCCGGAAGCCCGCCTCACGGGCAATTACCGAAACATCCACCAACACCTCATCCGCAATGGCCTGGGCGCGGGAATAAACAGAGATCACCTCCGCACATTCCGCTTCTTTGCCTCGTGGATCTCCGAGCAAATTATTATTCAAATGTCCGCAGTATGGGCACTCCACCGACTCCTCTCGCACAGTAAATTTGGTCACCATCTTCATAATTTTCTCCTGACAAAAAAAAGCCGGGGATAGCCCCCTTGCAGGGAGATTTCTCCCCGGCAAGGGTGGGTTAATGCCCCAAGGGCAGGTTGTACGCAAAATTACTATTTCAAAACGTTACATTCACTAAACCACTAAGCACATATCTGTAAGGGCACACGCGCAAGATCCATAATATATTTATGGGCCTTGGCCGCCTGGCTTGCAGCAGTGAATATTGCTTTCTTGTCACGCTTTAGAACAGACAGCCAACCATTGAGATAACTGGCGTGTCCTTCGAGGGTGGCGTCGATTAGACCAAGATCCGCGTTCAAAAAAGCACTGCCGAGATCGGCAACCAACTCTTCAAAAGCATAAGCCTCATCCCCGAAACGCTTCCCGAATTCACGTCCTAAGCGGCTATCCTGTCCAGTCCAATGAACCAGCTCATGCAGCGCAACGGCGTAAAAATTCGCCGCTTTAGTAAAACGCGTCCTGTCTGGAAGGTGAATTTCGTCGTTGCTGGGACTATAAAAAGCCCGAGCGCCTTCCACAACAATTTTCGCCCCGCTGCTTTGCAGAATGGCTTCGGCATCCTCTATGGGATCAAACCCGGGCCTGTCTGATACACCGGTATCCACAAGGCCATCAATCTGACCCAGATTAAAAAGCGTGAAGGATTTTGCCCAAGGGATCGTTCTTTCATCGACCTCACCCTTGATGGTTTCCTCCTGAAGGGTGATCGCTTTGTAATACACACAAAGTGCACCTGACGCCCCTTTGCGCACCTGCCCCCCAAGTTCCCTGGCCTGCTGATAGGTTAACCATTGGTTGCTGGTAAACTGGTTATCTTCGGCACTTAACCATAGGGTCAGAATGTTAATCCCGGAATAGGGCTGCTTGCTTTTAAAATTAACGGGGATCCCGCTGGAAGACCCATTCCATAAGGGTTTTCCAGAGCTCCGGCTGTTTTCCATTTCCGCAATAATGCGGTGGGTAATGACGTCGAATAAATTTGACATGGCACTTTCTCCTGGGTTGATAAAAACCGGGGAAAGCATGATCCCGTACCGGGGTGCTTTCCCCGGCGGGATGGTAAAAAAAAACCTGAACAGATCAAGCGATCTGCTCAGGTTGGCTTTAGATGGGTTAGAGCTGGAAGACCACCCGGCTCTAACCTTTTTGCCAAACTAGTTTCGAGATCTAATGTCGACGCTAATCTGGCGAGATAAAAACGCGGAGAACTACCCGCCACACAATATCCTTGATCATTCGTTACAGCCCCGCACATCCTCTGTCTAGGGAGGGAGAGGGCAGAGCTGAGGTGAATGAACAATGGACTGTCAAGACCACACGGTACGAAGACCGTGCACTAAACTTCCTAGTCTACATAGTGCTTACGACTGAAAACGCAGTCGTCACGGCGAACAACCAATAGATTAAATCTTCTGTAACCTCAATACAACACTGCTTGCACCCTTTCAGGCTTCCTTCCCATTCCCCGCTCGTCACCAGACAGCACAGATCATCGGAAGGAAGGCCGTTAGGCCTTCCGTTGAAATACCCTCGACCGTCGAAGCTGTGGTGACGGTTGGGAGGAAGTGAACTAATAGAGCCCAAATGTACTGTACAGACACCGCTCGTCGCTTAGCCTTGTCTACACCCTCCATCCGATCAACTCAAGGGGCCATAGATCGAAATCATCGCGGCACGGCATTACCCGCACAAAGGGGCGCTGTCTTGTTTTAACCGGCGACAGGCGGCCGGCGGTGTCGAAGATGAAAAACCCCGAAGGGTCTTTCTTAAAGGGTTAGCCCTTTAAGAAAGACCCTTACCTCGTTGTTGTTCCCCCGCGATAAGTCTCAAGACGGCCCAAAAAAGCAGGCTTCGGAAACCCTGGAGGGTTCCCGAAGTCTTTATAACGCTGGTCGGCGATTAATGCACCGATTTCACTTTAGCGTTGTGAAGGGCTAAAAATCCCATCCCAACCATCCTTCTGTATTTTAGACATCTCCGATGCTACAGGAATAAACACGCCGCTTATCCCTTCATCATCGTTGTTCGAAGCAGGAACGTAATCACTGTCCTGCCCCGTATCAGCCAGTACTGGTTCATCCATGGGGTTCAGCATGACGTGTTTCCCATCAATCTTAGCCCAGGTCAGCCGGTCCAGGGTGGTACGCACGATGATTTGACGCGTTCCATCCTCATTGGGCTTTTTCGGTATAAACGCTTCCGACCTAATGCCGGAAACCCGAAAACCTACTGTTACCTTCTGTTTTAGCTTCTTAGCTTCAGCCAGTGAGTCAATGATCGCCACTGTTGCAGGATCACTGACACGGATTCCAAACAGTACACGCTCAGGATCATGGATGTCACCGTGGATCGCCGCTACGATAACTTCTCGCTCATCGCTGCCCACTTTCCGTGCCCACAAAAACGCCCCTAATCCGCGAGTGACGACGGGCGCTGTTGTATCAATCGAGCGAACATCGTCACCCTCCTGCTCGGGCAGAGGAAACAACTGGCCGTCCACAGTGGCCGCGTAGATAGCAAGAAGACGGCATTTATTGCTAATCCCTTCCTGCCCGATTTTTTCACCTGTTGTGTAAGAGAATAAAACGGGGTTGAGATCCCCCACATTAAAAGCGATTACCACCGTTTTCCCCTCATCAATCAGGGGTTGAAGCAGTTCCACGATCATAGCCGCTCTTGCACCGGAAACATTGCAATCGAGGCGTGTACCGTTGCTAATAATGTCCACTGCCAAATAAAAATCCTTCTTAGTGGAAACTTTACGTACGCGGGTGAGAACGCCGGTGCCAGCGGTGTGTAAATCAAAAAAAGCTTTAGTTTGGGTTGCTACTGTTGATTGTGTCATGGCTTTCTCCTGAGGTTATAAACAAAAAATCCGGAGAAAGCACATCCCCACCGGGAATATGATTCCCCGGATGGGTGGTTGAAAAACCGTATCGTTAGCGATACGGCGGGTTTAAAAAGGTTGGTAAAACTTTTGGGGGGGAAATCTCCCCGTAGGATTTGGTGAAACAAGCCCTCGTCTTTGAGAGAGCGATACATTGAAACCTGAACCGATGCCACAAGGACATTGCGCCTATTACACAGTTCACAAGGCACTAACAAAAGTCGACCGATCGACCAAAATAGCATTTTTAGTATGTCTGTGTTCTTCCGTAAATGTCAAGCCCCGATGGCCTGCCGCACCTCTCTAATCCGCTCCTGCATCAGTTGCACGCCGACAAACCGCCCGTTCAGCTCGCCTTTGCGATCCATGTGCACCGCCGCAGTACTGTGGGGCGTGATGAACTTCAGTACCGCTTCATCGATGCCCAGCTTGCGGCACGCCATCGGCCAGTAAAAAGCATCTATCCCCAGCAGGATCTTCGCCCCCACCGTGGTGAGGAAATCCTCGGGGAAGTGGGTGGGCGATTGGGACGCGCACCACAGCCCCAGGCCGAATTTCCGCGCCTCTTTGGCGATCACGTTGTAGACGTTATCGGATTCCGGCCCAAAAAACTTGTGGGCTTCGTCGGATACGATAATCTCGCGTACCCGCTCCTGTGTCCCGACGCGCACGCGCTGCCGGAAAATCTCCTCCATGCGGAAATAGGTAAACAGCATCTGCTCGTCCTCGGGCAGGTGCTTAATGTCATATACCCATACCGCGCCTTGCGGGTCGAAGGGAGGGGGGCTGGGATTGAAAAGCCCAATCGCCGCCAGATTCTTGAGCCTGTCCACGACACTTTTCAGTGTTTCACGCGAATCGTACCGGATCTTCTCGTCCAATTCGCGCCCGGTCTCGATAGCGCCGACGTACTCGGAAAAGGCCACTATGGTCTTTTCTTTCGCCGCCGCGATCTGTTCCTCCCGCTTGGCGACCTGCCCATCGTCGCTACTCTTTTTGAGCTTGGTCGCCAGTCGGTGTAGCGATGATGTGAGCCGATTGGTTTCATCTAACGCCGTGATGCACCGAGCGCCCACCCCGTTGCCCTCTGAGCCAATATACAACGCCTTTAATTTACGCTCCGCAAAGCTCACCAGATCATCCAGGCACGGATAATACTGCTTCAGCTCCGCATAGCGCCGCTCCGCGATCAATCCCTTGCGCATCACCGCGTCGATCTCTTGCTTGTGCCAGGATTTCGGATTGTCGTCGTAGCAGCCATTGAGAAAATACACCTCCGACAGCAGCGCCCGCAACACCGCCTCCTGGCGGTCGCCCAGCTTGCGCGAGGTGCGGTTCAGCGTCGCGATAAACAGATTGATCGCCCGCCGCACACCGCCGGTGTGCGGGTCGGGATTCAATACCAGCGGGTTGTAACCGTAGCGTGTTGACTCCGAAAACACCACCCGCGATTCCCCTGGGATATGGATATCGCCGTGCACGTCAAACACGTGCATCCGCGCCCCTTGTACCGCCGCCTCCCGAATCATGCGCCGCAACAAATGCGTCTTGCCGGTACCCGATTTGCCGCACAGCAGGATATGCGGATTGATCAGACACTCCGTATCCCATTCCACCGCCACGTCGCGTTTTTCGCGATGGCGCAGGTAATCATTTAGGCCCAGTGCAATTTTCATGTTGCATTCTGTGTATAAGCGCGCAATATACGCGCCACGGATGCATGCACCGCTTGCCAATACGTAGGCGGAACAGCCTCCATCGGCGCGCATCCGGCACTTTGTTTGCGCGCCCGCTTAACGGCAGCATCGTGCGACGAAAAATAGTTTTTGGCCGACTCATCGCCATCATTCATTCCACGCCACCCCTTGTCGCCTAGCATTTATTTCCCTCTGATAGCGTACCGGTGAGGCAATTCCGCTAATCCGGGACTCTGCGTCAAGGGTGGCGGTCCCGGCGGTCGATAATTCCACCGTGCCGACATTAATCAAGCGCTCGATGATGCCCTGGCGCAGATCAATGGAACGTATATCGTTTATTTTTATGGTGGTGGTATTGCGGGCAATAATGCCGTGGCGTGTTTCAACCTGGTCGTGGTATATCAGGTATTGGTTGGCAAATACCGTATACAGCACTTTCAGCAACGGCACCAGTATGAGGAACAACCCCACGCTCAGTAAGAACACAACCGCCAACCGCATTACATCAGGAGGGAGCGTGTTGTCAGGCGGGAGAAAATTCACCAGTAAATAGTTGTGCTGAATCAAAACGACAAAGCCTGTAAAGATCACCACATATTCCCTCCAAAAGCCGCGCCACGCCGGCCGCAGTTTGATGATCTCCCACGTGCGGGTGTCCCTGACCGGCGTGTCGATGCCGCTGTTATCCAGGTGACGGCCCCCCTGATTCCGGGGAGCGTGGCCGATGAATGGGTCATTGGCGATATCAGGTTGCGCCGGTATCGCCAGTGACACCGCGTATCCACCCAGGGGGTGAGGGACCGCCTGATAAGGTACGCCCAATTCTTCGCTAACAATTCCGGCCTTTCTCCGCGCCGCATCAACGTCGCTAAAGGGCCGGCCATTGGCGCTCAGGAAATACTCGGCCTCTTGTGACATGCGCTCCACCTTTACTATCTCTAAAGACTTGGATCAACAGCCACCCCAAGTTTTTTACAATATGCCCGTGCTCTTGACGCGCGCGGCCAGTACCGCCGCGGTATCGCGTGCCTGGGAAGGTTTCTCGCAGAGGTAGAGACGAGTCATGCCGACCTTTCCCCCCACGCCTCAATTGTTTTTTGCCTCATAACGCCCATGTTACCCTTGAATAATCCCAGTAGACACGCGGCCTACCCGGTGAATGTTTACATAACTGCTACTGGTACCCGCTAAAACGGAATATCGACGTCAAAATCTTCAAATTTTCTTTCTTGCGCGGCTGAACTACCCTTACTTTCGCTAGAGCCTGTCTGGGCGCTTTCTGGTGCAGCTGAATAATCCGCGCCACCGTCTTTCCCGTCCAGCATTTGCATTTCGTTACCAATAATCTTGGTGGTGTAGCGATCCGCTCCGGTGGCTTTGTCTTGATATTTTTCGGTTTTGAGCGAGCCTTCGATATACACCTTCGCGCCCTTCTTTAAGTACTCACCAGCGATTTCTGCAAGGCGATTAAAGAACACTACGCTGTGCCATTCGGTGCTTTCTTTCTTTTCGCCGGTTTGTTTGTCTTTCCACGAGTCGGACGTGGCCACGGTAATTCTAGCTACAGCACCCCCACTGGCCATGTAGCGTACCTCGGGGTCTTTGCCGAGATTCCCAATTAGAATAACTTTGTTAACGCCTCTTGCCATATCGAACCTCTGTATTTAAATGTTGAACACAAGTGTTACAAAAAGTAGGTGACTGCGGTGTTACAGGTTTGCAGGTGTTCCACCGGGGGCCACCTCTTTATCGCCGTCCCCTTCGTTGCCATCCCTCTCCATCCTTGCTGTTAGCTAACACCTCTACACCCCTGGCTGTCTACCGAAAAGCATTCTAAGAATCGCGGCAACTTAACCGGACGTCGCCCGCCCAAACCGCCTCAATCCGCTCCAGATCATTCAAATATTGCCGTAGCCGTAACGCCTCACCGCGGCACAACGCATACTCCAGATTCAACCGCAACGCCTGACGCACATAGGCGACATAGACCTTTGCCACGTCCTGGCCGATTTCTCGCATGAGCATACCCGCCGCGTCCGACCCCGGATCGAGATACTTCTGTTGGCCCTGCTTCCCGGACAGTCGCCACCGCACATAAATATAACCCTGCGCCACCCGCTGCATCACCGGATGCACCGGCCACGGCGGTCGGAACGTCTGCTGAAAACCCCGCACCAGGTTTTCCATCCGCTTTACCCTGTCCCGACTTTCAGCGTCCAGTGCCTGGAGACGTTGGCGCATTGCCGCTCGTCCGCTCACTAGGGCCACCCGTGAGCCGTTATCTCCTTCGCGTGGCAATGGGTCGTGCAGTTCTGGCATCTGTCCCCATCATATCTATATCACCAACCTCTTCCATGTTAAGTTCCACACTTGCCTTTACTCGTAAAGGGTAACCCTTTCCTTTAAGGGAAGACTCGACCTCCATCGAGTTGGTTTATCTACTTTGCCGCAGAGCGTTTCTTCTTGATGGATACAACTTTCTCGGGTTCATGCGCATTGCTGGAATCATCATCCGCCCCACCCACGCCCAAAGATAATCCATTCTCCTCCTCCAGGGCTAACAGCCCGATCGGGCGCACGGTCGGCGTCTCAGGCTGTGCCAGATAGGGTGCATGTTCAGCGCGCCACACCCCGGAGAGGACCTCCGCCGGCGGTGTGCCCATTCTTTTCTGAGCCGCCTCGCCGCGTTGCGTACCCTGACGCACATCGTCGCGATTAACCCCCGTGAACTTCCACTCCATGGCCTGGT
>JBKJTS010000178.1:0-3917 GCA_046590885.1 Gammaproteobacteria bacterium
CAGGACAGTGACGCAGGGCATCCAGTAACGGGCGTTCATCGGCAAGGTAACAAAACAGGGTTTCGCCGACTTGTTCACTGCGGCCATGTTCACTGTCGGCATGTTCGCTACGTTGCATGAAACGCTGGCCAACATTAGCAAACCATTCGTCCATGCCACGCCCGTAAATTTCGACGACGTGCGGTTCGATGTGCTGCCGCACCAGCGTGGCGGGGCTGCCGCTGACGAGAATACGGCCGCCGTCGATAATTACCAGACGATCACAAAGACGCTCGGCCTCTTCCATATAATGGGTGGTGAGGATCAGCGATTTCCCTTGCGCCAGCAGGGTGCGTAGCCGTTGCCAGATGAGCTGGCGCGCCTGTGGGTCGAGACCGGTAGTAGGCTCGTCGAGAATCAGTAAATCAGGGTCGTTGATCAGCGCGCGCGCCAGGGTCAAACGGCGCTTCATGCCACCTGACAAGGTGCCGATGCCAGCATGTGCCTTGGTTTCAAGATTGGCAAAGGCGAGCAGATCGGCGATGCGTTTGTTCAGCGCCGCACCCCCTATTGATTGGGCCAACCCAAAATAGCTGGCGTAGGTGGCGAGATTTTCCATGACGGTAAAATCAGGATCCAGGTTATCCTGCTGCGGCACCACACCGAGGCGCTGATGCATGTGGCGCGCCTGCTGTGGAATGGGATGACCCAGCACATGCAGCTCCCCGGCGCTGGGTGGAGTGGCGCCCATCAACATGCGCAAGGTGGTGGTTTTGCCCGCGCCGTTCGGCCCGAGCAGGCCAAAGCATTCGCCGCGCTGCACGGATAAATCCAGGTTATTAACGACGGTTTGCGTGCCGTAACGCTTGGTGAGGCCGCGCGCCTCAACAACCAGCTCAGGCAGATCAGGTAACATTTATAATTTCAAGCGCTCGACCACATGCCCGTGACCAAGATGCTTTTCGATGATCTCGTCGATGTCGGCCTGGTCGACATAGGTGTACCATATCCCTTCGGGATAGACCACCAGCACCGGGCCTTCGTCGCAGCGATCCAGGCAACCGGCATTATTGATGCGCACCTCGCCCTTGCCGCTCAGGCCCAACTCTTTGGTGCGCTTCTTGGCATAGTCACGCATTGCTTGGGCATCATGGCTCTGGCAGCAGGCGCGGCCATCGGTGCGTTGATTGGTACAAAAGAAAACGTGATGGCGGTAATAAGACATAGAAGTGACACGCGGCAAATCAGAATTGACTGGGCTAAATTATAAAGGAATATCTGAGGCGTGTCATTTCGCCGCTCCTTGGGCATTCTGTACTCACGGCACATCGAGTGGAGCGAGAAATCCCGGAAGATCTTTCGAAGATCTCTTACATTCGTTCGAGATTCGATACAAGGATTACTCAGCAACCGCTCCTGGCGGTTCTTGCGCATCCCTGCGCCCACCGCACTTGGGCATCCTGCCCGGCGCGTTGCTTACCGCCGTCCGTGGCGGTCGCATACAGTCGTCCCTATGGTCGAAATGACAGCGCGCTGCTCATCTATAAGGCTTCGTAAAGAAAAATTACCTTCCTGACTATATGGATTTACTTTATTCTTGTACCCATGAACCTGCCTGTAACTGACTTACGCTTACAATTACTGGAGCACACTGATCGTTGCGTAAAATGCGGTCTGTGTCTGCCACACTGCCCTACCTATGGCAAGACACAAAATGAAGGCGAATCCCCACGCGGGCGGATTGCGCTAATTGAAGGGCTGGCGAATGGGCAACTCGGGCTCACGCCGCGTCTGGAAGCCCATCTGGACAGTTGCCTGACCTGTCGCGCCTGCGAAAATGTGTGCCCTTCAGAGGTGCGTTATGGCACGATTATCGACGCTGGGCGTGCGCTGGTGGCCGCCCAACACTCGCCGTCTGCCCACGAAAAGCTGCTGAATAGTCTAATCACACACAAACCCCTGCTGCGATTGGGCGCGCGATTGCTACGCTTTTATCAACGCTCTGGTCTGCGTAGCCTGGTGCGTGGCAGTGGGCTGCTAAAGCTGGCCGGGGAACTGACTGGCCCAATGAAAAATCTGCCGCGGCTCGATGCGCTGCTGCCGCCCATTCCCCCGGTGCGCATCTGGCAGGAATACTACCCTGCCCTTGGCGCTGATAAACGCGGCGATGTGGCACTGTTTACCGGCTGTATCGCCAGCGTCATGGATACCGAAATACTCAATGCGGCGATACGTCTGTTGACGGCGTGTGGTTACGGAGTGCATGTGCCACGCACGCAAGGCTGCTGCGGTGCATTGCACATGCACAGTGGCGCGGTGCGGCAGGCACATGCGCTGGCCATGCAGAACCTTTATGCTTTTACAGAACTAAAGATCGACGCGATTATTTCCACCGCCAGTGGTTGTGGCGCGCCACTGTCGGAATACTATAAATTTGACGCAAATGATGAACGATTAAAGAAATTTTCTGAAAATATTCATGACATCAGCGAATTTCTGGCCAGCATCCCTTGGCCGGAAAACATCATTTTTGCGCCACTTGAGCAACGCGTGGCGGTGCATGAGTCGTGTAGCCTGCGCAATGTACTCCATCAACATACCCACGCTTACACTTTGTTACGCAAAATTCCTGATATTGATGTAGTGGCGCTGCCCGGCAATGCGCGGTGCTGCGGCGCGGCGGGCGCCTACATGATCACCCAGCCGATAATGGCGGATGCCCTCCGCAAGGACAAATTGGCCGCACTGGAAAGCAGCGCGGGAACATTATTGGTCACGTCCAACATCGGCTGCGCCCTGCATATTGCCGCCGGGCTGCGCGAGGCCGGACAGCACATTGAAGTGATCCATCCGGTAACATTGCTGGCGCGGCAACTTTATACCTCAGGTGAGCAAGCTCCAGCTTGACCACCTGCCCTGCCGCGAGTATCGTGACCTCTATGCGCCATTACTCCTCCATCGACCACCTGCTGATAAACCTCGACCAGGCATTGCGTACCGTGGCGGGGAAGCCAGTGGTAACGGAGCGCGCCAATCCTGCGGATGCGCACGCTGAAAACGAGCTGAATGCCACGCAAAAACAGACGGTGGCACGCTTGATGCGCGTGAATCATGCTGGTGAAGTGGCGGCACAGGCGCTGTATCAGGGTCAGGCACTCACCGCGCAATTAACTGTGGTGCGTGAAAAAATGCAGCGTGCCGCACAGGAAGAAAACGACCATCTGGCTTGGTGCAAAACACGCATTAAAGAACTCGACAGCCACACCAGCGTCTTGAATCCGGCCTGGTATATAGGCTCTTTCGCAATTGGCGCGCTGGCCGGACTGGTGGGGGATAAGTGGAGCTTGGGATTTGTAGCGGAAACCGAACAGCAGGTGGTGAAACATCTGGAAGAACATGTGCGCCAACTGCCGCCCCAAGATGCCAAGAGCCACGCGATACTGGAACAGATGCGGCGTGATGAAAGTCACCACGCCACTACGGCGCTTGAGGCCGGCGGCGCGCCACTTCCCACTCCCATCAAATACGCAATGCAGCTTACATCACAGGTGATGACGCGTACTGCCTATTGGCTGTAACCCCCACTTCATCCCATTCCAAGGTTGAGCGAGGTATCTTAAGCAAGATCCCTCACTGCGCAAATATACCGGGGTATGACAAGAAGCGGGTGGCCTCACTCAACCTTCGGTGTGATACGCCACTACACGATCAACTTCATTTTTGGAGCCCAGTATGACGGCGATGCGCTGATGCAGCTCGGTGGGCTGCACACCCATAATACGTTCACGGCCAGTGGAACAGACGCCTCCAGCTTGCTCGACAATGAAAGCCATTGGATTAGCTTCATACATCAGGCGCAAACGACCGGCTTTGGTCGGGTCTTTAGTATCACGCGGGTACATGAATATTCCACCGCGATTCAAAATACGGTGCACTTC
>JBKJTS010000136.1:0-8443 GCA_046590885.1 Gammaproteobacteria bacterium
TCTGTTCATCTCCGAGTTACTCGAAACTACAACTGAATACTGGGGAGTCCCAGCCACTAGCACTGGCCCCGCACCTCTCCCCAACATCAATACCCTAACCACAAAAAATGAATTTACACGCGTCTGGGATACCGACACCACCATCAGCTTGGGTGGGGGTTACAGAAACGGCAGCCTGGCGATTGACGCCGTGGTGCTGAAGCAGTTTGTAACACGGGGGTTTGATGAGGGTCTGGTAGGCCGTCTGAGCGTGACCTGGAGCATCTAAATGTGTTTTGGGTGAGTGGGGCATCCCTTCACCGTTAAACTTTTACGCCGGCAGTGCGCAGGTACTGTCGGCGTTTTTTTGTGCCGCAAGAAGAGTGTGGGGACTACATGGAGCGGGTAGCGCACCCTTATATTCTTGCCACCGTTATTCCGAACGTAAGCGAGGAATCTTTAAGATTTCTCGCTTACGTTCGGAATAACGCAGTTTATGTGTGTCTGGTTAGCGGTAAATGATTACTTGACATGATGCCGCGTTAACCAGTCGGAGGCTAAAGCATGCGAAGCTATGCCCCCCGCATTATTTCTCACCCGCAAGCCAATCCTGCGGTTTCAAAAACACTTCATACAGTTTCGCTTCAGGGGTGCCGGGTTCAGGCTGCCAGTTGTAGCGCCATTTCACCAGCGGTGGCAGGGACATGAGGATGGATTCGGTACGGCCGCCGGATTGCAGGCCGAACAGGGTACCGCGGTCATACACCAGGTTGAATTCCACGTAGCGGCCGCGCCGGTAGAGCTGGAAGTCGCGCTCGCGTTCGCCGTAGGGGGTATTTTTGCGGCGCCCGATGATCGGCAGATAGGCGCTGATGAAGTGGTCGCCGACGCTGGTCATGAAGCCGAAACAGCGCGCGAAGCCGCCTTCGTTGAGGTCGTCAAAAAACAGACCGCCGATGCCGCGCGGCTCATTGCGATGTTTGAGAAAGAAGTAGTCGTCGCACCATTTTTTGTAACGTGGGTAAACGTCGTCACCAAACGCCTGACAGGCATCGTTCGCGGTGCGATGCCAGTGAATGGCGTCTTCTTCGAAGCCGTAATACGGCGTCATGTCAAAGCCGCCACCAAACCACCACACTGGCTCGGCACCATCTTTTTCTGCGACAAAAAAGCGCACGTTGGCATGGGCGGTGGGCGCGTAGGGATTGCGGGGGTGGATGACCAGCGACACGCCCATCGCCTGCCAGCGCCGCCCAGCCAGTTCCGGGCGATGGGCAGTGGCGGACGGTGGCATTATGTCACCAAATACGTGCGAGAAACCAACACCGGCCTGCTCAAAAACTGCCCCGTCGGCAAACACCCGGCTGATGCCACCCCCCCCTTCGCCACGATTCCAGCGGTCTTCACTGAAGCGGGCAAGACCGTCCTCAGTTTCGATGGCCTTGCAAATGCGATCTTGCAGGTTGAGCAAATAGGCTTTTACTGCGTCGATGTTGGGTGCGTTCATGAGTTTCTCTTTAAGGATTCATGCTGGACGAATGATCTTGCCGGTCACTGCGTCACGAATTTCAGTAGGTTTTGCATGGGAATATACCGCGCCGGACAGGATATAATCAAGGCGCTCATGGTGATAATGGCTGAAATAATGGCGCACCCGCAACGGCTGGCGCGCCGGGGATCGCCCTGCCGGGTTGGCGCTCGTGGAAACCAGCGCGCCACCAAAAGCCTGACACAGTGAGGCCGCCTGCGGGTGGGCGGTAACACGCACTGCCAGCGTGTCGTGGGCACCACGCAACCAGACAGGGGTTTCTGCTGTGGCAGGCAATAACCAGGTCACCGGCCCTGGCCAAGTGGCGCTTACGCGGCGCATTATGTCGGGCGCGAGCGGGCGCACAAACGGCGCAAGTTGCTGAAAGTCGCTGGCGATCAGAATCAGGCCTTTTTCCATAGGGCGGTTTTTCAGGCCCAGCAGGCGTAATACCGCCGCCCCATTGAGCGGGTCGCACCCCAGTCCATATACCGCCTCGGTAGGGTAAGCGATGATGCCACCGTGGCGCAGCGCGCGTGACGCCTGTTTGAGGTGCCAGGGGGTCATTGTTGTTCACGCTGGCCGCTTATGATGTCCTGCTTCTCGCGGCACTCCTGCATCTCTGCACGGCGGATGGCGCGATAACCAATGTCAGTACGGTAATACATACCCTCCCAGTGGATCTGTTGTGCCAGCGCGTAGGCGCGCGCCTGCGCTTCGGTGACAGTATTGCCCAGCGCGCAGGCGCATAGCACCCGTCCACCTGCAGTGGCGATATCGTCACCTCGTTCCACAGTAGCAGCGTGGAAGACTCGACTGTCAGGCGTGGCCGCTGGCAAACCACTAATAATATCACCCTTGCGATATATATCTGGATAGCCACCCGCTGCCAGCACCACACCCAATGCCGGGCGGGGATCCCAGTCAGCCCGGATCTGGTGCAACCGTTTGTCGAGCGCAGCCTCGCACAAATCCACCAGGTCGGAGCGCAGGCGCATCATCACCGGCTGGGTTTCAGGGTCGCCCAAACGGCAGTTGAATTCCAGCACTTTTGGTATACCGTCGGGGCTGATCATCACCCCGGCGTAGAGAAAGCCGGTGTAGGGCATGCCCTCTTGCGCCATGCCGCGCAATGTCGGCTCGATGACGTCGTGCATGATGCGTGCGTGCACTTCCGGAGTGACCACCGGCGCGGGCGAGTAGGCGCCCATGCCGCCGGTATTGGGGCCGAGATCGCCGTTGTCACGCGCCTTGTGGTCCTGGGATGTCGCAAGCGGCAGCATATGCTCACCGTCGGCCATGACAATGAAGCTGGCTTCCTCACCCTCTAAAAATTCCTCGACCACTACGCGATGCCCGGCCACGCCAAACGCATTGCCCGCAAGCATGTCCTGCACCGCATTTTCGGCCTGCACAATGGTGTGCGCAATGATCACGCCTTTACCGGCCGCTAGCCCATCAGCCTTGATTACTAATGGCGCGCCAAGCTTATGGATATAAGCAATCGCTTCGTTAACATCAGTGAATTTGCCATAGGCCGCGGTGGGAATACCGTGGCGCGCCATGAAATCTTTGGCAAAAGCTTTGGAACCCTCCAGTTGCGCTGCCCGGCGCACTGGGCCGAAGCAGCGCAGGCTTATGGCCTGAAAAGCATCAACCACCCCCAGCACCAGCGGAACCTCCGGGCCAACGATGGTGAGCGCCACATCATTGTGACGTGCAAACAATACTAAAGCGGCAATATCATCCACAGCGATAGCGATGTTTTCTATCTTGGGCTCGTGCGCCGTACCCGCATTGCCAGGCGCGACGAATACTTTTTTTACGCGGATGGATTGCCCCACCTTCCACGCCAGCGCATGCTCCCGCCCACCACCACCAATGATTAATATATTCATGAAAAGCCTTAAGGGATCAGAAAACGTGTGCGAGATGTGCACATTATATCAGGAAACATTCAAAACCCCGGAAGAAACTCCATGAATCAATCAACTCTCGGCATTATGTTATTGTGCGTGTCAGCAGATGCCTTTACTTTCGGTACCGTTTTTTGGAGAATGCGGCATGGCTTTACAAGCACTATGGTGGCTGTTACGTGATTCCGCAAATGCGTGGATAGATGATCGCGCCCCCAGCATGGGCGCGGCGCTGGCATTTTATGCGCTATTTTCCGTGGCACCGCTGTTAATAATCGCCATTGCCATAGCCGGCGTTTTTTTTGGTGAAGAAGCCGCGCGCGGTGAAATTGTAGCGCAGATTGGCGTAATCATCGGCCACGAAGGCGCTGCGTCAATACAATCCATTATTGAAAGCGCGCGCAATCCTGCCACTGGCACCGTGGCAATCACGATCGGTATACTGACCTTGATTATTACTGCCAGCACTGTATTCGCCGAACTTAAGGACAGCCTGGATTATATCTGGCGGGTTAACAACCCCGACAGCAGCAGCTTGCGCAATTTTTTTCAAACACGGGTGCGCGCACTCATTATGGTAATAATTATCGGTGCACTGTTATTAGTACTCTTGGTTGCCAGCACGGCGCTCACGCTCATAGCGGACCGCACCGCCATATACCAGAACAGTGCCTCTCTCATCGACACGCTGAATTTTATAGTTTTCGTTGGCATGACTGCAATATTGTTTGCCATCATCTACAAAATATTACCTGACATAAAAATTGCCTGGACAGATGTATGGATGGGCGCAACCCTTACCGCGGTATTGTTTGCACTTGGAAAATCGCTGATTGCCTTATATCTGACTAAGAGCCACATTAGCTCTGCCTTCGGCACGGCGGGATCGGTGATCATTGGATTACTGTGGGTTTATTATTCGGCGCAAATATTTTTCCTCGGCGCGGAATTCACCAAATTATATGCGCAACGTTACGGGTCACAAAAAAACATGGGGACGGCGCCCGCTTGTGAAACAATTGCGCCCAGTGATGCTTAATGATGTTACCGAATCTTTTCGGTGATCTGTTAATGTCGAAAATGCCGCATGCCGGTAAACACCATGGCAATCCCATGCTGGTTGGCTGCATCAATGACTTCCTGGTCACGCAGCGAGCCCCCGGGTTGAATGACGGCGGTGATGCCAACTTCTGCGGCGCTATCGAGACCGTCGCGGAAGGGGAAGAAGGCGTCGGATGCCATCACTGAACCTTTGACGGTCAGACCCGCATCAGCGGCTTTGATAGCAGCAATGCGTGCGCTGTAGACGCGACTCATTTGCCCTGCGCCGATGCCGATAGTCATGTTAACTTTGCAATACACAATCGCATTGGATTTTACAAATTTTGCGGTCTTCCACGCAAATAGCAGATCACGCATTTCCTGTGCTGTGGGTGCGCGCTGGGTAACTACTTTAAGCTCGCCGTGGGTAATCATACCGATGTCACGGTCTTGCACCAGCAACCCGCCAGTGACACGCTTATAATCCAACGTGCATGGATGGACTGATGTTGCGGGAGGCAGGATGCCGGAAGCGGCTTGCTCAGCGGTGTGTTGGCTGCTCCAGTCACCGCACACCAGCACGCGCACATTGGCTTTAGTGGCGAGCACCGACAATGCGTCTTCGCTAATATCCGGTGCAATAATCACTTCGACGAATTGTCTCTCGATAATGGCTTTGGCAGTGATAGCATCCAGTACCTGATTAAAGGCAATGATACCGCCAAACGCAGATGTGGGATCGGTTCGGTAGGCCCGGTCATAGGCTTCGAATAATGAATGTCCTAATGCTACACCACACGGATTGGCATGTTTGACAATCACGCAGGCGGGCCCTTCGTTAAACGACTTCACGCATTCCAGCGCCGCATCGGTGTCAGCAATGTTATTGAACGACAATTCCTTGCCCTGCAATTGGCGGGCAGTGGCGACGCTCGCTTCATGGGGCTCACGCTCCACATAAAACGCCGCGCGTTGATGGGGATTCTCACCATAACGCAGATTCTGTGCTTTGATAAACTGACTATTTAAAATGCGGGGAAAAAGCTGACGCTGTGTATCACCCGGGCCATTTTCATTCAATGCGCCCAAATAATTAGCAATGGCACTGTCATAGCCAGCTGTGTGTTCAAAAACTTTTACGGCTAACGAATAACGTGTAGTGGCGCTGACACTGCCTTGATACTTGTCCATTTCTGCCAGCACCGTAGCATAGTCAGCAGCTTCAACAACAACTGTTACAGACGCGTGATTTTTTGCGCTGGAACGCAACATGGCAGGGCCACCAATATCGATATTTTCAATAGCGTCTTCACGGATGCAGGCGGGATTGGCAACGGTTTTTTCAAAGGGGTAAAGATTGACTACTACCAAATCAATTGGAGCAATGCCATGTTGCGCCATTACGCCGTCATCCAGACCGCGCCGCCCCAAGAGTCCGCCATGAATTTTGGGGTGAAGGGTTTTTACCCGCCCGCCCATCATTTCCGGAAAGCCAGTGTAGTCAGATACTTCAATTACTTTTATGCCGTGGCTTGCAAGTAATTGAGCTGTGCCACCGGTAGAGAGAATTTCTACCTGATGGCAAAGCAAACGGCGTGCAAACTCTACGACGCCCGATTTATCTGAAACGCTGATCAGCGCTCGCTTAATAGGCGTATTGCTAGACATTACACAAAGAGCGCTCTGAGGGGTAAGGCAATAAAGTCTAGCAAATGCGCTGGCGTTACTTTTTAGTCCAACCCGTAAATTTTAAGCTTTTTGCGTAAAGTGCCACGATTAATCCCCAGTAATACAGAGGCCTGACTCTGATTGCCACGGGTATGACGCATCACCGAGGTGAGCAGGGGACGCTCCATTTCGCTAAGCACCAGGTGATAAAGATCACCGGGAGCAGCACCATCCAAATCGTCGAAATAACGCTCTAACGCGGCTTCAACAGCAGCGGCAAGTGGTTTTTTACGCCGTTCCAGCCCGGCAGCTAATTCACCCTTAACGTCTGTAGAGGTCATACTCATGCGGCCATCTCCATTTGTGTTTCCAGTTGGTCAAAAAAATCCCGCGTTACCGCGAGCTGTCGATCTATTGTTTCCAGCTTGTTTACCTGATGACGAAAAGCAGCGCCCCCTGGCTGACCCTTGCTGTACCAAGAGATATGTTTGCGCGCCATAAAAACACCGGTATCACTACCGTAGAATTCATAAAGCCGATGTAGGTGGCTGAGCATGATCTCGCGTATCTCGGAGACTGGCGGATCAGGCAGCAACTCGCCTGTTTTTAAGTAATGATCAATAATACGAAATAACCAAGGGCGACCCTGTGCTGCCCGGCCGATCATAACCCCATCTGCACCTGTATAGTCAAGGACGAATTTAGCATGTTCTGGTGTACAGATGTCGCCGTTAGCAATGACGGGGATCTTTACTGCGCATTTTATAGCGGAAATAGTGTCATATTCCGCATTCCCGCTGTAACCACAGGCACGCGTCCGACCATGCACCGCCAGCAATTGAATACCTGCATCTTCGGCGATTTTAGCAATCGCAATGCCATTACGGTGATCTTTGTCCCAACCGGTGCGAATTTTGAGAGTTATTGGTATATCAACTGCGCTCACCACCGCATGGAGAATGCGCTTCACTAGATCTTCATGTTGCAACAGCGCAGACCCCGCCATAACGTTGCAGACTTTTTTCGCCGGGCAACCCATATTAATGTCGATGATTTGCGCACCGTTGTCCACATTATAACGCGCCGCTTCAGCCATCATTGCCGGGTCTGCTCCAGCAATCTGCACGGAGGTGGGTTCGGTTTCCCCTTGGTGATTGGCACGCCGTAAGGTTTTTGCACTGCCCCACAACAAGGAATTAGACGATACCATTTCGGAAACGGCCAAACCCGCACCCTGCTCTTTGCAGAGTTGCCGGAACGGACGATCCGTAACTCCCGCCATCGGCGCCAGCACTAAGCTGTTGATTAATTTGTAAGATCCAATTTGCATTAAGCGTTTTGACTCTTGGATTGGTTGTCACTCATTGGAGACAATCTCTTTCAATGCCGACATCATACCCGGTAACGGCGCACGGAGAAAGATGGGGGGCGAATATTTTTCCAAGGAGGACAAGCTGGCAGAGTTATATATTCTCACTTGCTTTTAAAAAATATAGTCCAACTAATAAATTTTCAAATAAATGTAAACTCAAAACCAACCGCGGTTTTGCCTGGATCAACAAGCTCTAATGAAACTTCAATCGGCTGGCCAGGACGCATACCGTCGTTAATCTCTGCAATCTGACTCATATATTCAGTGGGATGAAAGCGGCGCATCGCCACGGTGCGGCCACTGAAGTCAGATAAACTTAACTGTAACAATGGATAAGCCTGATGAAAGGCGGCGCTATTAACCAGCGTTGCAGTGACTAATATGGCATTAGGCGCGCTGGGATGACTACGTAACTCACGGTTAACCAAAGTGATTTTTGTAATATCCGACTGGAGAGGGAGGATGCAACGGGCGTGTCGGCACATTTCCTCGAGTGCTGGACGCCACTGGGCGTAGCGCGCCAGATCGTTACGGTTAAAGTAAGCAAACTGGATAACCAATACCGCCATCAAGGCCAGATTGGTTACGCTCCATATCAATGTAGCGCTCAGACTGATACGCTTTGGCTCGATTATAGAGGGGATAACGGCCACTGAATCAGGCTCAAGACGTTCCCCAGTAATGGGCGGGGCATTGATAAGATCAAATTCATCGCGGGTGACGCCGCCCGGCTCCATGTGCAACCCGCTTGCGCTGTGGTAGCCATGCATGGCTATAATTTCTTCGGGCGTAGCGGAGGTGCTCCGCTCGGGAACAAAGGAAGCTGGTTCTTGCGTGTCCTGCGCTGTGTCTGGATGAACGAGTGTTGGCGGTAGGGAGGATGCCGTGAGCAACTGCTCACCATACTTGGGCATCCTGCCCGGCGCAAGCAGCTCATCG
>JBKJTS010000148.1:0-6499 GCA_046590885.1 Gammaproteobacteria bacterium
GGCGGCAGCACCCGCGACCACACCTACGATACAGTCGTCGAAATTCAGCGCGACACTGGCCTTGACGCCGCGCCGCATTTATCCTGCATTGCTTCGACACGCGAAGAGTTATGCGCACTGTTACACGCCTACAAAGCACAAGGCATCCACCGTATTGTCGCATTGCGCGGTGATGCGCCATCCGGCACCTATGCCGCCGGCGAATTTCACCACGCCGAACAATTGGTGAGTTTCATCCGTGCCGAAACGGGGGATCATTTTCACATCGAGGTAGCCGCCTATCCCGAGTTCCACCCCCAGGCGCCCTCTGCGCGTGCCGACCTGCTCAACTTCAAACGCAAAGTGGAAGCCGGTGCAAACAGTGCGCTTACCCAGTATTTTTACAATGCTGATGCCTACTTTCGCTTTGTTGAAAGCTGCGAAAAATTAGGATTGGACTTGCCCATCGTCCCGGGAATTATGCCCATTACCAACTCCACACAACTTGCACGGTTTTCTGATATGTGCGGTGCTGAGCTGCCACGGTGGCTGCGCAAACGCCTCGAAGATTTTGGTGACGACCTGGAATCACTACGTGCCTTCGGTTTGGATGTTACCACCGCGTTATGTGACTCTTTACTGGATGGCGGTGCACCAGGGTTGCATTTCTACACCATGAATCAGGCGGGCCCAACGTTGGCCATTTGGAAAAATTTGGATCTGTAAATTACACATGGACTCTGCTCTAGAGTCTTTCTAATACTCCCACAATATCCTCACACCGCATATAGACAGTCTGAGCTGGCCCCGGGACATTGATCTCCGGGGCCGACGGCAACAGCAATGACTTCCGCGTGCGGATATAAAATTATGGCTCCAAGCCCCGATTTGCTTCCCTATAGCAGGAGATTTGAGAACAGTGCGTTAAATCTTATATTTAGATATGGCGGTCTAATACTTTCAAGCTGATGCTACTTTCACCCCAGGTAAAAGCTGAAAAAAAACCATAACAGGCCGGTGAAAAAAATATTAAGTAAATGTCGGATTTCTTTACAAATAAGTTTTAGAAGGGGTTACAAAATGAGCTAGTGTGTCTAATAGCTAATTGAATATTTAATGAGCGGCGCATCTGGTTGATTTCCATCCATTTACTCAAAAAATGAGCAATATAAAGTGGCTCATTTAAGTCGGCTGCCGACCTTAAAACTTTTTTTAATAAAATTAAACTGTCGAAAAATTTTACATTTTAGAATTATTAAAAATTAACGAATTACATAAGATATTGATATTTATTAAATATTTTATGTTGGATCGAAAATTGCATGCTATTACCTTGTAATCTTACAAGAGGATGTGAAAATGAAAACCTTTTCGAGAAAAAAAATATTAGTGGCGGCCATAATGGCATTAACATCACCCCTGTCAATGGCTGAGCACATTGACCCCCGTGGCATCAATCTGAGCATCGTTTCAAATGATGGCACGGGTAATTTTCAACTTAAATTCGAACAATATTTCAGTGCAGATGGCTGGATGTGGAATGCTGGATCAGGTGGCTGGAACCTTGGTTATACCATTCCCGCACTGGTTATAACGGGTGGCACCGTAGTGGGTCCGGTGGACCCAATCAACATTTTCCCCACCGATCCGAACGACCCCACTGCTCCGTTTGCAGGGATTATCAACTTCACCTATGACCCTGCAACCCCCACTATCGTTAACATTTCAGCGACAGATTGTTGCGAGCATGGCACAGACGATGACGAAACAGGCGACAGTGTCACTGCGAACCTCAACGTTAACACATCCGTAGTTGTTTCAAGGATACCTGAACCCGCCTCATTGGCCCTATTAGGTTTGGGGCTGATTGGCATGGGCTTTATACGCAGAAACACCGCTTAAAGCCAGCTTTTAGTTTTACTAAAAGGCGGTCAATGACCGCCTTTTAACATAAACTCAGCATGAGTCGCATTTCGCCTAAACATTACAAATGTGTATATGTTATATCTGATTAGATACAACCTGATATCTAGCTATTTAGCATACCCCTTCAATTGACTTTACCTTTGCCATGCATTGAGGCTAAATATAATTAATACTTATATTTAAAGTAAAATAAAGTATTTTTTATTTATATTAAGATCCATTAAACTGCATGCACATTCAAATAAAGTGAAAAATTATATGCCCTCCTCAGTTATTAAAATCACTCTCGTCACACTATTGGTTTGCCTTTCCGGGCTTGTGCAAGCGCGCGAATTGTTAAACGTATCTTATGACCTCACCCGCGACTTTTACAAAGACTTAAACCCGGCTTTCATCAAACATTGGCGGACAAAAGCTGGCGAGCCGCTAACAATCAACATGTCACATGCCGGATCTACCAAGCAAGCGCGGGCGGTGGCTGATGGACTGGAAGCCGATGTCTTGACCATGAATCAAGCTATTGACTTAAACATGCTGGCAAAACTGAATAATGTTATCGCCCCGGATTGGAACAAGAAATTTCCGGACGGGGCCGTGCCCTTCACATCTACCACGGTCTTTATTGTGCGCAAAGGCAATCCGAAAGCTATTAAAGACTGGGCTGATTTAATTAAGCCGGGTGTGCAGGTCATTATTTCCAATCCTAAAACATCAGGTACTGGACGTTACACGTATCTGGCAGCATGGGCGCATGCATTGAATCAGCCCGGTGGCAATGCCGGACTAGCCCAGGCGTTTCTTAATAAGGTTTTCAAGAACGTGCCAATGCTTGATGCGGGTGGACGGGGTGCAAGCACGACCTTTTTACAGCGCGGCATTGGTGATGTATTAGTGACGCTTGAAAATGAAGCTGTGATGATCAGCAGAGAGTTTGGACAGGGTGCGGTAGAGATCAACTATCCTAGTTCAAGCATTCTGGTTGAACCACCAGTGGCAATTGTGGAACGTGATGTTGGCAAGCGCGGTAACAAAGAATTGGCGAAAGCCTATCTGGATTTTTTGTGGTCGCCCCAGGCCCAGGAAATAGCCGCACAAAATTATTTGCGACCGCGTAATCCCGCAGTTTTCAAAAAATATGCCACACAATTTCCAGCCATTAAACTATATACCGTGGCAGCAGTTTTTGGCAGTTGGGATAAAGCCCAACAACAGCATTTTTCCGATGGCGGCACGTTTGACCAGATTTACCAGCCGGGTGTTAAGTAATCATGCTATTTGCCTCGTTTCGCAACACACCCTTTAAGCAACACAGTGTATTGCCAGGCTTTGGCATCGGCATGGGTATCACGCTATTTTACTTGTCATTGGTGGTGATTATCCCGTTAGCTGCGCTGCTCATCAACACCGCCACAATGTCCTGGGGTGATTTCTGGCAGACGGTCACTCAACCACGGGTGATTGCTGCCTATCAACTCAGCTTTGGCACGGCACTGATTGCCGCCGCACTGAACCTCGTGTTTGGTTTATTGGTGGCATGGGTACTGGTGCGCTACCCTTTTCCGGGTCGCCGTTTTGTCGATGCATTGGTTGATTTGCCCTTTGCCTTACCGACGGCTGTGGCAGGCATTGCCTTAACCGCCGTATATGCGCCCAATGGTTGGATAGGCCAATACCTGGACGCCATGGGTATTAAAGTGGCGTTTACCCCGTTAGGTATCATCGTCGCATTAACATTTGTAGGCCTACCCTTTGTGGTGCGCACCGTGCAACCGGTATTGCAAGAGATGGAAGCTGATCTGGAAGAAGCGGCTGCCTGTCTTGGCGCAAATCGCTTCCAGACATTTTACAAAATCATTTTTCCGACCATTGCGCCCGCACTACTTACTGGCTTTACTTTGGCCCTCGCGCGCGCAGTGGGCGAATTTGGTTCGGTAATATTTATTGCGGGTAATATTCCCATGGTATCAGAGATAGCTCCTTTACTGATTATTGCGAAACTTGAACAATACGATTATGTCGGGGCAACAGCCATTGCTGCTGTCATGTTAGCAGTATCATTTATACTGTTGCTCATGATTAATATTACTCAATGGTGGAATGCCCGCCGTTTTGGGATGGTAAAGTAATATGCATTCACCCATAGCGACTCATCATACTACTGAGTCACGTAGTCTGCGCATTATGTTTATTGGTGCGGCCCTGATATTTCTCGGTTTATTTTTATTTGTGCCCCTTGCTGCCATTTTTACAGAAGCCTTGCGCAAAGGCTGGGATGTTTACGGCCAGTCATTAATTGACACTGATGCCTTGGCGGCAATTAAATTAACCTTGCTGATTGCCGTAATATGTATTCCATTAAATCTGGTGTTTGGCATTGCTGCCGCATGGTGTATCGCAAAGTTTAATTTTAAGGGCAAGAGTTTGTTAATAACGCTAATTGATCTGCCCTTTTCTGTATCACCCGTGGTGGCCGGATTAATCTATGTGCTGATATTCGGTGCTCACGGCTGGCTTGGCGACTGGTTAATGGCCCATGATATTAAAATCATCTTTGCATTACCGGGAATGATCCTGGCAACCTTATTTGTCACCTTTCCGTTTATTGCACGTGAGCTTATTCCGTTGATGCAAGCACAAGGCCAGGAAGAAGAACAAGCCGCCATCGTATTAGGGGCCAGTGGTTGGCAAACATTCTGGCGCATCACCCTGCCCAATATAAAATGGGGATTACTATATGGCGTGATTCTCTCCAATGCGCGTGCTATGGGCGAGTTTGGTGCCGTGTCGGTGGTGTCAGGCCATATACGCGGACAAACTAATACCATTCCCTTGCAAGTAGAAATTCTCTATAACGAATATAATTTTGTGGCGGCATTTGCGCTGGCATCCATTTTGGCATTGCTGGGATTAGTGACTTTAGCTGTCAAAACCTGGATAGAGTGGCAACAAACACGCATAACACACGTGCTGAACGAGACAACTGTATGAGCATTGAAATTAAAGGTATCTCCAAGAATTTTGGGCAATTTTCTGCTTTGCACGATGTTAACCTGACGGTAAACACGGGAGAGTTGCTGGCGTTGCTCGGCCCCTCAGGATGTGGAAAAACCACGTTGCTACGAATTATCGCCGGACTGGAAAAACCTGATCGAGGGCAGATTCTTTTTGCAGGTGAAGACGCCACGGACGTGCATGTACGTGAACGCCAGGTCGGTTTTGTATTTCAGCACTACGCCCTGTTTCGGCATATGAGCGTCTTTGAAAACGTCGCGTTTGGTTTGCGCGTGCGGCCCCGCGCCGTGCGACCTACCGAATTGGTAATACGCAAAAAAGTTATGGAGTTATTATCGCTGGTACAACTTGATTGGCTAGCTGACCGTTACCCCGCACAATTGTCCGGCGGTCAACGCCAACGCATCGCATTAGCGCGCGCACTGGCTGTCGAACCACGTGTGATGCTGCTGGATGAACCATTTGGCGCACTCGATACCAAAGTGCGCAAAGAACTGCGACGCTGGTTACGGCGTTTGCACGATGAAATGCACATCACCAGCGTTTTTGTGACCCATGATCAGGAAGAAGCGCTGGAGGTAGCTGATCGTGTAGTGGTGCTGAATCATGGGAAAGTTGAGCAAGTGGGTACGCCAGATGAAGTCTACGACAAACCCACTACACAGTTTGTTTATCAATTTCTTGGTAATGTAAATTTATTCCACAGTCGTGTGCATGACGGCCTGGCAAAGATTGGCGACTGGCAATTCTCTGCCCCCGAACACAACGCGGCCACTGATGCTCCCGGGTTTGCTTATGTTCGCCCACACGATATGGACATCTTGCGTGCCCACGACATTAATAAAAACGAAGGTTTACCCGCCACAGTGCGGGACATTCGTATTATTGGGGCCTTGGTACGAGTGGAATTGCTGACACCGATGCGAGGTGAGATAGTCGAAGTAGAACTGACACGGGAGCGTTATGAACAAGATCTTTTTCAGATCGGTGATCACGTGATTGTACGGCCACGCAATGTGCGGGTGTTCTTAAAACATCAGTCTACTTGAGGTGTTGCCTTGATAGTAAATTTCTATTCGGGATGTCGAGTCAATAACCCTGCACCGTTGGCTTGCTGAAAAAACTCCACCAAGGGATGAGAATAATGAATTACACCGCCCTCCGTAATCCCGCCCTTCAATAATTCCAAGGTTTGCACTGCCTCGGAAGGGACCGGCAAAGAATGGTGCAATTTCCACTTGGCTACACCTGCAAAATCAAATTTGGCGTAGAATGAGGGACGCCCTATCACCATGATGGCGCGCTCTCCCATGCTGGAGGCTTTGGTAATTACCGCACGTACCAGCGCTGAGCCAATCCCACGGTGGGATTGCGAAGGCATCACCGCCATCGGCGCCAATGCCAACACTGCCACATCATTTTTGGAATACTGTAATTGGATACGGGACAGTAAGATATGCCCCACTACACGGCCGTCAATATCTGCCACTAACGACAGTTCCGGAATAAAATCTCGGGATTGTCGCAGGGCAGTGACTAATTTTGCTTCAGCTTCGCCTTCAAAAGCGCTGATGTTTACAAC
>JBKJTS010000263.1:0-14585 GCA_046590885.1 Gammaproteobacteria bacterium
AATTATTACAATTCCCACCTTACCGCCACCAATGAAAGAAGAGCTGGCGCGAAACGCTCAAGGAAAAACCAATAACATTGAAGTTCATGCCGCAGAGTTACCCGATATCTGGGATGATATTGTCGCTGAATCTGACGCCGCAGCGGAACCCGCGCCAGCCAACATCTCAATTATTGATCAGGAAGCAGATCGTGATCCAGAAATAGCGCGCATAGAGCAACAGGCTAAAGATACTCACAAGCCGGCACTTGACCCCAACATTGTGGCCGAATCACTCCCAAATACCCTTACATCAGCTCAAACAAATTCCATCGCCAACCATACGGTTCCAGATTTATGGGCTCGTATGCGTGCCCGTTTCAGCATGCCGGGGGGTGACCATGCCCGTGTGCAATTCAGCAAAGAATGGTATGCCAAACGCCAGGATTACCTGGACAGAACTATTGAGCGCGCCGCCCCTTACCTG
This sequence comes from Gammaproteobacteria bacterium, assembly GCA_046590885.1. Taxonomy (GTDB): domain Bacteria; phylum Pseudomonadota; class Gammaproteobacteria; family Ga007554. The sequence goes on from JBKJTS010000263.1 coordinate 467, forward strand.
CATTACATTGTAGAAGAAGTAGAGCGCCGCAACATGCCCTCAGAGCTGGCCTTGCTACCCTTTGTGGAAAGCGCATTTCAGCCACTGGCCAATTCACATGCCAGCGCTGCGGGTATCTGGCAATTCATTCCTTCCACTGCGCGCCACTATGGTTTAAAGCTTAACTGGTGGTATGACGGTCGACGTGATATTCATGCCTCTACCAACGCAGCATTGGATTATTTGCAGAAACTTGGCGAGCAATTCAACGGTGACTGGCAGTTAGCTCTCGCAGCATACAATGCAGGAGAAGGAACCGTACAACGTGCGGTTGACCGTAACCGTGCGCAGCGCCTGCCTATTGACTATTGGTCGCTTAAGTTACCTAAAGAAACACGTGCATATGTCCCGTGGCTACTCGCCATCAGTGAAGTGGTGGCTAACCCCGCTAAATATAATGTCACGCTGATATCCATCCCTGATGTGCCTTATCTGGCAACCATCACTACGAACTCACAGATCGACTTGGCGCTAGCAGCTGAGTTGGCAGACGTTCCACTCGAAGAAATCCATAAACTAAACCCGGCCTATAACCGGTGGGTTACGGATCCAGACGGCCCGCATCACTTGTTGTTGCCCATTGAAAAAATCGAGGCCTTTAAAGAAAAGCTTGCTGCATTGCCGATGGAAAAGCGGGTACGCTGGACCCGCCATGAAGTCAAAAAAGGTGAATCGTTGGGCAAAATCGCCATTCTTTATGGCACCACAACGGCATTATTGCGCGAGATCAACAAGTTGGGCGGCTCCATTGCCAAAGCGCGCACCAACCTGCTGATCCCGGTACACGCACAGAATCTGGGTCATTACGTATTACGTATTGCCGAATTACCCCAAATCAACCAAGCGCCCCAGCAAGATCGATTAAGGCGGATGGCCAGAGCCACCACACATATCGTCAAACGTGGCGACACATTGCAAAAGGTTGCTCGCCGCTATGGTATGAAACCACAACAACTTGCGAGATTAAACAGAATAGCGCCTACCAAAAAACTGCTGGTGGGGCAAACCCTGAGTGTAAGAGGAAAAAACAGGCTACTAAGTCGCAACGGTAAATCGTCCGCCCGCATGGCCACGGCTGATGGCATTGACAGCAAGCCTCGCCGCATCAGTTACAAAATTCGCCCTGGTGATACCTTAACCCGTATCGCTGACCGCCTGGATGTGAGCATTTCTGAATTACGCAAATGGAATCCTGCCTCCAAAATTAAAAATCTCAAAGCCGGGCAAACTCTGGTAATTAAAGCAAGTTGATTGGTCGCTTTAGGCACTACTGTGATTAAATTTAGGTTTGAAGTGATGCTGTTTTAATTGAAGCATAGACTCGCTGCCCCGGTGACAACGCAAGTGCATGTAACGACTTACGCGTAATCGTTGCCAATATCGGACACCCCGCATCCAGTTTCACTTCAACCGCCGCCTGGCCGGGCACCACTCCACCAATTTCTATTACACGCGCTTCAATAATATTCAGTACACTCGTTGGTACCTGCGGCGGTGCCAGCGACAAACTGACATTACGCGACAGGACGTGCACCCGCACCGCATCACCGATATTTAATGCATGATGTGGTACGTATAACCGTCTACCATGAAACTCCAAACAGGTGAGATCAAATTCCGGTTCATGTGCTGTGACCCGTGCCTCTATTACCGCGCCAGTGAGCTCCCCCAAATATTCATGAAGACCTAACCGTGAAAATATTTCATGGATAGGCCCTGTAATTGTGGCTTGCCCGTCATGCACCAGCACCAGAGTATCTGCTAACTGCACAATCTCCTGCACCGAATGGCTGACATACACCACAGGAATATTCATTTCACGATTCAAACGCTTGATAAAGGGCAGAATTTCATCTTTGCGCTGCGTATCCAAAGAAGCCAGCGGTTCATCCATCAACAACAGACACGGATTACTCAATACCGCGCGACCAATTGACACGCGCTGCTGCTCACCCAATGATAGATGTTGTGGATAACGCTCCAATAAATCGCCAATGCCCAATATTGCGATGACCTGATCCCACGAGATGCGACGCTGTGACGAGGGCGTGCGCGCAAGCCCATAGTTGAGATTGGCTCGCACCGGCATGTGTTGAAATAAACAGGGCTGCTGAAATACCATGCCCACAGCACGCTGATGCACCGGTACAAAAATACCTTTGCTGGACTCTTGCCACACCTTGTCATTCACAGCAATCAATCCGGTTGCATTACTTTCCAAGCCTGCCAGGCAACGTAATAACGTGGTTTTACCACTGCCAGAACGGCCAAATACTGCCGTAATCCCCCGTGCCTGAATATCCAGCTGTACGTTCAAGCGAAAACCTGGGCGCGTTAGATCATTGCGAAAACCTGAGCGGGTTAAATTACATTGCGCTATGAGCCGCGTCATAACACCCGCACTCGCGCCTGTCGATTCAGCGTATAAACTACGAGTAACACAATAAAGGTAAACACCAGCAATAATCCTGCAAGCCAATGCGCGCTGGCATAATCAAGTGTTTCCACATGATCATAAATAGCGATGGATATAACGCGCGTTTCGCCCGGAATATTACCACCGACCATGAGCACCACACCAAATTCTCCGAGAGTATGTGTAAAACCCAGCACAGCGGCTGTGAGATAACCGCGCGTCGCCTGCGGCAACACTACACTGAAAAAACTATCCAGTGGTGATGCGCGCAGGCACCACGCCGCTTCTAGCGGTTTGCGATCTATTGATTCAAAGGCATTCTGTAAAGGTTGCACCACAAACGGCAGTGAATATAATAGCGAGGCGATCACCAGTCCAGTGAACGTAAAAGTGAGCGTAGTATCCGTGATCTGCAACCACGGCGCGCCAAATGCACCGTGCGGCCCCAATACCAACAACAGATAGAAACCCAACACCGTCGGTGGCAACACCAACGGCAAGGCCACCATGGCTTCGATAATGGCACGACCACGAGCACGGGTGTTAGCCAGCCACCATGCCAGCGGCGTGGCAAATAACAACAATAGCACCGTGGTAACACTGGCAAGTTGCAGACTTAACCACAGCGGAGCAAGATCCAGTTCAGTGGGCATGGTTATTTCAAGAAGTTAAAGGTTAATCTGGTATTTGTGATTGCTTATTTTCATCCTGAACGAATGAGGCTCTTCCAGGATCCCTCACTTCGTTCGGAACAGGATTTCTCGCTTCACTCGTAATGACAACGTCAGGGATTATTTTACCTTGTAACCCGCTTGCTGAATGAGAGTACGTGCCTGTGCCGTCTGCATAAAGTCTACAAAAGCATGGGCGGCACGGTTATTCTCAGCTTTCTTGAGCAGCACCATATCCTGCACAATAGGATCATAAAGCTCTTCTGGCACCTGCCAATAATCTTTGGAAAATGTATTTTTTGGATTAAGAACTTGAGCCAGCGCCACAAAACCCAGTTGCGCATTCGCCGATGCAACGAACTGAAACACCTGTCCCACATCATCGCCCTGCACCATACGGGGCTGTAAGGTGTGCCACATACCCATGGCATTTAATGCCTGATAGGCCGCACGGCCATACGGCGCCGTGGCCGGGTTGGCAATGGCAATATGCCGAATGTCGGGCTGCTGAAGAAGCTGGGCGCCCTCCTGCAACGGCAGTGGCCGGGCACCCCACAACACCAGACGTCCCACTGCATAGGTAATGCGCCGTCCCGGCAACACCAATCCTTCTTTTTCCAGAAGTGCAGGATGCTTATCATCAGCAGCAAGAAACACATCAAACGGCGCACCGTGATGCAATTGCGCATAAAGTTTACCCGTAGAGCTGGCGCTGATCAGTAGACGATGCCCCGTATTTTTCTCAAATACCGGTGCCAGTATATGTAAAGTATTGAGAAAGTTAGCGGCTACAGCGATTTTTACTTCGCCTGCATGGAGCAGGGGCGAAACAACAAGAAACAGGGGTAAAATAAGAAATAGAGATAGCCAGGTGGATTTCATACCTTGATTATCCCTGATTCAGGGTGGATTGTCATTTACACAGTGCCAGGCAGCAACATGCCACGAGCAACAATATCCCCCATAAATCTGAACGCAGAAACCGCCATGGATGGCTGAGCAGTTGTCGGGCGGAATTTTAAGACCCCTCACTGCGTTCGGGGCGTTGCGCTACCTTCCGCCAACTATGGGGGTTGCCTGCGGTCGAAATGATAGGAGTGCTGTGCGCGCTGTATGACAGATTGCCGCAAACCAAAAAATTTTTCTCTACACTCTCGGGTGTTCATCTTTACAGACTAAGCAGTAAGTCCACATTCACATACGCCGCACCAGGATGTGCAGGCGCCGTGAGAGGCAGGATGCCGGGAGCCGCCGCACCGTGCGCATTGCCGGAAATAACCCGTAGTGGCAGATGCGGCTCACCGAGGTGATCAAGTACCAGTAATGCGCCTGAGAAATCATGATCATAGGTATATTCGTTGACTGTCACCACCGTACGTAAACCGGCATCGCGTGCGGAGCGAAATCCATTTTCGGAATCTTCAAAGGCTAGGCATTGCGCAGCATCAAGCTTCATGGCATGCAGGGCATAGTGATATATATCCGGTGCGGGTTTTTTGGCGGGGACCACATCACCTGCTGCAATCACCTCAAACCAAGAGGCACTCCCGCTGCCTAGTGTATGGTCCAGTAATGCAATGACATTATCCGGCGAGGTGGTGGTGGAAATTGCCAGACGCAAGCCCTGTACGCGTGCTTCTGTCAGCAAACGCCGCACACCGGGACGCAGCGGAATTTTTCCTTCTGACAGCAATTGAGCGTAGTAACGATTTTTTGCCAGGTGCAGACCGAGAATAAAAGAATCAAGGTTATTCAACGCGGCGGCAGGTAACGATGGCGCGTATTGCTTAATGTAAAAACGAATACGCTCTTTGCCACCCGTAACCCGGAGCAGCTTGCCATACAGGTCAACGGTCCAGTCCCAATCAAGCCCGGCTTCAGAAAATGCGATATTAAATGCGGGACGATGACCATCACGCTCTGTGTCGGCCAAGGTGCCATCAACATCAAAAATCAGTGCAGCAAGATTTGTCATGGTTATTTTCGATCGTAAGTTAAATGTTGAGGAGCTATGTCATTTCGAGCGCAGCGGAAAATCCTTGTCTCGAATGAATGTGATAGATCTTTCAGTATCCTTCACTGCGTGCGGGATAACAGCATTCGGCGGTATCCCTAAATTCAGATTTCAATTTTCATATTATCTATTAAGCGCGTATTACCTAACCAGGCAGCCGCCAGCACTATTAACTCGCTATCACCTGGCTCGGGCGGCAATAGATTATATTTCTGGCGCACCGTGAAATAATCCGGGGTAAACCCGGCATCACGTAATGACTGCATACCCTCTTCTGCAAGCACTGCATAATGACGCGCACCCCGGCTTATATATTCGTGTGCGGTACGCACCGTCTGATACAACCGTGGTGCGACTGAGCGCTGCTCCATCGTGAGATAGCTATTGCGCGAACTCATGGCTAAGCCATCTGCCTCTCGCACTGTGGGCACGCCGAGAATAGTAATGGGCAGGCATAGATCCAACACCATGCGACGAATTACCAATAATTGCTGATAATCCTTTTCACCAAAAACGGCAATATCAGGTTGTACAATATTAAAAAACTTATTAACCACGGTGGCAACACCGACAAAATGGCCGGGGCGAGAGGCACCACATAAAATATCCGTTAAGCCAGCCACTTCGACCCGCGTAGTATTCGCCGTGCCGGGAAGCACAAGTGCGGCGGACAGTCGCTCACGGCTGCGTGGTTGTTGCGGCTTTAGCGCCTTACAATCCACGGCGTACCCCTTGCGGGTGCATTCTGCCTCCTGCGACACTAGCACATCCCTGTGCGTCGCAGGAAGCGCAGGAGCCGCCGCCGCACCACGCGGATATATCCCCGGATATATTTCAGATACGTCCGGGGCAAATAAAGCATGCACACCATTTTCAGCCAGCGCAATACTATCCGCAGCAATAGTGCGCGGATAGGTAGTGAAATCCTCGGTGACACCAAATTGCATGGGATTAACAAAAATACTCGCCACAACCCGATTTGCACACTGCGCAGCTTGCGCCATGAGATGAATATGTCCGGAATGAAGATTACCCATGGTGGGCACCAAGGCAATACGCTCGCCCTGGTTCCGCCATTCGTGAATCATGTCACGCAACTCAGCAATACTATGTACGGTGCGCATTAATTAAACGTATGTTCCGCAGCCGGAAAACTGCCATTTTTTACTGCACGCACATAGGCTTCAATGGCCGCTTGAAGCGTCGTTTCCCCCTGCATAAAATCTTTGGAGAATTTAGGACGCTTTCCGATGGCGATCCCTAACATATCGTATAAGACCAGTACTTGCGCATTACATCCGGCACCCGCGCCAATACCAATGACGGGGACATCCACTGCTTGGGTAATTTCTTCGGCGAGACTTGCAGGCACGCATTCCAGCAATAACATATCTGCTCCTGCCTCCTGGAGCGCATGCGCATCTTCACGCATTTTTTGCGCTACGCGAGCATCACGGCCCTGAACACGGTATCCACCCAGCTTATGCACTGATTGTGGCTGCAAACCCAAATGCGCGCATACCGGTATGCCGCGCGCAGTAAGCTGATGCACAATATCCACTTGCACTGCACCGCCTTCCAGTTTTACCATATGCGCCCCGCCCTCCTGCATCAAACGCGCGGCATTCTGCAATGCCTGTTCAGCAGTCGCATAACTCATAAAGGGCATGTCGGTCATTAACAGTGCTTGGCTGCGTCCGCGCGCGACACATGCGCTGTGATACACCATGTCGTCCATGGTCACGGGCAAGGTGGAAGTGTGCCCCTGCACTACCATGCCCAATGAATCACCGACAAGGATTACTTCTATGCCCGCCATATCTATGACATGAGCAAGACTGGCATCATACGCTGTCAGGCAAGCAAACTTTTCGCCTTTTATTTTCATCTCACGCAGAGTATTGATAGTAATCTGTGGGGTGGTAGCAGCGGCCATCAGAACGATCCTTTTCGAATTAAAAATTAAATGGCAAGGGGTTAAGATAATGGCGCCCACTACGGAGGACATGAATATATTCAACCAGCTCATTATAATCTTTGTCATTATCGACAAAGTTAGCTGCAGCAGCATTCACCATCAACAACGGTGAGGCATTGTAATGGTGAAAGAAGCACGCGTAAGCATCGACTAATCGCTGCAAATAAACAGATTCAATTAATTGCTCATAGTCCAAACCACGCTTGGCAATACGCGCCAGCAATACGGCAACAGGTGCTTGAAGATAGATCACTAAATCGGGCGCTGGAATATCCAAAGTAAGCTGTCGATATACTTGATCATAGAGTTTAAGCTCGTCATCTTCCAACGTCACTTCAGCGAATAACCGGTCTTTTTCCATTAAAAAATCTGATACGCGACCGCTTTGAAATAAATCCGTCTGGCGCAATGCCTGCATCTGCCGCGCACGTTGCAATAAAAAAAACAACTGTGCAGGCAGTGCGCCCTGGCGGGGGTTTTGATAAAAGCGTTCTAAAAAAGGATTGGCCTCTGCCTCTTCCAGCAATACCTCACTGCCAAATGTTTCTGCCAACCGCTTCACCAAGCTGGTCTTGCCAACACCGATAGGCCCTTCAACAACGATGTAACGCGATGCGGCTTGTTTTATTTCTACAGATTTCATAATTAAGCAATTCATAATGGCGAGCAGGATAATGTATCATGAATCCGACAATGTGCGGCCAGCTCACGCACACTGCCTTGCCCTGGCACATGCAGATCCGGCGCAATTTCAAGCAATGGATACAGTACAAAACTGCGTTCATGTAATCGCGGGTGCGGCACGGTTAATGCTTCGCTCTGCCATTGCTGGTCAGCATACAGTAACAGGTCAAGATCCAATATTCGTGGCCCCCACCGTTCAACATTGCGGGTGCGCCCTAAACGCTGCTCCAGCACCTGTAACTCTGCCAGCAATTGCATAGGCTGAAGCTGGGTATCAAGCGCGGCTACGGCATTAATATAATCAGGTTGTGTTATGACGGTAGCATTTATATCCAGAGTCAGCGGTGCACTGCAATACAATGATGAATGTTGTACCCTGCATGTTTCTGGAATAGTACTCAAGGCTGCCAAGGCTGTTTTTATCTGCAATATCGGCTGATTGAGATTACTGCCCAAACCGATGTATACACGCACTGTCTCCGGCAGATTTACTACTTGGCTCACTCGACTGAATCACCGGATTGGGATGCACTCACAGCTTTACTTGATTTTGAGCGTGAGCGGCGCGCGCGTTTGCCAGTGCTCGCTGTTGCTCCGGTACGTGTCACATTCACCATATCTTGTTGCTCATCACTTTCGGCAACCTGAAACCGTGTCCACCAGTCACATAACTCCTGAATTTCTTCACCCGCTTCGGCGCGCAGCAACATGAAATCATAGGCGGCACGAAACCGCGGATGGGCCACCGTTACAAACGGCCGCTTGCCAGTGATTTGCGTCAAACGCAGTTGCAGATTCCATATTTCGCGCATCGGCAAACTGAAGCGTTTGGGCAAGGCGGTGCGCTGCACCTGCCGTGCCACAATTGCATTACCCGCTTCTTGTAATGCCTCGCTTTCACTCATATGGGCATTCATGCCTTGTACTTGCATTTCATGCGCGAGGGTGCGCATAGCGCCCCATAACAACGCGGCGTAAAGAAATGCTGGCGAGGTGGTTTTACTCGCGGCAATGCGTGCATCTGTATTGGTGAGCGCACGCGTCACTAGCATTAGCGGGAAGTGGCTTTCATCATGCGCCAGATCAGCTTCGGTATAGGGAAATAAATGTCCGAACAAACTGTAATGCCGCAACAATTCGAAAGTCTGCACCGCGTATCCACCCATAAACAACTTGAGTGTTTCATCATATAAACGCGCGGATGAAATATCATCCAGCAAATATCCCAACTTAAACAGAGGCGCGGAAGAATCTGGGTCTATCCGAAAGCCCAGTTTTGCCGCAAAGCGTACTGCACGCAGCATGCGCACAGGGTCTTCGTGATAACGCTGCTCGGGGTCGCCAATCAGTCGTAGCCGTCCCGCGTGCAGATCTTCCAGGCCGCCGGTATAATCCACCAGGGTAAAATCGTCGATGTTGTAATACAATGCATTAATCGTGAAATCACGGCGCCAGGCGTCTTCTTCCACTGAGCCGTAGACATTGTCGCGCATGATACGGCCATCTTTATCGGTGCGGTGGAGATCGTTTTTTTCGTCAGGTGCATGATCGGCATCAGCATCAGCGCCTTTGTCAACAGCGGGCGCTGCGCGAAACGTCGCAACTTCGATAATATCGGCTCCCACCCGCACATGAGCAAGGCGAAAGCGCCTGCCAATCAGGTGGCAACTACGAAACTGCTCACGCACCTGCTCGGGCAACGCATTGGTAGCCACGTCAAAATCCTTGGGTTCACGTCCCAACAACATGTCACGCACGCCGCCGCCCACCAGATAGGCTTGGTAACCCGCATTTTTCAGCCGATACAATACCTTAAGCGCGCCATCACTGATATTGGAACGCGAAATGGTGTGTTCCGCACGCGGTATAATTTTTGGAATACTGATAATCGCCACTGCCTTATATTTAAAAGAGGATTCACAGGTGTCTGTGGGGTACTTTTGAGCCAGTTTATTTGAACCTCAAAACGGCGATTGAACAGACCCCAGCAAAAAGAGTATAATATCATTTCTTTATGTCCCGCGCAGGCTGCCTGCTGTGGCATCAGCTCCCTTCGTCTAGCGGCCTAGGACGTTGCCCTCTCACGGCAGCAACAGGGGTTCAAATCCCCTAGGGAGCACCATTAAAATCAAAGGCTTACACTAAATAAGTACCTACTTTATTTCAATGAAAGCTTCACGGCGCCGATTCTACCTCACTAAATGACGCTATCTCCCCCCATTCAAGCTCGTATCGCCACATTGCGCACCGAAATCAATGAGCACAATTACCGTTATTACGAGCTGGATGCGCCGATTATATCCGATGCGGAATATGACAAGCTGCTGCGTGAACTACAGCAGCTTGAAGCAACGCACCCTGAACTAGTCACGGCGGATTCGCCGACGCAACGCGTGGGCGAAAAGCCACGGGGTTCACTGTTAACGTCAATTACATCTGACTTCACCTTGCAATGGAATGGGGAGGGGAAACCATTGGGCGAGGTGCGTCACAGTCTGCCCATGACATCGCTGGATAATGCTTTCGACGAAGCTGAGGTGCGTGATTGGGATCGTCGCGTGCGTCAAGGTATGAGACAGGACATGTCTGCGCCCATACCAGTGGCTTACACCGCTGAACCCAAGTTCGATGGCGTGTCGATCAGCTTGCGTTATGAAAACGGCGTGCTGGTGCGCGCGGCTACGCGCGGCGATGGCGCAACCGGTGAGGATGTGACGGCGAATGCCCGCACCATTAATACACTGCCGTTGCATTTGCGAGGCACGGGGTGGCCCAACGTGCTGGAAGTGCGCGGCGAAGTAGTGATTCCCAAACAGGCGTTTGAACGTTTGAATGAAGAGCGCCTGACGCGCGGGGAAAACATTTTTGCCAATCCGCGTAATGCGGCAGCGGGCAGCCTGCGTCAACTTGATTCACGCATTACTGCGCAACGTCCCCTGAGCTTTTTTCCGTGGGGATTGGGCGAACTCTCCAATGAGCTGGTGCCGTGTTATTCACAGATTGTCGCGCTCCTGAAGACGTGGGGGTTTCCAGTCACGGAATATTTTCGTGCCCTGCACGGCGTGGATGAATGCCTGGCCTATTATCAAACCATGACGGCGCAACGCAATGATCTTCCTTTTGAGGTGGATGGTGTGGTCTATAAGGTGGACTTACTGGCAGCGCGCGATATGCTCGGTTTTACCGCACGCGCACCGCGTTGGGGGGTCGCTTATAAATTTCCCGCACAGGAAGAAACAACCATTGTAGAAGACATTATCGCCTCCGTGGGTCGCACCGGTGTTATTACCCCCATCGCCGCACTGCGACCGGTTGAGGTGGGCGGCGTCACCGTCAGCCGCGCCACATTGCATAATGAAGATGAGCTGCACCGCAAGGATATTCATATTGGCGACACGGTGATTGTACGTCGTGCAGGTGATGTAATTCCCGAGGTGGTCGGTGTGATTATGGAAAAGCGTCCACCACATGTAAAATCGTGGCTAATGCCAACACAGTGCCCAGTATGTAAATCGGAGGTAGTGCGGCTGCCGAATGAATCTGCGTATCGCTGCATGGGAGGACTGTATTGCGCGGCACAGCGCAAGGGTGCCCTGCTGCATTTTGCCTCGCGTCATGCCATGAATATTGATGGTTTGGGTGATAAACTGGTGGCGCAACTGGTAGAAACTGGCCTGGTTAAAACTGCCGCTGACCTTTATCACCTCAATCAAGATGCACTGACAGCACTGGAACGTATGGGCAGCAAGTCTGCGGAGAATTTGCTCGCGGCCATCCAAAAATCCAAGTCCACTACCCTGCCACGTTTTTTGTATGCTCTTGGTATCAATCAGGTAGGCGAGGCCACGGCTAAACAATTAGCTGCGCATTTTGGCAATCTGAACGCATTGATGACGGCGACACCAGAAGCACTCCAATCCGTTGCCGAGGTCGGTCCGGTGATTGCCCAAAGCCTCCATCATTTTTTCCATCAACCTCATAACATAACAGTAATCACTGCACTTATTGCTGCAGGCATACACTGGCCTTCACAACAAACAATGCTGCGGCATGCACCATGGTCAGGAAAAACCTTTGTGCTCACTGGCACACTCAACCGTCTGTCGCGCGAAGAAGCCAAACAGCGTATTGAAATATCAGGCGGCAAGGTCGCTGGCAGTGTCTCGAAAAAAACCCATTATGTGGTTGTGGGTACAGATCCGGGGTCAAAAGCAGACAAGGCGCGTGAGCTGGGGGTGACAATACTTTCAGAACAGGAATTTTTGGAATTACTTGATGAGCCGTGAAACCCCGTTTATAACCTTAATGCACCCTGCGCATCAAAAACAATCCCAACCCTAAAAATAATGCGGGCGGCAATACTGCACTCACTATTGGGTTCATGCCATAAATAAGGCCCGCATACCCAAAGGTTTGGTTAAACAGATAAAAAGTAATCCCCAACAGCGTGCCCACCATAATTCGCTGGCCTATGCCTACTGAACGTAACGTACCAAAAATAAAAGGGATTGCCAGAAACACCATCACGCCGGTACCAAACGGCAACATGATTTTTTTCCAGAGAGCCATTTCATAACGATCTGCATTCAGATTGTTATCCTGCAAATAATCAATGTATTTATACAACCCCAGCACTGAAAGTTTATCGGGCTTTACCGCCACCACACCTAACACCGCCGGACTCAACAATGAACCCCATTCTGTACTGGGTTGGTGTTGCGTGATAATGCCATTTTCACTTATCTTACTATATTGAATATCCTGCAATTGCCATTTATTTTCCTGATACGATGCAGTACGCGCATGCGTAACAGCCTGCAAGCGATTTTGCTGGCCAAATTCATAGATGGATATATCAACAAGCTGTGAATCTGCGAGGATTTCACGGACATGAATAAAATTACGGCCATCGCGTGCCCAGAAACCGCTACGGCCCTTAAGGGAAATGCGCTCAGCCAATGCTGCCGAACGCATGGTTTGTCCAATATACTCCGCGTGTGGCGCCAGCCATTCACCCACAATTACCGCAATTAACATCAGCAGCGCGCCCACTTTCATCACCGACAGAATAATACGCCCCATCGACACGCCTGCCGCACGAATCACCACCAGTTCACTACCGCTGGAAAGCATGCCTAACCCCAACATGCTGCCAATTAATGCCACAGGCGGGAACAATTGATAAATCAGGCTGGGTAATGTAAGCGCCACATAATAAACAGCTTGTAATAACCCGTATTTTCCTCTACCAATATAATCCAGCTCAGCCACAAAACTGGCAAAGGAAAACAGCGCAATGAAAACCAGCATCACCACCAGTGTGTGGCTGGCAACAGTTAAGCCAATATAGCGATCAAGAATGCGCATAGTTAGAGAGCGGACTTTCTAAAGATGCTAGCAAGCACCCATCGAGTTCCTGACTGTTGCACTATAAAAAATATAACACCTGTCATGAACAAACCATGTACCCACCACAAGCCAAGATCCGCAGGCATAACACCACGTTCCAGCCATGCTCGCCCGACCCCCAGCAAATTACTGTAGATAACATATACCAGAATACCGACAAATAATTTAGCGTAACGCCCTTGCCGCGGATTAGTCCGGCTTAGAGGCACTGCCAGCACCGTGAGCAAAACCGTTGCAATAGGCATGGCCATCCGCCACTGGATTTCCGCTTTGTCAGCTACCGCACCAGATTTCCATAAAGCTGCCGTAGGAGTAGCCGCCAATTTACGTTGCGAGTGCAGAATGGGTTTTTCCTCAACGCGAATGGCGTGTTCTTTATATTGAATCATCTTGAAATCAGCATGGCCGGGCCTACCTTCATAACGGTAGCCATCCATTAGAACCACAAAACGATCTCCCGTCCTGGGATCAATACGGTGACGCGCTATTGGGGCTGCGATGATGCCCTGCTTTCCGTCTTTTTCACTATGAATGAATATATTATTCATTTCGCTTCGATCTTTGCTCAATGCCTCTATATAAAATACCAGGCTGCCATCATTGACTTCCTTAAAATTCCCCGCAGCGATGCCCTTCAAATCCGCCGCTGCGGCCACCTGGTCCAGAAGCTGCGAACTTTTTTCTTCAGCCCATGGAGCTACATACCAGGAAACTGCTGCCACTCCAGTAGAAAACATCATAGAAAATATCAGAACATTTTTTAAGAGCCGCGCTGGACCAATGCCGCACGCAGCCAGCGCTGTCATTTCGCTGTCCTTATAGAGGCGGCCCAACGCAAGCATGATGGCGAGGTATAAAGCCAAAGGCAAGATTAATACCATAGCATTTACTGATTTGAGCAACAGCAA
>JBKJTS010000285.1:0-12602 GCA_046590885.1 Gammaproteobacteria bacterium
CAATGTAATGACCGGTGTCTATCACGGCTGCCGGGTCAAACTCTTTGACTATAGTCACGCTGCCGCGCCGGATTACTATGCGGAGCATCGCCATACACTGATCCAACTGTACTGCGACGCACAGGGAACGGCTAGTGTCACGGCAGGCGTGAACCCAGCTATAGAAGAGGAGGTAGAGCAACTCCCGGAGCAGTTGCCAAGAGCGCCGCTCAAGGCTGGAGAGCCGCAACTGCCCAATCTGGCGATCACGCCGGGTGATTATCTTGAGCGATACCTGGTTGAGTATCAAGAGGTGGATCTGGCAAACCACCCGGCTCTCGCCCCGCATTACCGTCTCTATACGGTCGCTCCCGGCACGTCGCAAAATCCCGCACCGGCACTGGTCGGGGCAGCGCTCGAACAACTGCTGCGCAATTACCCAGGCTTCTATATGGAGGTGCGCAATAATGTGTTGCTGGTTTTTCGCCCCCATCAGGGGCTGGCAACACCTGATGCAGTCAAGTTGTTACTAGCCTTCGCCGAACCGTTCTATGATGCATGCAAGCACGCCCGCTAGTGACTCATTCAGCCACTAATGAGACTAACTGATGATGTCGAGGGGTTGAGGAATCTTGATGAGATCGCTCCCCTCTTGCAGCACGAATGCTTTAAAAGCCGCAGCTGCAGCGGAGAAACGCTTTTCTTCCCGATGTACGATATACCAGTCCTTTACAATGGGAAAACCTTCTACATTCAACACCGCCAGCCGCCCCAGCTTAAATTCCATCTCCAGGGTATGTATCGACACGATACCGAGTCCCAAACCCGCCATCACCGCGTGCTTGATAGCTTCGTTGTCACTCATCTCCATGGTAGTGGTCATAGTCTGGCCTCGTTGTTCGAGAAAGCGTTCGATGGCATTGCGCGTGCCCGAACCCTTTTCGCGCACAATGAAGCTTTCCTCCAGAACCCTCTGCAATGGAATGCGCCCACTATGAGCCAAAAGATGATTGAAAGGGGCAATAACCACCAACGGGTTGCTCATGAACGAGTCGGCCATCAAGGGCATTCCTTTCGGCGGGCCGCCCATGATCGCCATGTCCGGAATATTATCCATCAATTGGCGCAGAATCGTTTCCCGGTTGGTTACGTTGAGATTAATGGTAATCCCCACATGTTGCTTGCAAAATGCCGCCAATAGATACGGTGCAAAATATTTTGCCGTACTGGTAACTGCAATGTCGAGCTTACCCTGCTGGATGCCTTTCATATCCTCAAGTACGGCACGGATATCGGTGAACTGTTGGGCAATGGTACGGCTGAACGTATACATTTCGCGCCCTGCCGCAGTGAGAAAAATCTTTTTTCCCATGTGTTCAAACAGAGGCATACCTACTTCATCTTCTAGCTGTTTAATTTGAATAGAAACAGCAGGTTGAGTAAGATGAAGCTCTTCAGAGGCGCGCGTGAAGCTGGAATTACGGGCAACTGCCTCAAGCAACTTGAGTTGTCGGAAAGTGAAATTTTTCATGCTGCTGTTCCCTTGGTAAATAACCACCTTAAGACGGTGATTAAACCCTGCACTGAGCGCATTAAGATCCAATCCATATTTAATACTATATGAATAGTATAATATTAATTAATTATCAATAATGATTCAACTTATTTATAGTCATGTCTAACTGCTAGGGGTTGGGTCACCAAAAGCACAACATTGAATAATATCGTTTTTTTAATTATGGTTTCTGCTGGGGCTGAAAGGAGATAGTAATAATGAGTGAGAAAAAGTTTAGTGCAGGTGTTAAAGAATATCGGCAGAACTACTGGATGCCCAATTATGTGCCTCTGGATACCGATATCCTGGCGTGCTTCAAGATAGTCCCGCAAGCGGGCGTAGATCGTGAAGAAGTCGCCGCTGCCGTGGCCGCCGAGTCTTCTACCGGCACTTGGACCACGGTATGGACCGATCTGTTGACCGATATGGATTATTACAAGGGCCGTGCGTATCGCATTGAGGATGTACCCGGTGATGACACCTGTTTTTATGCTTTTGTTGCTTACCCCATCGACTTGTTCGAGGAAGGTTCAGTAGTCAACGTATTTACATCGCTAGTCGGCAATGTGTTCGGCTTCAAAGCCTTGCGCGCGCTGCGTCTTGAAGACGTGCGTTTCCCCATCGCCTATGTGAAAACCTGCGGCGGCCCGCCCCACGGGATTCAGGTTGAGCGCGACAAGATGAACAAGTACGGTCGTCCGCTGCTGGGTTGCACCATTAAGCCCAAGCTTGGCCTCTCCGCGAAGAACTACGGTCGTGCAGTATACGAGGTTCTGCGTGGTGGTTTGGACTTCACGAAGGATGATGAAAACATTAACAGTCAGCCCTTCATGCGCTGGCGCGATCGCTTCCTGTTTGTGCATGACGCAACACTTGCTGCCGAGGCTGAAACCGGTGAACGTAAAGGTCATTATCTGAACGTTACTGCACCGACTCCCGAAATGATGTACCAGCGTGCTGAATTCGCCAAAGAACTCGGCGCGCCCATTATCATGCACGACTATATCACCGGCGGCTTTTGCGCCAATACAGGACTGGCCAACTGGTGCCGTGATAACGGCCTGCTGCTGCACATCCATCGCGCCATGCATGCTGTAATCGACCGTAACCCACATCACGGTATTCACTTCCGCGTGCTGGCGAAGATTTTGCGCCTGTCTGGTGGCGACCATCTGCACTCTGGCACCGTGGTTGGCAAGCTGGAAGGTGATCGTGCCCCAACCTTGGGCTTTGTGGATTTGATGCGTGAGTCATTCATCCCCGAGGACCGTGCACGTGGCATCTTCTTTGATCAGGACTGGGGCTCCATGCCCGGCGTATTCCCGGTTGCATCCGGCGGTATTCACGTCTGGCACATGCCTGCGCTGGTGAACATTTTCGGCGATGATTCAGTCCTTCAATTCGGTGGTGGAACCCTTGGACATCCATGGGGTAATGCCGCAGGTGCCGCCGCTAATCGCGTCGCACTGGAAGCTTGTGTCGATGCACGCAATGAAGGCCGTGAACTTGAACGCGAAGGCAAAGAAATCCTTGCCAATGCCGCCAAGAGCAGCCCGGAGCTGAAGATCGCAATGGAAACCTGGAAAGAGATCAAGTTCGAGTTCGATACCGTGGACAAACTGGATGTAGTGAATCGTTAATTTTTGGCCCGTTTTTTGTGATTCACAAGGCGCGTTAACATAAATGACCACTTTCGCCGCGCGTGATCCATTCGTTAAATGGGTCACGTATTAGCGATTTAAAGTTAAAGGAAAAGAAAATGTCTGACATTCAAGATTACAAATCAACACCCAAGTATGAAACTTTCTCGTATTTGCCAGCAATGACGCCGGAAAAAACCCGCCGTCAGATCGCCTACATCGTGAGTCAGGGTTGGAACCCTGGCATTGAACACGTTGAGCCCGCGCGTGCTTTTAATTACTACTGGTATATGTGGAAGTTACCAATGTTCGGTGAGCAGTCTGTCGATGCTATCATCGCCGAGCTGGAAGCCTGTCACCGCGCGCATCCCAATAACCACGTGCGCTTGATTGGCTATGATAATTACTCGCAGAGTCAGGGCAGCTCTTTCGTGGTATTTCGCGGACGGTAATCCGATATTAGGCGAGTCCCCATTTGTTCGCCGAATTATCCATATGAATTGCTGATTGTAGTGACAGGATACGGGAAGGATAAAGGCATGAACAACGCTAAGGCAGAAAATCAGGGCGCCACGCCCAATGGGATGGATGGCCGCATGCTGTCGCGCGCGCGCCGTCAGGCGATGTCGCACGGCGGCAAAACCGGCATTGGGCAAATGCCTACGTCAAAGCCGCAACCAACCCGGGCTAAGCCTCCGGTGTATGCCCCATCGACCGCCCTTGCTAACCCGGTCAATATGCCTGCTTATACCCCAGTCAATAACAGTCCTGTTGCTAACGATTCAGAAAAAACTGACACCTGTGGTTGCAAAAATGCTCCCGAACAGCAAACGCTGGAAGCAATCTGCGCGCTGGTCGATGCCGAGCCGGGCGCTTTAGGGTCCAGCGCTTCCAGCGTGCGCCGGTTGTGCCAAACACGGCGACAGGCTCTTTCTAGCCAAGGCAAGTCTGCAATAAAACTGGTCGGAAAAAATGGTAGTGCCCAGCGGCGCAGCAGCAGTAATGTAAATGCGTTCAACGGTTTAAATGGACGAGCGGCGGCACAGTCGCGGCGCGAAGAATTGTGCGCGAATGGTCGCGGTGATAGCCCGGCATGCCGTCCTAGCGGACGGGTACGGGGCACATCTGCCAATGCTCCTGCCAAAGTGGAAGAGGGCAATACCCTAAGTGGCAATTTGATTACCGGCACCCAGGTAGAACGAACCAAGACGATTACCGGTATCGAGGCTGGCAGTTGTCGTGCAATTACCGGTACTGAATATATTGGTGCGGAGCAGTATAAGGCGCTGTGCGCAAGCACACCCCCGGCCGCCCCTACCAAAGTAGGCGTGGGCTCCACCAGTCGCAACCAACGTGTTAGTGGTACCCAGGTCGGCAGCAGTACCCAGGTAACAGGGGACGAGCATGGCGCCTGCAAGAATGTGACAGGCAACGAATACCTGAACACCGAACAATTCGAATTTATCTGTGCTACCAAGCCGGGGCCCAGCCCAGCCAAGGTGGGCATGTCCGCTACGCTTGCTGGACAGCGCGTCAGTGGCACTGAAGTTGGTCGCAGCACAAAGGTAACTGGGGATGAGCCCGGCGCCTGCCTCAAGCTGACCGGTAGCCAGTATTATCAACCAGAACAGTCCGGGGCGGTATGCCAGGGCAGCGGTGTTCCCCACAAAGTAACAGTGATGAGCACGGTACGTGGACGCCCGGTAACAGGGATCAACATAGCATCGAGTGCAGCAGTCACCGGCAGTGAATACGGCGCATGTGCGGACGTAACGGGGACTGAATATAATGGATTGCAACAGTATCAAGGCTGCAATCGTGCGCCCGTGTTGACACCAGAAAAAGTTACAGTGATGCGTACCTGGCGCGAGCAATCCGTGTCCGGCACCACGGTGGAATACAACCCAAAAGTCACGGGTGATGAATACGGTGGTTGTCAGCCAATCTCAGGTACTGAATACATTGGCCCCGGTCAATACTCAGCATTGTGTGCGTCTCCCCAAGGGTTTGATGGTCTCGCCGCCTCACGACAACGCATTTCCACGCCGCGTGGCGCGGCAGGTGCAAACATGACTGGGGTACGGCAAGGCATTGAACATAAAGTGACGGGCAGTGCGCGCGGGAATGCAAATCGCTTAAGTGGTACGCCTTATTCAGATGACGCGCACTCTGTGCTGTCAGGTGCAGTCGGAATGAGTCAGCATTTTTTGACGCGTGGCCCTGCCTCTGCCGATCCAAAAAACCGCACACCCGTTATTAATGCTGCCATACCAGTGCAACGTAATTTCAGCGTAATGTCTCCGGCACGCACGGCCCAGGAAAGTCAGCTTAGCCGCATTACCGGCACAGCTTACGGCACACAAGGTCGCATTACCGGGCCGGTGAATCTAGCTGCAGGACTGGTGTCTGGCACGCCGGAATTTCGTTATCGGGAAGATGATTGGGACGACAGCTACATTGCTGGTGGACCCATGGTAAAACCTGTAGCCCAAAACCCAGCTCCAGTAATAGCTCCCCCGAATCGTATAACAGGTGAAGGTCGTGAGGCGGGCTTTGCCATTACAGGCGCCGCTTGGAAGCGGGGCGGAAGCACCACTGGCACTGAAGGTACATCCTCAGTTCGTCGTAATCCAACGCAACGCGGTGATCAGCGCAGTATGGCGATGCAAGTACCCGCGACAAAAAGTCGCGAGCATTTACAAGTGCCGCCAAGCAAAGTCACCGGCAGCAGTGGTAACACCGCCACCGGTTCCACTATTACCTATTCGGGGGGCGCACGCGGCTAACCCGAATGAATACTCGCAATCGACCCGCGCGTAGCCCCAGTTCGTTAGCTGGCATTCGCCCTACCCCTTACGGGCTGGGGACACCGAGTGGGGCACTGCCCGGGCGGCCACCGGCGCGACAACCGGCCTATGCTGTAGCGAACACAGCAGAAATGGAGCCGAACCCGGCCTGCACGATACAGAGCGGTCGATTGTGTCGCCATCCATTAACGAACGACATTGAAAATCGGCGTTTGCTGGTGCATGAGCAAACTATCAAGGAACGTTTTGCTAATATCGTTCCAGTACTAAAGCGCATAGCTGGTTTACAGCACGCGCCTGATTTTGTCGAACAGGCACAAGCCATTGCCATTCAGGAGCTGGGCTTTTCGCTACGAACGTCGATTCTCGCAGATGCCTGGGCAACTGATCTTGATATGCGCGCTCTGTATGGCGAAAGTGTGCTGGGGACGGTGCGTTTACTGGCGGAACAAGCCCGTATGGCTAATCAGCCTGACCCCGATCCTGAAACCACGAATGTGGATGAAGCAATGTCGTTTTTGCTGGATTGTGGTTACCATGCGGTCGATATTTCGCCCTGCTCAGACGGGCGATTAAAAGGCCTGGCGCGTTACATCTTACGCCTGCCGGCTGCCGCCGTGCGCAGCCGCAAGTCGTATGCAGGAGCAATGTTTGATGTGGAGGCCAATGTAAAACGCTGGATCGAAACCGAGTTGATGCGCTTTCGTGAGGGCCGACCGGTGACTGCTGACGTGGGTACGCGTTATCTGAAAATGGTGGTGTACCACACTAGCAGTTCTGATCCGGCGCACGAGGGTTGTGCAGCCCATGGCAGCAATGAGATTCACGCCGCGGGAAAAGGACTCGAACGGTTACGCGAGTTTCGTGGGGCGATTGAAAATAGTTTTTGTTGTGGTGCGTCGGTGGATATGCTGCTGGTTGGTGTGGACACCGATACCGATGCCATAAAAGTGCACATACCCGATGCGGACGGTGAAATAAGTTTATATCGCACAGTGGACAACCTGAGTTTGTATCGCGCGACGGTAAATGACGATGCGAACAGCGCCCGGCTCAAGGTCTATAACGCGATTCAAGCAGCCAGTGCCATGGGTGGCTGGGCTGGTGGCAACGGTGAACCTCATGAAGGCATGCGGCGCCTGATTGCCACACTGTTGATTAACAACTTGTCGCAAATCGAATATGTGTGCGGAAACTGGGGCGGACGGTACCCCGACATCGGTCACAACGAACGCTTTCTCAGTGTCGGCGATGGCTTTGAAGAATTTCAGCTACGCAACCTGGCGTATTTCGCCCACCTGCATACTGTGGAAGAAGGTGCGCCGGATATGGATATCGGCATAAAAATTTTCAAGATGCTGAACGTAAGTCATGGTTTGCCGATTCCACTGGCTATTCACTTCCGCTACGACAGCCGCGTGCCGGGGGGACGTGAACGCACGGTGGAGCGATGCCAGCGCGTTAAGGCGGCGATCGAATCGCGCTATAGCGAACTGGCACGTCAAGGCCTGTTGGTGAGCGGCATGACAGTACAGGACAAGCGACCCGGTAGCCCGATCGAATTGATCGACGCAAGTGGCACTGAAAAATTGACGGGGCATTGAATGAAAATTTGTCAAGTAGAAAAAACCCTGGTTTCGACTAACCGGATTAAAGAGATGGGTCATCGTCCTCTATTGGTGGTAAAGGAAAAAGGCGGCACGCGTAGCATTGCAGTGGACGCGGTTGGCTGCATTCCCGGTGATTGGGTAATTTGTGTAGGCTCTTCCGCTGCACGCGAAGCAGCAGGCAGCAAGGAATTTCCTAGCGACCTGACCATTGTGGGCATCATTGATCATTGGTCAGAGGACTGACAATGGAAATTATGCAAGTGGTGTCCGATCTTGTAGCCACTCGCCGGGTGCCAGGGCTATATAGCACCTCATTGCGTGTAGTGCGTGATGCCAAAGGTCGGCTCAGCGTGGCATCAGATCCAGTGGGCGTACCTGAAGGTAAATGGGTATTTACGCTGGGTGGTTCAGCCGCACGCTACGCCACGGGTAACTACAAGATTCTTACTGATTTGACCATCGGTGGCATTATCGATGGATGGGATCCGGGCTCCAATCAATTCGATTGATGTGGTCAAACCGGTAAATTACGCAATTTTTATAACTTAAATTTAAGGAGTGCAGAAATGGCGATTGAAAGACAGGGTATTGCATTAGGCATGATCGAAACACGTGGCCTGGTACCGGCTATTGAAGCGGCAGATGCCATGACCAAAGCAGCGGATGTACGTCTGATTGGACGCGAGTTTGTCGGTGGCGGATATGTGACTGTATTGGTTCGTGGCGAAACCGGTGCGGTAAACGCTGCGGTGCGTGCCGGTGCAGATGCGTGTGAGCGTGTGGGTGATGGCTTGGTGGCAGCGCACATCATTGCCCGCGTCCATAATGAAGTGGAAAACATTCTGCCGATTCAAATCTCGGCTTAATATATCCCGCGGCCAGCTTGGCTTAAGGATGCGTGGTTTAACAATGCTTAACAACTACAGGTAAGAGAAGGAAATATATCATGGCAAACACAGTAAGCGGTATTGCATTGGGTATGATCGAAACACGCGGCTTGGTGCCGGCTATTGAAGCAGCTGATGCAATGACTAAAGCAGCAGAAGTACGTCTGGTGGGTCGCCACTTTGTTGGTGGTGGTTACGTTACCGTATTGGTACGTGGCGAAACCGGTGCGGTGAACGCTGCAGTACGTGCCGGTGCGGATGCGTGTGAACGCGTTGGCGATGGCTTGGTCGCTGCGCACATCATTGCCCGCGTCCATAATGAAGTGGAAAGCATTTTGCCGAGCCAAATCTCGGAATAATATATCATTGCGTCCAGCCTCGGCTTAAGGATGCGTGACTAAATAACGAAGCAAGTAAAGGAAATATATCATGGCCAAGATAGTAAACGGCGCAGTAAGCGGTATTGCATTAGGTATGATCGAAACACGCGGTCTGGTGCCAGCGATTGAAGCTGCCGACGCAATGACTAAGGCAGCAGAAGTACGCCTGATCGGACGTCAATTTGTCGGTGGTGGCTACGTTACTATATTGGTACGTGGTGAAACCGGTGCGGTGAACGCTGCGGTACGTGCCGGTGCGGATGCGTGTGAACGCGTTGGCGATGGCCTGGTCGCTGCGCACATCATTGCCCGCGTCCATAGTGAAGTAGAAAACATTCTGCCGACTAATACAGATGCAGGTATGGGTGGTCGGGATGGGGATATCAGCTAGTCAAATATCTGAGCTGAATCCTCAGTTCAAAAGGGCGTAATGATGCACACAGACTCACGTTTGAGTGGCTACTTGTCGCGCGCGCTCAGTCATGAAATGGCGGCCGTGCAACAGTATTTACTGCAAGCCAAGTTGACCAGCATGTGGGGGCTATCAGCCCAGAGTGCGCAATTTCGCCAGGATGTTAGTGGCGAACTAGCACATGCCGAACGACTCATGGAGCGCATGTTGATTTTGGGCATTCCATGTAATGGAACTCAATTGCCTCCGACTCGCCCCGGCAGAACCCTCGAGGAAATGCTGCAAATCGATCGTCTTCTGGAGGTCGAAGCGATCCGCCTGTATGAGGAGGCGGCGCATTATTGCGCCAGGCGCCAGGATGGAGAAACCCAGGCATTGATGCGCGCCATTATGGAAGACGAGTTAAGTCATCTCCAGGATTTGGATCAACAACTGTCCGAGTTACGGAAGGAGTAGGATCATGGCAGAGATTACAATCTCAGACAGGGATACCGCTACGCCTACGCCGCGTAAACCGCCTTTAAATTGGCGTTTTGACTTTAAAATCTATGATGAAACACGACGCTTTCTGGATCAGTTAGCTGATTTGTCGAAGCGTGAGGATTACTATCCCAACATTAACTTTGGCAAAACCTATGTGAATGTCAGTATCGACGCGGAAGGTCAAATCGAATTGGGCGCAAGGGAAGCCGCGTTTATCCAGGAGATGAAAGCATACGCAGCATCAGACCCCGCGTAAATCTGTGCGGGTAAACCGACAGGCCATTGCACCTGAAAACCGCGATTTGGCGAGGCCATATGACTGACAGAGTAATCGCGGTAATTAATCAGAAAGGTGGCACCGGCAAAACCACGCTGGCGCTCAATCTCGCAGCAGGACTCGCACGGCGTGCCCCGACCGCTATAGTTGATGCTGACCCACAGCATTCTATAAGCCAATGGGTTGCTATGAGCGAGGATGCCGATACGCTACCTCGCGTAACCCAAGTCGGCGACACCAATGTGGGGGCGATTTCAGACCTCAAAAAACACCATCGCTATGTGGTGGTGGATTGCCCGCCAGCAGTGCAAGGGCCTGTCATCAACGCGGCAATAGACTCAGCTGATGTCATATTAATCCCAGTGCTGCCCTCTCCACTGGATCTGTGGGCAAGTGTGGAAATGGCGGCGTTAGTGGGCCGGGCTCAGCAAAAAAACCGGGCATTGCAAGCCTACCTGGTATTGAATCAGGTAGAGACTCGTAATACTTTATCGCGTGTCATGCAACAAGCTGTGGCTGAGTTCGACATACCACTATTACAAGCAAACATTCAAAGGCGCGCGGCTTATCGCAGTGCCGCAGTAGAAGGTGTAAGCGTGTATGCATTAGGTCACCGCGGACTGCAAGCGGTCGCGGATATCGAGGCAATTATTGAGGAGGTTTTACGTCGATGAAAAAGAAAATGGAATCCAAACTTGCCCATGGCGTGCGCCAGGTTAAATCCCATGTTACACCACAGCACGAGCACCAGCCACCTACACTCGCAAAAACTGCAGCAACGGAAAAACCGGTTGCCAGCCCAAGATCTGGCACCATGGCGCCCACGCCAGCCACACCGCACTCTACGCAACAGTCGGTGACGCGTTCAGATGCTCAGCATCCACGACGGGTCTGGCCAGATTAAGACTGTATCGCTGCATTGAGAGGATTGTAAAAAATGTTAGAAGGATTAGAACAATACCGGGTTCGTAAAGAACCTTATTACCGCGCGGTCAGTGATGAAGTGGCATTGTACGAAGCCGCTTATTCGGTGCGTATGCCGATGATGCTGAAAGGGCCTACCGGTTGCGGTAAAACACGATTTGTGGAATACATGGCGTGGAAACTCGGCAAGCCCTTGATCACCGTAGCCTGCAACGAAGATATGACCGCATCTGATCTGGTAGGACGTTTTCTGCTGGATGCCAGCGGTACGCGCTGGCAGGATGGTCCGCTCGCACTGGCTGCGCGTCATGGCGCCATTTGCTATCTGGATGAAGTGGTAGAAGCGCGCCAGGACACTACTGTGGTGATTCACCCGCTCACCGATAATCGCCGCGTATTGCCTCTGGAAAAAAAAGGTGAACTGCTCAATGCCCACGCCGATTTCCAGATTGTTATTTCGTATAATCCTGGCTACCAAAGCCTGATGAAAGATTTGAAGCAGTCCACCAAACAGCGCTTTGGCGCACTGGACTTCAACTATCCCACGCACGATATCGAAACCGAAATCGTCGCCCACGAAACTGGCGTGAGCAGTGATATCGCTGGCAAGTTGGTGAGTATCGCCGAACGCGCGCGCAATCTTAAAGGCCATGGCTTGGATGAAGGCATCTCAACCCGTATGCTGGTCTATGCTGGCTCGCTGATCGCTAAAAATGTCAACCCTGTGGCGGCATGTCGGGTTACCTTGGTGCGCCCGATTACAGATGATCCCGATATGCGGGATGCGCTGGATGCAGCTGTAACGACATTTTTTTAACCGGTCCCCAGATCGGGATAATGGCAGAGCAGGATCATGGCAGTCCAACTTGAAAAATACCAGGACATCCTCGACGAGCTGGGTGATCATGCCAGTGAAGTCCTGCGTGCCTCATGGACCGAAGCGGCGCGTACATTCACCCCGCGGGGTCTGGAAGCCTATCTACAAGGCGCCGCAAGTCTAAAATCGTTGGGTCGGGGCACGGATCTGGTGGTGAGTTTCATTCAAAGCGCACCCGCGGTCGCACACGAAATCGGCGAAGACGCCGTGAGTGATCTTTTGAGCACCGC
The DNA here is from genome assembly GCA_046590885.1 of Gammaproteobacteria bacterium. Lineage (GTDB taxonomy): Bacteria > Pseudomonadota > Gammaproteobacteria > Ga007554. The sequence goes on from JBKJTS010000285.1 coordinate 12,062, forward strand.
CATCAAGATGTATTCTAAGACCAGCGCTACGGTCATCTCCCTGATTTTTTCTTCCAGCCCGGTGGCGGCCGCACGCCTCGGTGATCTGGAATTATTTCGCGGCTACCTTCATCTGCTCGACACCTTGATGGCACAGGCTCCACGTGGGGTGCGCCCGATGCTGGATCAACTTGGGACACTGCTCGGCCAACTAACGCTGGGTGGATTGCGACGCTGGGCACTGTGGGGTGCACAGGCGCACAAAACCGATTTCGACGCACAGCAACTTTATTTCAACCTGCAAAGCCCGGAATCACTGGGGGTGTTGCAAAAAGAACGTAAGGGCACGTTGTTTATTGATGTGCAGCGGCGTATCGGTATGTATCTGCGCGCACTCTGGGCACGCGATTTTTACATGCGCCCCACCAGCGGCGACTTTGAATCACGCGAAGGCTACCGTCCCTACATCGAAGGCTTCATCATGCATTTACCCGATGCTTATGACGATCAGCCCGCATGCAGCGGACTGGAAGTGTATCGGGCCGCTGCCGCACATGCTGCG
>JBKJTS010000050.1:0-7952 GCA_046590885.1 Gammaproteobacteria bacterium
TTCATGCACTCGCCCCAAATAAAAATAGGGCGTGGCGCTGCCCGGAGAAAGTTGCGCTACCTGTTTAAACACCATCTCGGCATCAGCAAGATGATTAAAATTGAAATACGCCAAGCCGACCGCATGTAACACACGAGGGTCAGATGAATAATCCCGACGCAATATCGCTGTTAATGCTATCGCCGCATCCAGATTCCCAGTTTCTGCATATTGCCGGATCAATAACAGATTAAGACTTTTCTCTGACTCAATAGCGTCGGGGGTACCTGGCGCTTGCTCTATAATTATTCGGTATTGCCGGATCGAATCATCAATCCGGTTAAATCGCTCGTAAGCAAGGGCTAATCCCATGCGCGCCTTGGCATTCTTGGACGCTAATCCAACACTTCTCTGCAAAAAAGGCAGTCCTTTCTGTGGATCATTTTTACGCACATAAATAATACCCAGATAATAATAAGCTTCGGCATTATTTGAATTCAATTGTGTCACTTTGCTAAAAATATCTATGGCCTGGTCAATGGCACCCTTTTCCATCGAGGATTTACCTTGCTTTATCAACTTTTCAATTTCAATAGCTTCGGGCGTTAATTTCTGGACAACGCCATTATCTGTGGCGGCCCCCACTGAAAGTGGAAATCCACCACACACAAGCAACAAAAAAAGAAAGATAATATGCACTACACCCCTACCAACACAGATCTATTGCAAAACATGCTTATCATTCTGAAAACGGCGATTAACACGTGGAACGAATAACAGTAATTCGCTGGCTTAATAATAAATACTAATCCTTACCAAGGCTTTCCAGCCATTAAAGGAAAGTGCCAACCCGTTATATCCAGAACCATTTTCCGAGTTAAACTCCATATTCTGGGTTTGTGGGTTTGGGCGAATCGGCACGTCCACAAATAGATTATCCGTATCAAGAAAATCTACTTTTAAATTTGAATCCCGCAATGTAAAATCCCGCAGACCATAGGCATAGCCTGACTCAAATCCCACTGACAACCATTTTCGTAAAAATAATTCAGCACCAAAGTCCAACTGTAACAGTAAAACCCCTGTGGCCTGCGATTGAACCACCAAGTTTTTCCTGAAACTTTCAACGGGTCCATCAACAAACTGAAAGGCCCAATCTTCCCGGTAATCAATGTCAAAAATTTCATGCAAAGAGAAGCGATAATACATATTTAATTTTTCTGGTCGCCGCACTAAGTTATGTCGCCATCCCATAAAAAATTCATTATATGAAAGCTTTCCGCGCCTATTATTTGTCGCCCGCGACAAAACACCTTGAATAGGTAACACACCGTTTGCTGAGGCCTCCGAAGAAGCCTCCCACGAACCACCACCAATTAAAAACCAAACCTCATCGCTCATTTTCCATTGAAACTCTATACCTGCCAAAGAACCATAATCTATACTGGGCAATGGATTCTTGAACTGGAATGTTCCCTGAATGGGTGCGTCACCTACCAGCAATATATCTGCCCTACCCGAAAATGGAGCGCGAAATACTCCCTCATTGAGTTTGTGAAGGTCAGGCACATGAATACCTACTGAGGGGGAAAAACTCCACTCACTCGCTTCCTGTTTTGCATAAACAACATTCGAGACCGTCAGCAGAACAACCAACAGGGACGCATACAAAAAAAACGCCAGGCGGAAAGGCACGCTATTCCACACGAGCTGCGGCCTCTCTGGGATTGCGCCACTTGATGTATGAAAACATCAAGGGCAAGGTGAATAATGCCGCAAGACAGCTTACAAGCATATATGCTGCTACAAAATATCCCAGCTTTTCATGCGGAGGGAACTGTGAAAAAAACAGCATCATAAAGCCCGTGGTCACAACCAGCGCATTAAACACAATGGTTTTTCCCACACTGCGTAATGTCTCTTGCGTAGCGCATAAATGATCGGCAATTCTTGCGCTCCCTGGCTGATCGTCAAGCTGGGCGCTTTCACGCTGCTCACTCACTCCGCTATTTAGCCGACTGCGTTCGCGCCGATACCTGAAAATATAATGAATCGCGAAATCCACGCCCACGCCAATAGCGACACCCGCCGCCAGTGTGGTCGATACGTCAATGGGGATACCCGCAAACCCTGCATATCCCGCAATAGATGCTGTCGCCAGGCTCACCGGTATAATTGTTATTAGCCCCATCATTGCCGAACGGAACAAAACCGCCGCGAGCAGGAATATCCCCAGCTTCGACAAAATAATCGCCAGGCCTTGGCCCGTAATCAACAGATCTGCCCAGATGTAGGAATTATTTGCGGATCCTGCCAGGTTAACTTTTACATTCAGGCCCTGCATTTCCTGCTTAATGAAATCATTAACTCCATCAATGATGACTTTAAGATCGACGGTATGATCCGTCTTTATAAAAAATATTATGTTTGCCTGACGATAATCATAATCCACCACTTCATTCAGTAAATCAGGCTGCCCTGAAATAGAAAACAAAAACAGATCTTCCGCAATCTCGGCTTGTGAGGCTGGCAATATATTAGAATCTACCGCATCGGCATGAAGCGTCTTGTTCATGCTTTTGAGATAATCAACCACCGACAATGAATCACCTACATACGGCAGTGCTTCAATTCTATTTTGGAGTTGCTCAATTTTCTGCAGGAGTGGTCGGGATTTAATTGCATCTTTCTGCTCGCCTTCCACAACCACATTCAGAAATATAGTGCCGTCAAATTTTTTGTTAATCATGTCATTGGACAGTGCGACCTCAGTATCCTTCTTGAAGTCACTCATCCAGCTGGAATCTACTCGCAACAATGTTGCCCCATAGATACTCAGCAGCAATATAATTCCTATCCCCGCCACAACGCCGGTTTTATGATTCAAGGTGGCATTGCCCCAATACACCAAGGTGCGAGTAATAATATCCTGCTCGGCATGCACACGTATCGCACGACGCTTGGCCAGATAATTCCCTACCTTGGGTTTTAGCTGACTCAATGCGGCGGGTAAAAAAGTCACTGACAAAAGCCAGCAGTACATAATGCCCAGCACAGTAAACAACCCAAATATCTTAAAGGGGGGCATTTCTGAAAATAACAGAGAAAGAAAACCGATGGCGGTGGTTAGCGATGTAGTTATTAAAGGAGGCCCTAACTCTACCAGCACTTCCGAAACAATTATCTTGCTGTCACGGTGGGGATCACTTAATACATTATCGTAATAATTACTCAATAAATGTATTGCGTTACCAATCGCCACTGCCACCAGAATTACCGGTAGCATGGTAGAAATGGTATACATCGGCACATCCAGCAATGCCATGGTGCCCATGGTCCAGACAATACCCATTATCATCATTAACAACGGCAGCACCACCGCCCGCAAGGTACGGAACACCAGAAAAAGAATCAGCATGATCGCCCCTATCAACATAGGGATCATCAGCTTCATATCCTGCATGGCATGAAACCCGGAACTGACCTCGATGACCGGGCGTCCTGCCAGATAGAACTGATCATTGCTGTTAGCGGCAGGCCCTGCTGCGCTTTGGGGTGCGCCGGACTGGGTGGATTGACTTTTTCCGCCTTGTTGCCATTTCTGCCAGTCCCCACCGCCACCCGCATTCTGGGTACCGTTCCAGGGGCCGCCGCCACCTTCTTCGGCAGCAATAATGCCCTTGATTTGCCAATAGGTCTGATAGCGCGTAGCAATACCTTCTTTGAGCTTAGCGCGTATCATGGCGGCGGTGCCATCTGCCGACACGATATTACCGACAAACAGATCCTTGTTGTCGTAGACCATGCGCCTAACCTGCTCGACGCCGTTCGCGTCAGTCGGTACAGTTTCCATCAGGCGTTTTGTGCTGAGCTCTAATTCTGTGCCGGTAAATACGGTGGCGGTGGATAATGATGCGACATCAATAGTGCGGTGAGCAATAACGCCTGGCAGCGCTGCTACCTTTTCCGTAATACGCGCAATGCGTGCCAGCGTTTTGGGATTAAATATGCTTTCTTTTTCATTAACGATGCCAATGATAACTGCATCTTTTACCCCAAATACATCATGAACTTTCTCATCATAGAGAATGGCCACATGCCCTTTCGGCAAATAAACCCGCGCATCGGTCTCCCAGCGTAGCTTGGGTAATTGCAGGGCAAGAAATACAGTGATTGCAACAACAATAAACAGGACAATCTTTGGAGAACCAATAACCGCAGCGTATAATTTTCTTAACATGACAGGTGAAAAATCCTTTGATTCGGACAGACATACAAACCGCTACGACCCTACTCCCTGGGGCAGATATTCTCATACCATTTCCTCTGTCATTCCGAGCCTAATGAGGAATCTTACAATTCTTCAATGCGCTGGGGATGACAGAAAACTACAGGTCATGGGCTAAGAATCAACAACTCTAGAATGAATATTTAAACTCCATATACATACGGTCATTATCATGGAAATTTCCTAAAAACTGGGGTCTTTGCTGTGCCGCAGCAATAAGATTATTAGCTGCGCCATTCCCGACATTTCCGAGGAAACCTTTCTTTCCATAAAAAAGATCTAGGCCGCCACTCACCTGTAATTTATCCGAAACCTGAAAAGTCAACTTAGGTTTCAACAATGACTCTTCCATATTGACAAGATAAATCCACAGAAACTGAAATATAGCTGAATTTTGTGGGAACTCTTTGCGAGCAAACAAACTGAATGAGCTATCATTTTGTGGCTGAATGAATCCATTATCATAATCAATAATGTGCCACTGGGTGTAACCAGGTGAGAGATCCATACCAAAAATGTTGAAATCCAGACCTACACCCCAACGAATATGATCACGCTGCAATTCACCATTGGAATCTGTAAAACCGTCCCCATCCCGATCAATAGTATTTCTTAAACCAAAATATTTATCCGTAACATACGCTGCTTCGGTTTTCACAATTACTGGCCCAACCTGTTTCACTACAGTAGTGCCATACATGCTCATCCGAGTATAGGTAGGATACAAAATGGGCGGATTATCCGGGGTTTGATCCACACGCGCAGTACGGAAAATTACCGGAAAATCATCCCACGTATAAAAATAACTTAATGACACTTCCGTATCAAAAATAGTGGAATTTACCTTAAAACCGAGTTCTGAATTTTCCAGTGCAAATGATTTTGGAAACTTAGTTAAAACATTGCCTTGGTCATCGCGAATGTCCTGCAACAGCTCCCATTCGGAACCGCGCGGCGCTGGCTTATGAAATTTAATCTCAGGTATCCAGATAAATTCATAAGTCGTATCACCGCGGTAATGATCCAGCTTTACCGTCCACAAGGGAATGCGGTAGTCCAGCAAATCCGGCAAAATTAACTCTCTAAAATCAATGGGATTAATTTCATCGGTAATGCGCACGCCCTCCAGCACACCCCATACAACATATTGCTTGCCCACGCGTATATCCAGATTTTTCAGAAAAAAATCAAGGTACAGCTCGCGTGTTTCGGCTACAGGAGAATCCTTTTCATGTAGCAGGGTTTCAACAAAAACCAAGGGCTCCTGTGAATTTCTTTCTGAACGTGCTGCAATGGTGCGGTAGTCAAACAAGTCGTACGCCAAATCATGGTACGCCCAACCTGTATAATTAAATTTCACCGTTTTGCTAACCGGGTATTGCGCATTTAGATAAGCAATATTGCGGATTTTGGTGATTGAACGTGGCTCCCGCACACGGTAAGCCGTTTCATTTTTTAGATAACCGGTAAATAGCCATTTCGACCAGAAAGACGCCTGATCCTGCTGCTCATTATCAAGCGCCTCCGACACTGAAAATTCCGGTGCAGCCGCTCCTGGTACAGAAATCTCAACTGCTGTTCCTGGGGCAGCTGTAGTTGTGGCCTCATCAGCCGCCTGCGCCATTGTCATAGTCATCATCCCCATCACGACCAGCGCAAACCGTCTTAAAATCCGTTTACAATCGCGTTGCAGGGAGCATCGCGACGTCACCTTAATATATGGGGGAATATATAGGGGAATATATAGGAATGCACTCAAAATGCTCCCATACTGCATGTATGCTCTGCTGTGCATGGACACATCAATGGCGCAAGCACGGGAGCGCCCATTTTTCCGTTTGCTTTTGCGCTGTGCTTCATCCTGTAACCGAAATTCTAAACAGGCTTTTGCTTCTGGCCCTTTCGTGGTTTTCACATCAACCCCTGACATTGATCACACAAAATAATGTGTGGTGTACCCGCCTGAACCAATCCCGATACCAATCCCAACGTAACAGATGTTCCCGGCAACAATTGCTTGCCGCAGGAAGAGCAATCCACTTGCCTGTTTAAACGAATCATCTCCCATCCTAACACCCAAGGAAACTGCGTCACACATGGATGTGTAAGTGCTGCAGGTGGTTGCTCCCGGTATCCTGCATCAGATGAGGCTAACACATCCCTGGGGGTTGCAGGAGGCGCCGCACCAGGTGTTCCCTGTAGCGACTCACTACTACTGGGCGCACCGGAAACAAAACCCGGGGGACGTTTAAATGCCTCTTCCAGAATATTGCGAATCAATATCGAAACCGGAATCCCTTGGTCTGTAGCTCGTGCCATAACCTTTTCACGCAATTCTTTAGGCACACGCGCACCTAAAAATTCTTCTTTTCGTTTCATCGCCACAGACAATGCCTTATTTCGCATTACCTGCCCTTGATTAATTCCTCTTTCCCTCATCATGACACCACCTCATATGTATAACATTTGTTATACATATGTTATACGCGGCTTGCCCGCACGTCAATCAATCTTATATAACCCATTAAAAAGTAGCTATTAAAAAAGGCCCGGAATACTCAAGTATTTTGTCCTGATATAGCGCCAAACCGGCCTTACTGTGGCCGGTGCTTATGTTTCACTTTATTGGGCGCTTAACGTGTCTGAAGGAGGGTTACTTTAACCGTGTCATTTGAGACGCAAGACATGACTTGCTTCTGGTAACTGATACTGGCGGCTAATGCGTATCCTGTGTTCACCACACTTGGCCATTCAGTCCGGCGCTGCTCTACCTTCCGCCGTGCAAGGATGCACACATGTTATCAGAGGGCCGCTCCAACTCATCATGCGCGCAGCGCATGATGTCAAAGAGGCCGCCTTGAAGGCGGCCTCTTTGGGTCGAAATAACAGTGGCCAAGGGAGTTAGATATGAATAGTATTACCCATTCCTAATACGTTTGGTCTTGACTCGCTATTACTAAAAACGTTAATACGTTTAGCGGCGGTAACCCTGTTGCAAGGTTCTCTCCGAATAAATTTCGTCTTTCAACCCTACGTTAACCTCGACATTAGTAACTTCAAATTGCGACGCGTGCAAGGTTTGCACATTCTGCACCGCGACCTTATCCCAGACATAGGCGGGACCTACTTTTTGCCACTTAAGCTGCTGCCGCTTCAGTAACTCGCCTTTTTTGTCATAATAATCAACGCGCGCCTTAACACATGTATCCCAAGTAGGCGCCTTCAGAAACCAGGACACTTTTTTGGAATAGAGCGGATTTTTTTCCCGGGGGATACTTTCTACTACATAGAAATCACTTGCGCCTGCCGCTTCGATTTTAATCAATTTATGATCATCTTCGTCCAGCATTCTGCCGCTGATATCTGCATAGGTCAAATCTGAGCCCAAGAAGCTGTCCCCCGGATCCCGGATGGAAACGCGGCGGATTTTACGCAATGCGGGTAAATAAATCCATTGATCAGCATTTTTATCCGATTCGCGGGTAAATGCCCAACGCATAAAACCCGCCCCTTGTGCATCAGGAGGGAATTCGGTAAATAACACCATCTTATCAACTATATTATTGACACCTTTATAATCTTTCCATAAACGCAAATAGACATTTTTTCTTTCGCTGCCGGTGCTGTCTTTAAGAATAATAGTTAACCGAGACCGTTGATCTTCACCCGCATGCTTGTAATCACA
>JBKJTS010000128.1:0-15157 GCA_046590885.1 Gammaproteobacteria bacterium
TGTTCCACAACTCTGCCGTACGGATAAAATAGACTGCAGCGGCATAGGGCTACTCATTGCCATGGCTCTGGCGGATCGACTTGTTAACCGCCGCCAGAATGAAGGCAGAGAAAATCAATATCTTGCAGAAAATGAATAAACCACGCCCAAAAAATCCCGTTCGTCTCGATAACTGATTTTGCCAGCAACCATCCCAACAATCCTGCCATGAGAGCGCCTACGATACCGTTGGGCATGCCCCAATGATGAGGCCCGCTGATCTACGAAACTGTAAATAGATAAAAGTGGTTGTGGCGATCTCTGAAAACTGGATTTATTCCCCTGAAGCATTTAGCGCCAAGCGCCCCTGCGCCGTTTCTCGCTTTCCCGTCGCAGCCACAAGTCGCGCCGCCGCGCCCAACCCGTATGCAGGCATGTTGTTATATATCGTCTCGTACTGCCCGGCGGCCACTTTATAAGTCTCGTGCCAAATACCTACATCACTATTGCTGGCGATTTTCTTATTGAATGCCGCCCATGCTGGCAAATGTGCTTTGCTCTTATTATGCGCATAGGTTTCCAGATGCTCGACGCTTCGCCAGTACTGCACCAACAGCGTATTGATTAATCCAAAATGGGAATGCACGCCCAGCAACCCACTGTCAGGGTTTTGCAGTAACTCTTTCAGCATCGGTGGCATCGCCATGGCCACGGGAAGCCACTGGTGGATTTTCCAGAGTTTATTGACGCGCATACCAATCAGAAACACAACAAAGCCACCTTCAATGTCGGCAGCCATGCGTTGCGCAATAATATTAGACATGCGGTACTCCTAGTGATTTTTAATGGGGGCATTGATTAACGATAACGCGGGCATCCCGAACCAATCGTTCCTGATTTTCTTTAATGCAAGCTATCGCGGCATGAGTGCCTGCCAACCCATAATGAATAGTGAATTTCATTCCTTCGGGCATCTCACGTTTTGCAAGATCTTCAAGTATTGCAAGCTCCCGTTGAGATTCATCGAGCCGCTCCTGCAGCACTCTAGCCAGCTGCTGTGGCGACAACAAATGGGCAAAGAACATCAGCACCAAAAATTCAGAACGTAATTTTTCCCGTGGTGGGGTCTGGGTTAACTCTGCAATAAATACATCACGACCAGCCGCTGTGATGCTGAACACCTTTTTGTCAGGACGTTTATCCTGTTGCTGGCGGTCATACGCCACTTTGCCTTCTTCAGTCAATTTTTCCAGCGCCGGATAAATGGAACCGTATCCCGCCGCAAAAAAATGGCTGAACGCCTCATCGAACAGCTTTTTGATGTCATAACCTGTTGCATCACCCAAGCTCAGCGCGCCCAGACAGAGTGTTTTAATGTCCATATACCCTCCGTATCATAGGAAATCGCCATAAATATATATCTAATAGATATATATTGTAAAGATATATAATAGAAAAATTCCCGTAATCCGTGTGCCCAGAGTAAAATGCGCACTCATTCAATAAGATAAAGTATCCCATGACCCTCCCCCCGCTACGCCTCAAAAAGAACGAAGACCGCCGCCTGCGTGCCGGGCACTTGTGGGTGTTCAGTAATGAAGTGGACACCGCCAAAACTCCACTGAACGCCTTTGAAGCGGGACAACCTGTTGAAATTCAGGACAGCAAGGGCGAGGCCATCGGCAATGGTTATGTCAACCCGCATTCGCTGATCTGCGCACGGCTGGTGAGTCGTAATGCAGAGCATGTACTCGGCAAATCACTGCTAGTGCATCGCCTTAACATGGCGCTGTCATTACGCGAAAAACTGTTCAGTGCGGACAAGCCTTATTACCGCTTGGCGTTCGGGGACAGCGACGGGCTGCCGGGGCTGGTGGTAGATCGTTTTGGGGATGTGTTAGTCGCGCAGATTACGACAGCGGGTATGGAACGCTGCAAAGCTGACGTGGTAACAGCACTGGAGCAGGTGATAAACCCCACCGCCATTCTGTTTCGTAACGACACCAGTAGCCGCAGTATGGAAGGGTTGGAAAGTTATGTGGAAACTGCGCTGGGCACCGTACCAGAGCATGTCATGCTGGAAGAAAACAGTGTGCGTTTCAATGCGCCGCTGCTCACTGGCCAGAAAACCGGCTGGTTTTACGATCACCGCCTGAACCGCGCGCGCATGCAGCAATACGTGCAGGGTAAGCGCGTGCTAGATGTGTTCAGCTATATCGGCGGTTGGGGCATCCAGGCCGCCATGGCAGGCGCCGCACACGTGATCTGCGTTGACAGCTCTGCGGCTGCGCTAAACCAGGTTCAGCACAACGCCGCGCTCAATAATGTGGCCGAACGGGTTTCCATAATGGAAGGTGATGCCTTCGAGGTGCTCAAATCATTGCGCGCTGATCACGAGAAGTTCGACGTAGTGATTCTCGATCCGCCCGCCTTCATTAAACGCAGCAAAGATATGCGTTCCGGGCTGGAAGCATATCAACGCATCAATCAACAGGCCATGCAAGTGCTTGCCAAAGATGGCATTATAATCTCGGCCTCGTGCTCATTTCATCTTCCACGTGCTGGCTTACGGGATGCAATGCTGCGCGCCAGCCGCCATATCGACCGCAATCTGCAAATTCTCGAACAAGGTCATCAAGGGCCTGATCATCCTGTGCATCCAGCGATTTCCGAAACAGATTATCTGAAAATGTTTGTTGGACGGGTAGTACCGAGCGCCTGATGACGCCCACCGCTAACACGATTACAAGGCGGCACGTGGTGCCAATGCGCATCATAGTACTGACGAACCGTAACGCGATACACACTGGGGCTCAAGCCAAAAACCTGATAAAACCAGTCCAACGTTTTTACAAAGCTGTCCATGCATACGCAACCTACTGAAAATAGCACCACCCCCCGCAAAGACTGGAAAACCATTAGTATTTTAATGCCTTATTTATGGGAATACCGGGGGCGCGTAATTGTCGCCATGGGTTTTCTGGTATTGGCCAAGCTGGCAGGGGTTACCGTGCCGCTGGTATTAAAACAAGTGGTTGACGCACTCGATAGCACCCATAACACAGCGGTAATTTTACCATTAGCACTGCTGATTGGTTACGGCGCATTGCGCCTAGCCAGCACCCTGTTTAACGAGTTGCGTGATTTGGTATTCGCCAAGGTAGCACAGCGTGCCATTCGTAATATCGCCCTTAAGGTATTTCGCCACTTGCATTCTCTGGCGTTACGCTTTCATCTTGAGCGCCAAACTGGCGGCATGTCGCGTGATATCGAGCGCGGCACCCGTGGGATGAGTTTTTTATTGTCATTCATGCTCTTCAACATCTTGCCGACGCTCCTTGAAATTGCCTTGGTAGCCATTATTTTATTTGTTACCTACAATGCCTGGTTTGCCATCATCACCACCGTCACCATTGTGATATATATTGTTTACAGCCTGGTAGTGACTGAGCAGCGCATGGCCGTGCGTCGGGTCATGAATGATATGGATTCAAAAGCAAACACGCGCGCCATTGATAGTCTGATTAATTATGAAACGGTGAAATATTTTAACAATGAAGACTATGAAGCGCGTCGCTACGATGAACACATGGCAACCTGGGAGCAGGCCGCACTTAAAAATCAAGGCTCGCTCTCGATACTGAATTTTGGACAAGGCGCGATTATTGCTGTTGGAGTAACATTGCTGATGATTCTGGCAGGACAGGGAGTCGTCGATGGCAGCATGACTATGGGTGATCTGGTACTGGTCAATGCTTACCTGTTACAACTTTTTATCCCGCTTAATTTTCTGGGCTTTGTTTACCGTGAAATCAAACACTCTCTCACCGACATGGAAAAAATGTTCAGCCTGCTGGACAAGCCTCAAGACATTCAAGACCGGCCTGGGGCTCCGCCGCTTGCCGTAGGGGACGGGGCAGTACGTTTTGAGCATATTGATTTTGGCTATGACGCGGAACGGCAGATTCTATTTGATCTTGATTTTGAAATTCCACCCGGGAAAAAGGTCGCTGTCGTGGGTTCTAGCGGCGCTGGAAAATCAACATTATCACGTCTGTTATTTCGCTTTTATGACGTGGGCGGGGGGCGCATTCTCATTAATGGACAGGATATCCGTGAAGTCAGCCAACAAAGTGTGCGCGCCGCGATTGGCATTGTGCCGCAGGACACAGTGTTATTTAACGACACTATTTATTACAATATCGCCTATGCCAAACCTAATGCCACCCGGGAAGAGGTCATTCGCGCTGCCACCATGGCCCACATTCATACCTTCATTGAATCTATTCCGCAAGGCTACGAAACCTTGGTAGGCGAGCGTGGACTGAAACTTTCGGGGGGTGAAAAACAACGTATCGCTATTGCGCGTACCATCCTCAAAAATCCACGCATTCTGATTTTTGACGAAGCAACATCGGCACTGGACTCTCATTCAGAACAGGCAATTCTATCAGCGCTTGCGGAAGTTGCCGCCAATCACACTACACTGGTGATCGCGCACCGTTTATCAACCATTGTCGACGCGGACCAGATACTCGTGATGGAACATGGCCATGTGGTAGAGCGCGGCACGCACAGCGCGCTGCTGCAGCAGGGATCGCTTTACGCACGTATGTGGGCTTTGCAGCAGCAGGAGAGCAAAGAAACTACGCCGGATATTGGGGAGTCAGTCAGGGTGGGCAGTTAATAGCCCGTCATGAAATAAGTGCGTCATCCTTTAAATAGCAATTATAATCACGTTTTCTTCAAGCGATAAACCAACCCCCCCTGGTAACGCACAGTTTCAAAAAAATCCACATACCCTGATACTGACTCGGAGGCTCCCAGACACAAATAGCCACCAGGCTCCAATACCTGGGCAAAACGGGTAAGAATCTCCTGCTTTAATTCAGCAGTAAAATAGATCAATACATTACGACAAAAAATCACATCAAACTTTCCCAACCCAAGATAATCTTTTTTCATCAGATTCATCTCTGAAAATATAATGCGCTTACGTATTTCAGGTTTAACTTGCCATTCCTTTCTTTTAATATCGAAGAAACGTTTTTTCCTTTCATCGGACAAGCCACGCGCCACAGCCATACCATCATATACACCTTCCTTGGCGTCTTTAAGCACAGTTGGTGAAATATCTGTGGCAGTAATTTGTACATCACGCGGCAAGCTCCCAGGCTTTGTTTGTAAATATTCCTGTATTATCATACTCATTGAGTACGGCTCCTGTCCTGACGAACATGCTGCCGACCAAATGCGTACCGGGCGCATGCGTGGCCCTGACAATTCTGGCAAGATATGTGATTTAAGAATTTCAAAAGGAAAATTATCACGAAACCACAATGTTTCATTAGTGGTCATGGCATCGATGATGCGTCCACGCAAGCCAGGATTCATATCGCGCTTTACACGCTCAATAAGCTCCCCTATGGACCCTAATCCCATTTCAGTAACTAAAAAACTCAGGCGACTATTGACTAGATACTGTTTGTTGTCACCCAGCGCAATGCCACTTGCATCCTCAAGAAATTCCCGAAAATCCTGATATTCCTTGGATGTCAGAGATTGGTTTACCACATATATCCCCAAATGTATGTCAGGAGCAAAGCAGACAGGAAATTGCCTGATGTATCTGCAGCAATATTCCTGATGTTCACAACCTTAATTAAAATTATAAACCTACAAAAATAGATACACGATGCAGGTTACATGTAGCATTTTCAGGTTAAACGCTTTAACACTACTGTAGCCAAATCATCTGCACTGAACTTAGCAATGAATTGATTGGCCCCCACGCGCTTTACCATGGCGTCATTAAATACGCCACTTAATGAGGAGTGCAACAAAATATAAATATCTTTCAGTTGCTCATCTTTTCTAATTTCAGTAGTCAATGTATATCCATCCATCTCTGGCATTTCAATATCAGAAATCACCATGTTCAGGCGCTGCAATAACGGGTCTTGAGTTTGCACCCAGGTTTTAAGTATCTTAAGCGCCTCTTTCCCATCAATAGCCAGTGTATATGAAACGTTAATTTGCTCAAGAGTACGTTTTATTTGATTACGTGCCACACTGGAATCATCAACCACCAGAATATGGGGTTGGATGATATTTTTCACGGCCGTAGCAACCACGCTGCTAGAGACCTCCATCGCACAATGCATAACCTCTGAGAAAACCTTTTCAACATCCAGAATCTCAATCATTTCATCGCCGACCTGCGTAACTGCAGTCAAATAATTAGCGGGCCCTGCACCCTTGGGGGGCGGCCAGATGGCTTCCCATTTCATGTTAATAATCCGCTCTACACCTTTCACCATTAAACCTTGCACAGCGCGATTATATTCAGTCACGATCACAAAACAATTATTGGTGTCTCCGAGTGATCGGCCACCTATGGCAAGAGACAAATCAATAACCGGCAAAGTCTTGCCGCGAATTGTCGCTACCCCACACACTGACGGATGAGCTTTAGGTAAATGTGCCAGGGGGGGGCACTGTATTACTTCACGCACCTTAAATACATTTATCCCGAAACTTTGTTTGCCACTCAGACGAAAGAGCAGCAATTCAAGGCGATTCTGCCCCACCATCTGGGTACGTTTATCAACATCTTCTAAAACACTCGCCATGGTTCTCTCCGCACATGTATTTGCTTTGATAAATTATCGGCAAGTGAAGATAATCCTTAACCGTCATTTTTTCCTAAATCTGGCTCGATAATTGCATTATGTGATGACATGATAGTCTCTATAAAATCTGGATTATGTTTTTTACTGTTAGCATGCGTGCTCCCAACTTCCCATGCTGAACCCTATCAGGCACTATCGTCCATCCACGAGGCTGCACAAGCTTTCGTCCTGCAGCATGTCCGTGGCGGGCGGGTGGAAGTAGAAGGAGGACTGGTAGATCCTCGGTTGAAACTTCCCCTCTGCAAAGATACCTTAGAGGCATTTCTGCCGCCGGGCGGGCGACTCGGGTCCATCAGCAGTGTCGGCATCCGCTGTCAAAAACCAAAGCCTTGGTCACTTTACGTGCCCATGCGCGTCAAAATTTTTACGCCTGTAATCACCGCAAGCCATCCCCTGCGACCTGGTAGCCGCATCAGCCCTGGCGATTTTCAAACGCTTGAGATGGATGTTGCCAACCTGCCAACAGGATACTTCAGCAACCCTGAACAAGTGCTCAACAAAGTCTTGAAGCGCCCTCTGGGTATGGGGGCCATTTTTAGCCCCGAAGCAATTGAGGCTGCTCCATTGATACGTCGTGGCGAACAGGTTATTTTGGTGGCGGAAACACAGGGAATGCAAATACGTGCGTCCGGCAAGGCACTGAAGGACGGTGCGGAAGGGGCGGTGATTCAAGTACGCAATTTATCATCACAACGGATAATTGAAGGCGTTGTAACCGCTGCGGGGATTGTTAAAATTATCATGTAGCGATGCAAGATTTAATCGCCATGACCATTGCTAACATACATTTTTAGGTTTAAAGTTGTGGTGTTATTTGCCGCTATCTTTAATAACCGTATTCAAAGAGGTATCACCATGCCCATTGAAATTTCTGGGAAACCTGTTTCAAATATCCGCGTAATAGATAGCGGCACTGCGTCATCCATTGCCAAACCAAGCAATGTTACCCCACAAGGCACTCCACGGCCGATTGGGGATACTATTAATCTGACTGATACTGCCGCCTACCTGCGCAAACTGGAAAACACATTATCGACATTACCGGTAGTGGATATACAACGCACTGAAGGGATCAAAAAAGCCCTCGCTGATGGCCTCTTTATTATTGATCCGGCGCGCGTGGCAGATAAGTTATTGCGTTTTGAAAGCATGCTCTATCATAACGCCGCGTAATCTGAAAGTTTCTCGATAAAAAGGCACGCATGAGTTTAACAGCACCCCTGCATCTTCTTACCCTGCTTTTCCAGCAAGAAATTGCCATGGCCTCTGGATTGCTGGATGCTCTACAGCAAGAACAAACCGCATTAATTGGCAATAGCCCGTCTGCTATCGAGGCTACACTTACCAATAAACAGCAACTCATGGCTGATCTTGAGAAAACCAGCCAGCTGCGGGAAGCGTATTTACGCAAAAATAACTATCCTGCCCATCATGAAGGCATGTTGGCCTGCATTCATGATCACGATCCCCAAGAGCAGCATCAGCTCGCGGCATTATGGCGGCAACTCAATACACTTGCCACGCAGTGCTTGCAGCAAAACCAACTTAACGGTAGCATTATCTCGACCCGGCGCTTATCTGTTCAGGCTGCACTAAGTATTTTGCGTGGTTCAGAACCCACATATCTCGCTTGCTATACACCTACTGGGCAAGGTCAAACAAAAGCTGACTCACACTCACTGGGCCAAGCCTAAACCTGCAAGATAGTCCCCCATGGACAAGATCACCAATGCCGCGCAAATTGTCGGGATTTTAAAAAAAATCCAAGCACATCGCGCAATGCTTAATATCAGTGTATTGGGAACTAGATCTGGCCTAAACATACCAGCCGCGGAAAAACACTACGCTAGCGCCCTACTCGAGGTTAAATCCGATAGTAGTCAGGGGCACATCATTATTGATGAGCTCACTCCAAAGGAGGGTCATGAATTACTCTTGAAAACCGGAAAACTGAAAGTACGCCTGCAACTGGGCGGAGTAAAAATTTCTTTCACGACGACGCTTGAATCCAGTGACAACGATGAAGGGATTGCTTTTTACACCTTGGCAATTCCCCATGAAATGGATTATTTACAGCAACGCGGCAATCACCGCATTCGTCCCAGCCTTGCGAAACCACTCACCGCCAGACTGACGCATGCAGATGAGACCGTATTCAGTGCTGCAATTTATGATATTTCTGCTGGGGGGCTCTCTATCAAGCTTAAAAGCGATTCCCTTGCCACCCCGCTTAAACTTACCGACATTCTCACCTGCGCTTTTACTCTGCCGCCCAAAGATGAAATCATCTGCAAATTGGAAGTGCGCTCAATGCATGCGACCCATCAACAAAATTGCATACGAATTGGGGTACGCTTCAGTAACCTTTCCAGTACCTTGCAAAAGCTTCTTCAGCGCTACATTTCCACGCTCGAAAGAGAGCAGATCAAGAAAAGGCCGGGCAGCGCATAGCTGTGATGCTTTCTTCATTGGGTTTCTCAAGTTAGTTGCCGCATCGAACCCCTCATTAAAGTGACCGTCTTAATAACCACGGCCACTTCGCTTGCTTGGCCAATCCTCTGACAACTTTCTGCCTCCCGTCACTACGTCACCTCTCACCATTGCTTGTTTTGGCACTTGTACAAGATGATTGGGAAATGCTTTACCGGGACAACTCCGAATTGGCTGGAGGTAATAACTTTCTTTAGAACAGCCGCTTACACTAAGGGGGATAACAGATCATTTCTTTCCACCGCAAGTCTATGGGTCACCCCTTCAGACGACGCGACAACAACTATTCTGACACTGGAGGCATATGGTACAATCGGCGTGGTTTTATAATGGTTCAACTGCTATAGCACGTTTTCTGGGGACGTAGCTCAGCTGGGAGAGCGTCGCGTTCGCAATGCGAAGGTCGGGAGTTCGATCCTCCTCGTCTCCACCAAACCCAAAGAATCCTGCACTGCGCACAGCACCCACGCTGTTTGGACGTTTTTCCAAAGCCTGTGGATCATGTCTTCACAGCGACCGCATCTGTGCCGGGCAGGATGCACAAGAACCGCGACACCCCCCAGAAACCATCCATCATTCACACCGTCCCGGTAGCTCAGATGGATAGAGCATCCCCCTCCTAAGGGGAAGGTCAGCCGTTCGAATCGGCTTCGGGACACCACACGAGCGGTTTCTAGCCTAAAGAAACAAGAAACCATAACCCAAAAAAAGGGGGCGCTTGCCCCCTTTTTAGTTTATTTTTTCAACTATTACTTATAGTTTGGCTTCGCGTGCCAGCAACTCTTCTACTTTCAAACCCACCGCAGATTCACCACCAAACACTGTGCCGAGCTTACGGTTTTTCAGATGTTCCAGGCCCAAGATATAAGCCTTGGCAGGCAGGGGCACATAGCTGACTTCTTTTACAAGCTTGGCGGCTTCCTTCAAGTAAAATTCTACAAACTCCTTAACTTCAGGCTTGTCCATGGATTTGGCGCTGACATAAATAAAGATTGGTCGTGATAGCGGTTGATAACTGCCATCAATCACCGCCTGCGGTGATGGCATGACCGGACCTTTGCCACCATCAATCGGTACTGCTCTCAATTTCTCGGCATTTTCAACATAATAAGCAAAGCCAAAATAACCAAGGGAGTTCTTTTCACCCACTACACCTTTTACCAGCACGCTATCGTCTTCACTGGCCGTAAAGTCGCCGCGACTGGATTTTGCTTTGCCAGTGACAGCCTCGGTAAAGTAATCAAAGGTGCCGGAATCCGAGCCTGCGCCAAACAGCGCCAAACGAACATCGGGCCACTCAGGACGCACCTGCTTCCAGGTGGTGATTTTACCTTGTGCTGTCGGCTCCCACATTTTCTTTAAATCTGCGACAGTAAGGCTTTTTACCCAGGTATTTTTGGGATTAACAACCACTGTCAATGCGTCATAGGCGACGGGCAATTCAATATATTGAATCCCGGCTTCACGGCAGGCGTCCATTTCTTTTTTCGCAATGGGGCGCGAAGCATCCGTCACATCTATTTCACCACGGCAGAGTTTCTTAAAACCTCCACCAGTACCAGAGATACCGACAGTTACTTTTACGGAACCGCGCTTGGTGGCCTGGAACTCTTCTGCAACCGCTTCGGTAATCGGAAACACCGTGCTAGAGCCATCCACTTTAATGACCGCAGCGGCATTAACCCAAGGCGTCAACCCCAATGCACCCGCCATCACGGTTACTGCAGCTAAGCTCTTTACCATTTTGATTGCGCTCATGTAATAACATTCTCCCGAGGTTAAATTAAAGGTTTTCCATCATTATTACTATCGCAGGAAATTGTGACAAACTCATGACATTCATGTAATCAAGAGATAGGAAGCGTCATAAATCAGTTTTATAGTCAGCACGGACGGTAAGAGCCAGTGGAAAATCGCATATGAAAGTACTTCCCTTCCCCAGCTCACTTTCAATACGCAATTGTGCATCATGGCGGTTAAGCACATGTTTGACAATTGCCAACCCTAAACCCGTTCCACCGCTGTCGCGTGAACGCGCGGTATCTACCCGGTAAAATCGTTCAGTAAGGCGCGGGATATGCTCCGCAGATATACCCAGACCGGTGTCATGCACCTCAAGATGTGCGCCACTTATATCCGCATACCATCGCACATTAATTTCACCGTGGCTGGGGGTATATTGCACGGCGTTAAATATTAAATTAGAAAAGGCACTGCGTAACTCTGAATTATTACCGCACAATCGCACATTAGAATCAGCCACAACAGAAAAAATATGGCGCGGCCTCCCATCCAGGGTGCCACTCAACGCCACGGCTTCTTCACCTATCATGGCCAACATGTCAGATACCGGGATCACTTCACGGCGATGCACACCTTTATCCATTTCCAGACGGGATAACAACAATAGTTCTTCAACAAGGTGCTGCATGCGCGAGGCCTCTTGCCGCATTAAATGCACCGAACGCCCCCACTGACGCGCCCATTGCTGTGTATAACCAGCCTCCTCTTCACCCATGGTTTCAAGAAATCCACTGATGACGGTAAGCGGGGTGCGCAACTCATGCGAAACATTGGCAACAAAATCACGACGCACCTGATCGAGCCGGTAAATCGGCGTTACATCGCGCGCTACCAGCAACAAATGTTCTTTGCCATAACGCACGAGACGCACTGCAAGCATAACCTGCTCATTAATAGGTGAAGGAAATTGCACGGTACCGGAGTAATCACCTATCACTAGGAATTCGGCAAATACCGGATGGCGCACCAGATTAGCAATGCGCTGGCCTTTATCCTGGGGAAAACGCAAGCCAAATATCTCACCTGCGGCTTCATTCCACCATTCGATATCGCCCTGCTCACCCAACACCACCGTGGCGTCAGGCATAATGGCTGTAGCCTCCTGAAAGCGCTGCAGCATTCGGATAATGCGGCGGCGACGCAGGCGATTGCGCTGTTGCAGACGATATACATTGTAAAAAACATCACCCCATACCCCCCATACCTCAGGAGGATGAAAGCGTTTCCCTTCTTCAAACCAGCGTTGAAAACGCGCGAGATTATACAAATGCCAAGCGAGATAACCTAAAACACCCAAAAGCAGAAATAGCGCGACGTGCCCGGTAAGTAGACCAAGTATCAACAATAACACTGCAAGGCCAGCCACCCTGCGTATTTCGCTTAGGACAGATTCTGACAAAGATTAATCTCGCGCTGAAAAACGATACCCGGTACCGCGCACGGTCTGAATCAAACGGTTATGGCCGTGTTCAGAAAGGGCTTTACGCAAACGACGGATGTGCACATCCACAGTGCGTTCTTCAATATACACATCGGTTCCCCATACTTTATCGAGCAATTGTCCCCGGCTATAAACACGTTCAGGATGAGCCATAAAAAAATGCAGCATACGAAATTCCGTGGGGCCCAAGTCTACGGCATTGCCGTGCGCGGTAACCCGGTGGTCGCTGGGATCGAGCCGTAATCCCTCTACTTCCATGGCCTTATCTTGAGCGACTGGCGCGGCGCGACGTAATACTGCCTTGATACGCGCCACCAGTTCACGCGGCGAAAAGGGTTTGGTTACGTAATCATCCGCACCTACGTCAAATCCCTGAACCTTGTCCATTTCATCACTGCGCGCCGTGAGCATGATGATGGGAATGCGGCGGCTCGCCTCGCTATTTTTCAAACGGCGTGTAAAATCGACACCACTTAAGCCGGGCATCATCCAGTCGATCAGCATCAAATCCGGTGTCTGTTGTGCCATTATTGCTTGAGCCTGGGCAGCATCACTCGCAGCCAAAATGACAAAGCCTGCCCGTTCCAAGGCAAATATAATCATCTCCCGCACTGAAGGTTCGTCTTCAACAACCAATATTGTTGCAGCCATAAATCATCCTCAAAAGGCTTACCCAGATATCAGGCACGTATTTCAGATGTATTACACTCAAAAGATATGACAGGTGTGTGACACAGGGGGAATATTACAAACACAGTAACTCAACAAGCATTATTTTGACGCAGTATTCAGTTATTGGCTTGAAAGTGATGCACCAAGCGTCCAGTTTACGTCACACTTAATAATTAAGTTATTGTATTTTAATTAATTTTTAAGTGGCATTATTTTTGCTTAGATTAATATGTGTCATCTTGACAAGTGGCATGTGTTAAACCTCCCACCTTTTCAGGGGTATACAAGTACCCCTGATTTTTTTTTGACATTCTTACTCGCGGCGCCAGGTGGTGCCTGCAGCTCCATCTTCCAACAGAATCCCCTGATCTTTTAGAACATCACGAATTCGGTCGGATTCTTTCCAGTTTTTGTTGGCCCGTGCCGCATTGCGCTGAAGGATCAGGTGCTCGATAACATTGCTACCCCCAGCCATAATTTCGACCTCCGATTCCCCTTTGAAGAATGATTCTGGATCAGTTTGCAATAAACCCAGCACACTGCCCAACATTCGCAACGTACTTACCAAATGCTGGGTCTGTGCGGTGTCTTCCGTACGCAGCCGATTGATCTCACGCACCAGATCAAACAACACGGCCAACGCTTCCGCAGTATTAAAATCATCATTCATCGCAGCATTAAAACGCTGTTTATAACCAGCGTCTGGAGCCTCGCTTATGGCTGCAGTGCTGAAACCTCGCAACGCCATGTAAAAACGCTCCAGCGCGGCTTTGGCATTATTGAGATGCTCGGTGGAATAATGCAACGGCCCACGATAATGGCTGCTAAGAATAAAGTAGCGTATCACTTCAGGTTTGTAATGGTTCAATACATCGCGTACTGTGAAAAAATTATTCCGGGATTTGGACATTTTTTCGTTGTCGACTTGCACAAAACCATTGTGCATCCATACATTCACAAATTTGTGTCCGGTCGCCGCTTCAGATTGTGCAATTTCGTTTTCGTGATGCGGAAATTTCAGATCCATGCCCCCGCCGTGAATATCAAAATGCTCGCCCAGGGTATGGCATGACATGGCGGAACATTCGATATGCCAACCGGGACGACCTTGCCCCCAAGGTGAAGGCCAGCTCGGCTCCCCGGGCTTAGCAGATTTCCACAACACAAAGTCCAATGGATCATCTTTAGCTTCGTCGATATCAACACGCGATCCAGCACGCAAATCCTCGAGGCGCCTGCCAGACAGCTCACCGTAACGTTCAAAGTGGCTTACGTCGTAATACACGTCAGCATTGTCTGCCAACTCAGTGTCCATGCCTTCACCGCACTGGGGCATCCTGCCCGGCGGCGGTTCTTGCGCATCCCTGCGCTCACCGCACTTGGGCATCCTGCCCGGCGCTTGATAAGCGTAGCCTTTTTCGATTAATGTCTGCACCAGCTTGATGATGCCATCTATTGAATCCGTGGCGCGTGGTTCAATATCAGGTGGCAACACCCCTAAGGCACGTTCATCTTCGTGCATGGCATCAATAAAACGCTGCGTGAGTGCGTCTATAGACTCGTTATTTTCGGCAGCACGCTTGATGATCTTGTCGTCGATATCAGTAATGTTGCGCACGTAAGTGACTTTATAGCCCAGCGTACGCAAGTAACGCACCACCACATCAAACACCACCATTACTCGAGCATGACCAAGATGACAATAATCGTAAACTGTCATGCCGCACACATACATACCGACCTTACCGGGCGTGATGGGCACAAATAACTCTTTTTTGCCGGTGAGGCTATTGTGAATGTGTAATGTCATTGGCTTTTAATCATTGGCACGCGCATCTGTCATGCCTGCTTGCAGGCGCAGGCGCATCCGTTCCACCGTTAATAACGTTACCAGCTGTGCCATTTCCGGTCCGTCCAGCTCACCTGTGAGTGCTGCGCGCAATGGATGGAATAGTGCCTTGCCCTTGGCGCCAGTTTCTTGCTTGATGTAATTTACCAGTGCCTTGTAATCAGCACCATGCCGATCCAGCGCTGTAAGCGCATGTTCAAAGAACGCGCCGCCGGCCTCTTCCACCGCCTT
>JBKJTS010000239.1:0-30132 GCA_046590885.1 Gammaproteobacteria bacterium
GCCACCGCATCTTCCAGCGCGACCTTGCCGACGGCGCTTAAAGTTGCCGAGGAAAATCTGCTCCTGCCGCGCCATGTCAGTCGCTTTGTGCTTACTGCCGGTTCTGCCATGAACCAGAATGGCACGGCGTTGTTTGAAGGTGTCACGGTATTATTTCTGGCACAGTTGTTTGGTGTGGAGCTGGCGCTGGGTCAGCAATTTCTGATCATGCTGATTTGTGTGCTGGGCGGCATTGGCACGGCGGGTATCCCCGCTGGCTCGCTGCCGGTAATCGCCATGATTCTGGTTACTTTCGGCATTCCTGTCGAAGGACTGGCATTGATTATGGGTATCGACCGCTTTCTCGATATGTGCCGTACCACGCTGAACGTAACGGGGGATCTGGTGGCCGCCACGTATGTAGCGCGCGGTGAGCCTGCGGAGCAGCCGGAAACATCCCGTGATACAGGGATTACTTCTTAATTACGCCGTGGGTCGCCTGAAAATGCTGCTGTGGCATTTTGGGCAGGGTGGAATGTGGCTGGTGGCATGAAAGTGCAGCAGCTCCCCGCAATTGGCGCATTCTAAAGTACCAATGCTGGTAATATTGCCGGTGTGGTATTCGTCCGTGCGGCGCGCGCGTTCGGCGAGTTGCATGAATTCCAGTTTAGTTTTGTCTGCTGCCAGCGCAAACATCTCCAGTAAGCGTTCTTCAATCAGTTCCAAATCAAAACGCAACCAATCTTTCAGTTCGCCGCCGCTATCCGCCAGATAGTGGCCGGCGTCTTCCAGATCACGCAGCAGACAATTACCAATTAGCTCAGCCTCTTCGCGGGTCAATTCACCCATTTCCACCGCGTTGTCCTTGGTAAGTTGAATGGCGTGTTTGAGATTCTGATACCCGAGATGATCAGCCAGGGTTTTGACCTCTTCCATCATGCGGTTATAGGCGTGCAGATGTTTTTCGTTGAGCGGGTTCATGGTAATATCCTTGAAAGGTATCAGGTAATACAGGGTATCACACATCGGTGATTCGGGAAAAACCAGCAGCTTTTTTGCAGGTAATGGTGTTATATGCTCTGCAAGCTATCTTCCTGGATTAAAGTAAGAAGTTGTGGAAAGCTGATGCTGTTTATTTTGGGATAGATAATATTATCTCCATCAACCCCTGTTGTCATTTCGACTGCAGGCGACCGCCAGAAGTAGGGCCAGGAGAAATCTCAAGATGCCTCGCTGCAGCCGAAGTCACACAACTCTCAATGTAGGGCGGGGTGTACCCCTCCCAGGCGTTGCGTAGCAACACATGTTGTGTTCATAAAAAATCACTTATAAAAACTAACGGCAAAAAACAATGCAAGAACATTACCACCCCGCAGACATTGAAACCCAAGTTCAGCTCTATTGGGCAGAAAATCTTACGTTCAAGGCGGTAGAAGATCCCGCGCGTGAAAAATATTATTGCCTGGCGATGTTTCCTTATCCCAGTGGTCGTTTACACATGGGGCATGTACGCAACTACACAATTGGTGATGTGATGGCTCGCTATCAGCGTATGTGTGGCAAAAACGTGTTGCAACCGATGGGCTGGGATGCCTTCGGCTTGCCAGCTGAAAATGCTGCAATGCAAAACAATGTGCCACCCGCCAAATGGACTTACGAAAACATCGACTACATGCGCAATCAGCTCAAACGGCTTGGTTTTGCGTATGACTGGAGCCGTGAGATCGCCACCTGCAAACCGGATTATTACCGCTGGGAACAGTGGCTGTTCACGCGGCTCTTCGAAAAAGGCTTGGTCTACAAAAAAACAGCGCCAGTGAACTGGTGCCCCAAAGATCTCACGGTGCTTGCCAATGAGCAGGTGATTGATGGCCGTTGCTGGCGCTGTGACACCACGGTCGAGATGAAAGAAATCCCGCAGTGGTTCATGAAAATCACCGCTTATGCTGATGAATTACTGGCGGATCTGGACACGCTCACCGGCTGGCCAGAGCAAGTGCGCACCATGCAGCGTAACTGGATTGGTCGTTCTGAAGGGGTGGAGCTAGAGTTTGCAGTGACCGATACAATCGAGCCACTCACTGTTTTCACTACCCGTCCTGACACGCTTATGGGCGTGACCTATGTCGCCGTCGCCACCGAACATCCACTGGCCTTAAAGGCCGCACAAACCCGCCCTGCGCTCGCCGCATTCATTGAAGAATGCCGGCATATACAGGCGACTGAAGCGGTGCTGGAAACCATGGAAAAACGCGGCATGCACGCAGGGTTAACGGCGATTCATCCCATCACGGGTGAAGCTGTGCCAGTGTGGGTCGCCAACTTTGTGTTGATGAGTTACGGCACAGGTGCAGTCATGGCCGTGCCCGCGCACGATGAGCGCGATCATGAGTTCGCCCGAAAATACGGCCTTGATATCAAGCAGGTGATTAGACCTGTAGACGGCGCGGTAGTTGATATTGAAAGAGCAGCCTTCGTTGAGAAGGGAGTGTTGATACACTCGGGTGCGTTTGATGGCATGACATCGCAACTCGCTTTCACTGCTATTGCCGAAGCGCTGGTGCAGCAAGGCAAGGGACGGGTGCGTGTTAATTATCGTCTGCGCGACTGGGGTGTGTCGCGGCAGCGTTACTGGGGCGCACCGATTCCCATTATCAACTGCGTCAAATGCGGTGCGGTGCCCGTACCAGATAAAGATTTGCCCGTGGTTCTGCCGGAAAATGTCAGCTTTGAAAGTATTGGCTCGCCCATCAAGCGCATGCCGGCATTTTACAACACCACCTGTCCCTGCTGTGGCGGGATGGCTGAACGTGAAACCGATACCTTTGATACCTTCATGGAATCATCGTGGTATTACGCACGCTTTGCGTGTAGCGACAACACCGAGGCCATGCTTGATGAACGCGCCAATTACTGGTTGCCGGTAGATCAATACATCGGCGGCATCGAACACGCCATTCTGCACTTGCTGTATGCGCGTTTCTTTCACAAACTGATGCGTGATGTGGGCCTGGTAAAAAGTAGCGAACCGTTCACTCACCTGCTCACGCAAGGCATGGTGCTTAAAGACGGCTCGAAGATGTCAAAATCCAAAGGCAACACTGTCGATCCGCAAGTGTTGGTGGAACAATACGGCGCCGATACCGTACGCCTGTTTGTCATGTTCGCCGCGCCGCCGGAGCAGTCACTGGAATGGTCTGACACCGGCGTGGAAGGCGCATCACGTTTTCTCAAACGGCTGTGGAAACGTGTGGCCGATCATGCCAATCACACAAGGGGTGATGGTCCCCCTATGTTGAATACGCATGAATTGAATGGAGTGCAGCGTGCCCTGCGTTGCCAGGTGCATGAAGCCATCACCAAAATCAGCGATGATGTCGGGCGTCGCCACACCTTCAATACCGCAATTGCCGCCTGCATGGAGCTGATCAACGCGTTATACCGCTTTGAAGACAACACCGCCCAAGGCCGTGCTGTCATGCAGGAAGCACTAGAAGCAATAGTGTTAATGCTGTCGCCCATTGTGCCGCATATTACTCACGCCTTGTGGCATGAACTAGGGCATGCTGAAGCTGTAGTTGCCGCACGCTGGCCGCAAGTGGATGCCACCGCACTGGTCAAAGACAGCATCGAGCTGGTCGTGCAAGTCAACGGCAAACTACGCGCCCGCGTCTCTGTGCCCAGCGCAGCCAACCGCGCCCAAGCCGAAGTCGCCGCACTTGCCGACGAAAATGTGCAGCGCTTTGTCAGCGGAAAGCAGATCAAAAGGATCGTTGTAGTGCCGGGTAAATTGGTGAATATTGTGGTGGTGGAATAGGGGGAAAGACGTAAGACGCAATAACTGCAGGCCATTGAACCACGGCGCTGGATTGGAAGTCGTTTTCTATTGATGCCGTAGGGTTTAAGGCCGCAGCTTGAATTGCCCAACAAGATGCTGTAATTCAATTGCTGTGTTCGCGAGATCTTTGGTGGTATGACGTACCGATTCGATACTGGCGGTATTTTCGCGGGTAAGTGTGGAGAATTTTTCTATATTTGCAGCAGTTTCGACGCTAGCAGATGATTGTTCCTTGACGGCTCCCTCTATGTGTTTGGCCAGGTCAGTCACCTGATTTGCCGCAACGACAATTTGTTGTAGCATGTCACTGGTAGCGCGGCTATCTTTGGCCCCCTCTTCAACGTTGAGGCTGACTCTGCCCATTGCTTCCACCACCGCTTGGGTTCTCTGCTCGATGGTCTTGACGATGTTTGCAATGGCGACGGTACTGGAATTGGTGCGGCCCGCAAGTTTTTTGACCTCGTCAGCAACAACGGCAAACCCACGTCCTTGTTCACCCGCGCGTGCTGCTTCGATGGCCGCGTTCAGGGCCAGTAAATTAGTTTGCTCGGCTATCTCCTTAATCACGCTGCTGATCTCCCCAATTTTCTGGATTTCCGCATTTAACTCACCAACACTACCCGAGGATAGTTTGACCATTGCGACTACCCGTGCGGTAATTTCCATATTTTTTGCCATGCTGCTGGTGCTGACATTGACAATATGCTGGGCTTTCATTGCAGCTTCCGCGGTCCCGGCGGCGCTGTTGGCAACTTCAGCGGCCGAAGCGCTCATCTCCTCCATCGCCGTGCCGACTTGTATTACACCACCAGATTGTGTATTGGCCCTGTCCATTACATCATCTGTTTCAATCGCTAACTTTGCTGAGGATGCTGCCATGGCATTCGCCGCCATCTGGACGCCACCCACAATTTTGCGGAGATTTGCATTCATGATGTTGAGTGACCGTAGCAACTGCCCCATTTCACTACCGCCACTGACTTCAATTTCAGAACCGAGATCACCCTCGGCAATTTTATCAGCCATATTTATTGCGATTGCAAGTGGTCGTGTGAGGCTCACAATCATGCGATGTATAAAATAAACCGCAACCATGAGCGTTATCAATGTGGCGACCATCACTATCATGCTTTGCGTGTTGGCGTTCTGAATGGCTTCGCTATGAATCCTGGCATGCTCTCCTTTACGCCATGTCACAGCTTCAGAGATTGCTTTGTCGGCGTGATTGATACTGTTGCGGAGGGGAATCAGGGCATCGATAGAGGGGTTAGAAACAACTGCCTCTAGCAGAGTTTCAATTTCCTGGGATATTTTATCAGTATCCCGCGATGGATATACTGCATCTAATTCCTTGACGTCTTTATTAACTTTTCTGAGCGCCTCTATAGCTGTTGAGCCCAGGTTACCTGTGTCTACAGCCAGAGTCACACCATTGACAAACTCGTGATAACCGGACTTTGCATCCACAGCAAGATCATAAGCAAGTGAGTATTCGCTGATAAGTTGAGAGTTTTTCATTTCCAGAATGGATTGCACCAGCAGAATCAGTGCGATTGGCGTAATCACCACCGCGAACTGCATGATGATCCTGCTTTTTAAGTTGCCTATGATGGCCATAAAACTACTCCTTATTATTGCTGGCCGTCAATATTTGTTAACGATATTAACGTCGCTCGGTGCAGCACCAATATAGCTGATAGCCCCTGGGGTATTTTTGACAAACTTGACGATTTCGTCGTCGTTGAATTTTTTTTGCGGAGCAATGAGCCCATCACGGAATCCCTTTTTGACCCACACATTAATATATTTATTTTTTTCCATTTTCATCGCTTTTTCGAGGAAATCAGCTTGCTGTGATTCATTATCCACAGGCACGAGCTTGATCGACCCACTAACCTGCTTTTCTCCGAGGAAAATATCCTTGATATCCGCTGCGGTTAATGACACGCTTGAGTTGCTGATAACATAAATCTCCCCAGCTAATGATGTACCGCCTGCCAATAGCAACGCGCCGCATGAAAGTGATTTTATTAATAATTTTAATTTCATGTCATTCTCCTTCAGAAACGAATCGCATACTGTGCGCGGACTTCATTGAAATCAGTGGCAACCCCATCAGTAAATGAAGTATGGTTGATTTCAAGCTTGATAGCTGATTTAACATCCAAGTCATAGCGCATGCCTATGGCGTTTCTGGTGTAAGACCTGCCGCTGGCCTGCTGCAGGAAATAGGCATCGCTTTGATTCAACGCTGCCTTTTCGGTGCGAAGATAGGGCATCCACGCGCCATCGGTGCGATAAGCCAGTTGTGCAAATCCCGCCCAGCTATTATGGCTTGTTCCAGCGCCGCTCATGAGGTCATCATTGTTGAAATGATAATATTCACTAAGCATCTCCCATTTGTCGGTATCGTATACCGCGTATGCACCGAGCATATTCATCATGGCACGGCCAACCACTGTGGATGTTGCGTTATAAGCGGAAACCTCCTGTTTCATTCCATGTATGCCGAGACGCAAACCATCCAGGGTCTCCCCAAAGCTAAAGCTGAAGTTTAGCCCCAGCAGCTTGTTGCTGTTGTCATCGCTGACGGCATTAAAATCAAGCACACCCGTATCACTCCCCGCATCTCCAATACGGTTACCGTTACCAATATAGAGATCATAATTCAGCTTCCCCAGGCCAGTGCGGTAAGTTCCTGTAGACCATGCCCCCACTGTGTGGGTAGGCAGAATTCCACCTTTGTCTTCGAATTCAATAAGTTTCGGACGCAATACTGAAGTCTGGATTTGCGCGCCATGGTGAAAAGCAGTATTCCAGTAACCATAGGGGGTATGGAAACGGCCGATCCACACCGTTGCAAGGTCGTTGAATAGATAACCCAACTGAAGCCGCTCAAGGTCAGTTGCCAAACCACCTTCGGAATCGTACTCGAAAGCCAGTTCAATGAGTGATTTGACGTTGCTGCCAAATTGCGGAGTCAAATACACGCTGAACGTACCGAGGGTGAAACCGCGGGCCGCAGTGCCATCGGTGGATGACTGGCTGGCATGGGCATACCCTACATCGGCAAAGCCATGTAGTGGCACGCCAGTATCTCGTGATGCTGGATTTGCCAAGCTGGATATTTCTTCGCCTAAAGAAGCGACCCTCTTCTCTAGGCCGCTAATGCGTGCCGCAGACTCCATTTGCACCGCATCGGGTATTTCGGTTGCCAGCGCCGTCCCCCCACACACTATCCATTGGCTTGCAATCGCCACAGCAACGACCAAAGACTTACGCTTTTTTTCCATGTTGTTTCCTTGAATTTATTAGGCCTGCATGAATAACGGCTATGAAATTAAAGACTTTAATCTCATCGACTTTGATTTACGCAGCTTGGGGGGATTTTGATCGGTTTTCAAAAAATTTAAACCAGATTATAGGGCCACGTCTTGATTTTTAACATTATGCAGAGCGAGCAACACATCTTTACACTGTTGATGGTGTAAAGAAAGGCAACAAAGCCCGGGTGCATATATAATGAAAGATAAGTTTGTTAAGAATCCAGGAAAATTCATGCAAGACATTCTCACAAAAGCGGCGCACATCAGGCTGGTGATTTTTGATGTGGATGGGGTACTCACCGACGGTAGTTTGTATTATGACGCCGAAGGTCGTGAGCTTAAGGTGTTTCATTCCCGGGACGGGCATGGTATGAAAATGCTGCAAAATACCGGCGTGGAAATTGCTGTGATTACAGCGCGTACTTCCGAAGCGGTTTCGCACCGCATGGAAGGATTGGGTATCAAGCATGTGTATCAAGGCCAGAAAAATAAACACGCAGCGTTTCAAAACCTGCTGGTTAAACTTGATCTCAATGCCAGTCAGGTTGCGTATGTCGGTGATGACGTGATTGATTTACCGGTAATGTTGTGTGTGGGGCTGGCAATCGCGGTTCAGGACGCTCATTCACTGGTAAAGCATCATTGCCATTGGCAAACGCCGAGCATGGGTGGGCGCGGTGCAGCGCGCGAGGTGTGTGAGTTGATTATGGAAGCACAGCACACACTCGAAGCGCAGTTGCGCGTTTATTTGGTGACTGAGCCGCCTTCATACTTGTAACCTGAAACCTATGGATATTATGAAAAATAATTGGCGCTGGGGATTCGTGGTGCTGGCGCTGGTCGCGCTTGCTTCCGTGAGTAGCTGGTTGCTGCAAACGGCGGAAGAAGCTGCCCCAGTACGCGCCAGCAGTGAGCGCCACGATCCGGATTTTTATCTGAAAGATTTTACCCTCACTACCATGGATAAAACCGGCGCCCCTCGCAATCGCCTGAAATCTCCATACATGGTACATTATGCAGATGATGATGTTTCTAAAGTGACCCAGCCGCGCATGCATGTGTTTAGAAAAGATGCGCCGCCCTGGCAGATTGACGCAGGGTCGGGGGTAATACTTTCCGAAGGAAAAACCGTACTGTTGCGTGATGGCGTAATTATTAGCCAGAACAACCCACAAGATGGACAGCACACCACGCTCCGCACACCGGATTTAACTATCACGCCCGATAGCGAGTCTGCCGAAACTGCCAGCCCGGTGAATTTTACTGACAGTGCCGGCAATGTCGTCAATGCCGTCGGTATGCGCGCTAATTTCAAGGAAGAACGCTTGGAATTACTTTCTCAGGTGCGGGGGAGCTATGTCGCCGCAAAAAATTAATATGATGCAGATTTATTTGGCGACCTGCCTGTTCCTGATTGGGCCTTGGCCGGGCACCAGTGCCGCAATGACCGCAGATAAAGAACAACCCATCACTATTGAAGCGGACCGTGTCGATATTGACGATAAAAAAGGCGTGAGCATCTATCAAGGTAAAGTGCGCGTGACGCAGGGCAGCATGGTGCTGACGGCCGACACTGTAACTACCTATGCAGTGGGGGATAAGAAGACAAAACAGCGGGAGTTGGACAAAATAACCGCAGTGGCCGCACCCGCGCATTTCCGTCAGTTGCTCGATACCAAAGATCCTAAAACCAGCAAGAATGAAGAGATGCGCGGCAAAGCGCAACGCATTGACTATTTCGCCCGGGAAGAACGTCTGGTATTACAGGGCAGCAGTCATCTCTGGAAAGAGGGCGATGAATTTTCCGGGAATATTATTGAATATGACATTGCCCAGGAAGCAGTAAAGGCAGCTATGGGAAATGTTGGGGGACAGGCAGGCGAGGCACCCCAAGAACGGGTGCATGCCGTGATTCAGCCGCGCCGCAAAAAAGACGGCAAGATCCCATGAGGCGGTTTTCGCGCAGCCGTGCGCTGTGCATGGGAGCACGAGTGTCCCCAGAGGCAGGGGTGCCGAAAGCGGCCTGTCGGCGTTTTTCTCTGTGAGTTTCATCCTGTGAGTGTTTTGGCCGCCCATAATATTGCCAAGCGCTACCGCTCCCGCAATGTCGTAAATGGGGTATCGCTGGAAGTGAAAAGCGGAGAAGTGGTGGGCCTGCTAGGACCCAATGGCGCGGGCAAGACCACCTGTTTTTATATGATTGTAGGTTTGGTGCCATGTGAAATTGGCGTCATCACCCTCGATGCCCAGGAGATCACCCACTATCCCATGCATGCGCGGGCACGCATGGGGGTTGGCTATCTGCCTCAAGAGGCGTCGGTTTTCCGTAAACTGACCGTTGCTGATAATATTCTGGCGATTTTGCAAACTATCTCGGGATTAAGCCGAATGCAGCAGCAGGAACAATTGGAACAATTGCTCCAGGAGCTTCATATTGATCATATTCGTAATAGCGCAGGAATGAGCTTGTCAGGGGGTGAACGTCGCCGGGTTGAAATTGCACGGGCACTCGCCACCCAGCCACGTTTTATTTTGCTGGATGAGCCTTTTGCTGGTGTTGATCCTTTGTCTGTGATTGATATTCAGAACATAATTAACCACTTGTGTGGAAAAGGTATTGGGGTGTTAATTACTGATCACAATGTGCGCGAAACATTGGGAATTTGTGGGCGCGCCTATATCATGAATGCGGGCACTGTTATTGCGTCCGGCTCGCCTGAAGATATTATTAATAATCAAGAAGTTAAGGATGTATACTTGGGGCAGCAGTTCCAGTTGTAGCCCCTTGGTAAAATTAGGGTTACACTAGCCCCCCATTAAGTTCACCGCGTGATATATTACTGAAATAACTGTTGGATTACTCTTTTTATTAATATGAAACAGTCACTTCAGCTTCGACTAGGGCAGCATCTTACCATGACCCCCCAGCTGCAACAGGCGATCCGCCTGCTACAGCTGTCTACGCTTGAACTGCAAACCGAGGTGCAGCAGGCCTTGGAGTCAAATCCCCTGTTGGAGCTCTCAGAAGAAGGGGAGCCGGAATCCCCCGCCGCTTTAGAACAGGAAATGCAATCGTCACTTCAAGTGATTGAAGATTTGCTGCAGGCGGCAGAACATTCCGAAGCGCAGGAATATATGTCCACCGAAATTACGGGGGGCATTATGGACAACATTTCCACTTCTAACAACGCCGACCTCCCTAATGGGGAATTGCATGAGGCTGAAGTGGGTATGCAGATCTCCGAAATTCCTGATGACTTGGCTGTGGACAGCTCGTGGGATGAAATTTATGATTCCTTGCCACAGACATCCACCAGCGATCAAGATGGGCGCGAATACGAAGCTCAGGGAGAATCACTCGAAGCTTTGTACGACCATCTGACATGGCAGATGCGCATGACGCCATTCAGCGATACCGACGCAATTATTGCTACTGCCATTATTGATTCCATTAATGATGATGGCTATCTGACCAGCACACTAGAAGATATCTGGGCCAGCCTTAAACAGGATCTCGACGTAGATCTTAATGAAGTAAGGTCAGTATTACAGCATGTTCAAACTTTCGATCCACCGGGCGTCGCTGCCCGAGATTTACGCGAATGTTTATTAATCCAGCTACAACTATATAAGTCATCCACCCCGTGGCGCGAACAAGCCATGCACATCGTGCGGGAACATCTGGATCTATTAGGAAGCCATGATTACACACAGTTGATGCGCCGCATGAAAGTGACCCAGGCGGAGCTGACACAGATTAATGGCCTGATTCAAAAATTAAATCCGCGTCCTGGAAGTCCATTTTCCAGCAACACTTCAGAATATGTAATTCCTGATGTATATGTCAGAAAAAAACGCGGCGTCTGGCGCGTCGAGCTCAATGCCGAAGCCATGCCGCGAATACGCATTAATTCTCAATATGCGGGTTTGATCAAACGTGCGGACAATAGCACCGCCAATACTTATCTAAGAAATCATTTGCAGGAAGCACGCTGGTTTATCAAGAGTCTACAAAGTCGACATGAGACCTTGTTGCGTGTTGCATCATCCATTGTGGAGCGGCAGCGTGCCTTTCTTGACCATGGCCCCGAAGCCATGAAGCCCTTGGTATTGCATGATATTGCTGAGGTGGTTGGCATGCATGAATCGACTATTTCGCGAGTGACTACGCAGAAATATATGCATACACCCCAAGGGATTTTTGAACTTAAATATTTCTTCTCCAGCCACGTGTCGACGGCCGAGGGTGGCGTGTGTTCGGCCACCGCGATACGCGCGTTGATCAAGAAATTAGTGGCGACGGAAGATGCCCAAAAACCACTCAGCGATAGTCAGATTGCCGATCTTCTTGCCCAGCAAGGCATCAATGTTGCGCGTCGTACAGTGGCGAAATATCGTGAAGCATTGATGATAGTTCCATCCAGTGAACGTAAGCGTTTAGCATAACCATTTTTTAGTAACAACCACATCAGGGCGGGTGTGTTTGAGCGAGCAAAGGAATGTTACGGTAAGGTAATTGAATTATTTCAGGACCGAGCTTTACAGATCGGTGTCGGACGAGGTATTTTGAAAAAACATGCAAATTGCAGATCTAGTAACTCCTGAACGCATTGCTTGCAGTGTCAAAGTAAGCAGCAAGAAACGCGCGTTTGAATTATTGGCTGAGTTGCTTGCTAAAAATCAGCAGGGATTGGGTCAGGCAGAAATCATAGACAGCTTATTAGCCCGAGAGCGTCTGGGTAGCACGGGCTTGGGCCACGGCGTGGCCATACCTCATGGTCGCAGTAAAAAACTGAGCCGAGCCATTGGCGCTTTTGTGCAGCTTGAGAAAGGTATAGACTTTGATGCTATTGATAATATACCCGTAGATTTGTTATTTGTATTGCTGGTTCCTGAGAAATGTACTGATGAGCACTTGCAGGTGCTGGCAAGTTTAGCCGAGATGTTAGGTAATGATCTCATGCGGGACAAATTGCACGCAGCCAAAAGTTGTGAAGAACTATGCTGGTTGATGGGGGCTTCGGTTACGCACGTGCCAGACATTAATTTACCTCGTACCCCCCATGCCTGAACCTTATGTCTACCTTCCTTTCCACCCGCATTTTATTTGATTTTCACCGCGAAAAACTTGCACTAAAATGGTTGGCAGGTCACTCGAGTGGGGAGCGCATCATTAATGTATGTAAACAGCCCCCCACCTCAAATATCTCTGCCCCACAGTCGCTGGGTGCATCATCCCGAATTTCTGAAAATAGAGCACTGATAGGGTGCCTTAATCTTATTTATCCTAACCTCATTCAGGTATTAGGTGTTTCAGAGATGTCCTATCTGGGTGGGCTGGGAAAAAACTCGCATGAGGATGCCTTGCAGCATCTGTTTGAGGTTAAACCTGCCATTGTTATGATTGCTGACGAGCAGCTTGTTTCCCAGATGCTAGTCACCGAGCTTGTCCACTATGCTGAACGAAGCGATACGCCGTTACTTGCTTCCCCGTTATCCAGCGATGCATTAATTAATCATCTGCATTATTATTTGACTAATTTGCTGGCTGATAAAGTCGTATTGCATGGTGTATTTATGGAAGTATTAGGGATAGGGGTCTTGATTACTGGCGATAGTGGTGTAGGAAAAAGCGAGTTAGCGCTGGAACTGGTGAGTCGCGGAAATCGTCTTATCGCTGATGATTCGCCCGAGTTTTCATGTATTTCACCAGCCACCTTAAATGGCACATGCCCTGCAATATTGCGAGACTTTCTCGAAGTGCGTGGATTAGGCGTATTGAATATTCGGGCCATGTTTGGCGACAGTGCAATCAAGAATAATAAATATTTGCGGCTCATTATTAATCTCAAACAAATGAGCGATGAAGAAGTTCGCAATATGGATCGTTTGCGGGGTAATCATAGTACGTGCAGGATTTTAGAAGTGGACGTCCCGCAAACCACATTGCCAGTGGCTCCCGGCCGCAATCTAGCAGTGCTGGTTGAGGGAGCAGTTCGCAACCATATATTATCTTTTAGTGGATATAGTGCTGCGAATGATTTTACAGAGCGGCAACGTCAACACATGGTACAAACAAGCGATGAAATTGCTCATAGTTAGCGGATTATCCGGTTCAGGTAAGAGCATTGCACTTCACGCATTGGAAGACTTGGACTATTATTGTATTGACAATCTTCCCATGCAATTATTGTCCGCTTTTGCTGCGCAGATGGGCGGTGCCCAAAGCCAGTATCATGATGCGGTAGTAGGTGTGGATGCGCGAAATCTTGCCGCTGATTTCCAGAATTTCCCACAAATTATCAGTACCATCAAGCAAGCTGGATTGCAATGTGAAATATTCTTTCTGGACGCGGATGATACTACGCTGTTCAAGCGGTTTAGCGAAACCCGGCGGAAACACCCACTGACCCGCTCGGATGTGTCGCTTGCGGAAGCTATACGTGCTGAACGTAGAATACTTGAGCCCATTGCTGCGCTTGCGGATTGGCATATTGATACTAGCCGCACTAATATTCATCAATTGCGTAGCCTGATCCAGTCGCGTGTTGCTCGCCAAATTTCGTTATCACTGTCTTTTGTGTCCTTTGGATATAAACATGGTGTTCCAGTGGATGCTGATTTTGTATTTGATGTGCGATGCCTGCCTAATCCACATTGGGAGCCACCAATGCGATTATTAACGGGACTGGACTCGGATGTTGTAAATTTCCTTGAGAGCCATTCCATGGTCGAGCAGATGTTCAGCCATATTAAAAATTTTCTAGAAACCTGGATTCCTCAGTTTGAGGCAGAAAATCGCAATTATGTAACGGTTGCTATCGGGTGTACCGGCGGTCAGCATCGTTCTGTTTATTTAGTGGAACGGTTAGCGGCTTATTTTTTACGTAATCGACCGAATGTGTTGAGACGCCATAGAGAGTTGGCTTGATGATTGGGTTATTAATAATTACGCATAATAACATTGGAGTGGAGTTGGTGAAAACCGCCACCGCTATGTTAGGTATGTGTCCCGTAATGACTAAAGTGCTTTCAGTGATGCCAAACAGTGATCCTGATATCATGCTACATGAGGCACAACGCTCTATAGTGGAGCTTAACGGGGGCGAGGGGGTACTGGTATTAACAGATATGTATGGCTCCACCCCGAGCAATATCGCTACTCATTTTATTAATGAAAAACAGG
This sequence comes from Gammaproteobacteria bacterium, assembly GCA_046590885.1. Taxonomy (GTDB): domain Bacteria; phylum Pseudomonadota; class Gammaproteobacteria; family Ga007554. The sequence goes on from JBKJTS010000239.1 coordinate 14,330, forward strand.
TTAGGATTATTGCAGGCATAAATCTGCCAATGTTAGTGCGGGTGCTTAACTACCCAAAACTTGATCTGCATCAGTTGGCGAATAAAGCAGTCAGCGGTGGTGGTGATGGTATTTTATTATGTAAGCCCCTATCGGAGTCGTGATTTTTATATGGTACGTAAAGAAATTATTATTATTAATAAATTAGGTTTACATGCCCGGGCCGCTTCCAAGTTTGTTATTCTGGCATCGGGATTCAAAAGTGATATCCATTTATCCCGCGCCAATAGGGAAGTGAATGGGAAAAGTATTATGGGGGTAATGATGTTAGCTGCTGGTCGCGGTACATCAGTTACTCTGACAGCAGAAGGTGAAGATGAGCTGGTCGCTGCGCAGGCTTTGGAAAACCTGATTAATGAGCGTTTTGGTGAGGACTCATGAGTGCGTTAAGCAGGATCTGAAGATCCCATCCTGCAACTCCCGGGTCAGCAAGTTTTTGTGCCACCGGAGACTTTAATCTTTTCAGGTCGAATTCAACGAAGCTTGCTGTGTTTATTGCCACCCGAATGAAATGAGTGTTCTTGCCTTAAGATTCCTCGATATGCTCGGAGCGAGATACAAACAACCCGCAGCTAGTGTGACTTTTGTTAAACATAAATCAATTCTCCACCGGGCAGGATGCCCAAGTGCGGTGAGCAGGCGACCGGCATGGATGGGCGGAAGGAAGAGTAATGCAGGAGCAATTGCCGAGATGCGCAAGAACCGCCGTAAAATGGTGATTTGAGTATTATGGGGCTGATACTGACAGGGGTAGGTGTATCAAAAGGAATTGCTATCGGCCATGCCTGCCTGTTGAATCACGATCAGTTTGAGGTTAATGAATATGTTCTGCCTAAACATCTCATTGCTGAAGAAGTAGCGCGATTTCGCCATGCATTAGCCACCGCCAAAAAACAACTTAAAGAAATCCATCGAAAAATTCCCCATAACACCCCCGTTGATATTGCTTCATTTCTCGAAACGCATGTATTGATGCTCGATGACAGTGCATTATCTGAAGTTCCTGTAAAACTCATAAAAAGTCAGCAATGCAGCGCAGAGTGGGCATTGAAACAGCAGCGTGATGCCTTGGTGGGGGTATTTGAAACTATGGATGACGCCTATCTGCGCACGCGCAAAGATGACATTGATCATGTGGTGCATCGTATATTGCGGATATTGCTGAACCATGCTCCACAACCTTTTGAAGCTGCGGATAATCGTCTTAGGGGTTGTATTGTTGTAGTTGAAGATTTGTCCACTGCTGATGCATTGTTAATGCATCAACAAGGCATAGTTGCTTTTGTGACGGAGTCGGGTGGAGTGACTTCCCATACTACTATTCTGGCGCGCAGTCTGGGCATTCCTGCGGTTGCTGGGTTGTGGCATGCACGCCGTGATATTCCCCACAAAGCTGTTGTCATCATTGATGGGCAGCAAGGTTTGGTGCTGGTCGATCCTGATGAAGATGCTTTACGTTATTTCCGCGCGCGGCAACGTGAAGAAAAACGATTTTCCATGCAGCTTGCTAAACTCAAGGATCAGCCTGCCGTTACCCGCGATGGCGTGACGATCACGTTGCATGCCAATATCGAATTACCGGAGGATCTATCCGCCGTGAAGCGGGTGGGTGCAAGTGGGGTAGGTTTGTATCGTACTGAATTTTTGTTTATGAACCGTACGCAATTACCCAGTGAAGAGGAACAGCTGCACGCGTATTTGCGTATTGTGCGTGGGATGAAAGGGGCGCCGGTCACCATCCGTACCCTTGATCTGGGTGCAGACAAAATGTTGAATGGTTATCGCATTGACATGCAGGGTACATCTAACCCAGCTTTGGGATTGCGCGCGATACGCCTATGTTTAAGAGAGCCATCATTATTTCGCCCCCAACTACGTGCGATTTTACGGGCGTCGGCACAGGGTACCGTGCGCATGATGATTCCCATGTTGGCTACGTTGCATGAGTTAGCCCAGGTGATGCAACTGGTGTATGAGGTAAAGCAGGAACTCAGGGAAGAGGGACGTAAATATGATGAAAAAATGCCGATTGGAGGTATGATTGAAGTTCCTGCCGCCGCCCTGATGGCGGATGTTTTTGCCCGTCAACTGGATTTTATGTCTATCGGTACGAATGACTTGATTCAGTACGCGCTGGCGACGGATCGTATTAATGAAGCCGTCAATTATCTTTATAACCCCCTGCATCCCGGAGTACTGCGTTTAATCGATATGACCATTACCGCCGGGCGTAAGGCGAATACCCCCGTGGCTATGTGTGGTGAAATGGCGGGGGATACGCGTTACACACGATTGTTGCTGGGAATGGGGCTTAACCAGTTCAGCATGCATCCCGCGATGCTACTGGAAATCAAGAGCATTGTTCAGGTAAGCAACCTGGCCGATTTGCGCAAAATGGCTCGTAAGGTATTGAAATGTTCAGATCCTGATGAAATTAATGCCCTGGTAGACAAGATGAATGCAGGTTCTTTACAAAATGGTTGATCCTGCAATTTAAAAAATATAACTTTTGTTTCCAATCCCTCTGCATTTTTCATACACTTGCGGTCATCAACCAAGAAAGGCTGAATGATGACTGAGTCCTCTTCCCAAGAAACACGTCAAGGACGTATCAAGAGCCTTACCGCCGCGCTGGCGACAGCACTGGAAGGCGGGGTGCTGGTCAACGTCCGCAAGATGCTTAATAGTCTGCATCCTGCGGAAATCGCCCGGCTTCTGGAGTCCCTGCCGGCGCGTGAGCGACGTTTGGCGTGGGAATTGATTGAGGCTGATCTGGAAGGTGATGTGCTGTCTTATGCCAGTGATGAGGTTCGCGCCCTGCTGATGCGGGAAATGGACGCACAAGAGCTGGTAGCAGCCACGGAAGGACTGGCCACCGACGATCTGGTGGATATTTTACAGGACTTACCAGATGTGGTTATTCACACTGTGTTGCAGTCCATGGACGAACAGGATCGTCATCGTGTGGTATCAGCGTTGTCTTATCCGGAAGACACTGCCGGTGGCTTGATGAATACGGATACCATTACGGTGCGTCCTGACGTGACGCTGGATGTAGTACTGCGCTATTTGCGTCAGCGTGGCGAAATTCCTGAGACTACCGATAATTTGATCGTTGTGACGCGTGCCGACCAATACATTGGGCTGTTATCGCTGGCTACGCTGCTGACGCGGGATCCCACGCTCACGGTGGTCGAAGTAATGATACGGGATGTGGCAGGAATTCCTGCTACTTTGCCTGCCACTGAAGTAGCGCATCTGTTTGAGCAGCACGACTTGATCTCGGCACCCGTTATCGATGTTGATGGCAGCCTATTGGGCCGCATCACCATTGATGACGTGGTGGACGTGATTCGGGATGAGGCCGAGCATTCCGTGATGAGCATGGCGGGCTTGCGCGAAGAAGATGATATTTTTGCACCGGTAGTCGCCAGTGCCCGGCGTCGCGGTATCTGGTTGGGCATTAACCTTGCCACGGCATTTCTCGCGTCATGGGTAATTGGTCTGTTTGAAGCTACCCTCCAACAAATCGTCGCACTTGCAGTGCTTATGCCAATTGTTGCGAGCATGGGCGGAATCGCTGGTAGCCAAACCATCACACTGGTGATACGCGGTATGGCGCTGGGCCGTGTCGGAGTTGCTAACGCACGTCGGTTGGTAATGAAAGAGCTTGCAGTGGGTGCGCTGAATGGCGTGCTGTGGGCTTTTGTAGTGGCAGCAGTGGCCACACTGTGGTTCCACGACTATAAGATAGGTGCCATTATTGGCGCCGCCATGGTTATCAACCTGATAGTGGCTGCTTTAACAGGCGCCATCCTGCCTTTGATAATACGTAGAATGGGCGTAGACCCAGCTCTGGCGGGCACAGTAATTTTAACCACTGTCACTGACGTGGTCGGGTTTATGGCTTTTTTAGGTTTGGCAACGATATTTTTGTTGTAGGGGAAGATAATGCCTGCGCCGCACATGATGTAAGTGTCGCAAGAGGCAGGATGCTGGGAGCTGCAAAGCATGCCGTGAAAAAACTTCCACGGCATGTTAAATATGAAAGTTAATGCATCCTTGTTTTAATTAATGAGTCACCAATTATTAATGCGTTTTCACTTCACCGCGCTGACGATGGGCAAACTCTTGCAGTTGCCGGCGTGCTGCGTCAAAAGCATCGCGGATAGCCACATACAGATCTTCATGGGATTCCCGCTTTACCACCAATTCTGAACCAGGTACCGTTAAGTCGATCCGCACGTTATACAGGACGCCCTGATGCTGATGGCGGTGCGGGGCTTCAACCAGGACTCGGCAGCCCATGATCTTGTCATAAAACGTATCCAGCTTAGCCGCCTTTTCCCGGATTGATTGGTCTGCTACCTCTGAAAGGGAAACATCACGCGCTGTGATCTGTAACGGTAATTTCATATTGATCTCCTTAGATGTTAACAAAGATGTGATAAATTGCTTGAGCTTATATAAAGACTTATGCAATCAGCAAAAGGTGGAGGCGGCTGCGACGCCATTCATCGGATCGCACCAAAGCACCCTCTTTCCTCAGTCCCTATTATCTAAGTTACTCTAATTACAAAGAATGCACAAATGGGGAGACCGCTTGTTAGAGATCTTTGAAATTTCACAAATATTGAAATGACACTTACAGGAAGGGTTGAAAAAGGAATGAGTTGGACAAGTGATCAAAATAATCTCATCCAGATTCAGTGTATTAGCCAAGAGCAGGGGATAATTTTAATTATTTTGATTAAGTCTTATAGTGTAAAAATGTTTTTAATTTATCTATCTCAAATATATGATTAATATATATAATTTTTCTTATTAGGCTTCGATTTAACCTATCGAAAGCGCCTGCAATTGGGCGGGACAATTCATGCTAGCTTTCTCAAGCCATTCTTGGCGCGGGTCGATACATAACTTGAATTGATGTAATCCTTGGGCTATAACATTATTTAAGAGACAGGTTCTATTGACGTAATTGATGAAGATACGCCAGAGAGTGCATATTTCAGGTAATAAATATATTGTCACGCATGTGTCCGTTTAAGAAAAAGTGGAGGAGTAATGACAACACCTTTTGAGCCTGTAATAGGTGAATGGTATAAAATGCCGGAAGGCACAGTGTTCGAAGTAGTCGCCATTAATGAACATGATGGCACGATTGATGTGCAATACGCGGATGGCACTGTCGGTGAGTTTGATGTCGAAACATGGGCAATGCTGGAGTTGGTGATTGTAGCGCCTCCGGATGCTGCAGAGGCATATGACGATATGGGCAGTGATGATTTACACAGTATTGAAGAGCTGGACGGGATTCGTGAAGATTGGACGCAAAATAGCTTTGATGATTTTGAGTAAATAATAATTGCGCTCAATCAAACCATGGGTACTCACCATAACGTAGTAGTTTCAAGATTTTTAACGCTAATAAAAAAGGTTTTTGTAACAATTCAGTAGCATAAATGCCCTCCCCCGAGATGACGCCATTTTGTCATCGTATATTCATGACCATGTGCGATACTCAGCGCATTCTTTGGGCGTCATGAGATATCACTATGGGTCGTGGTCTTTATTCTTCCTTGCTGTGGCCACTGCCATCACCACACGTACCGTCCGAAATACACCCTGTTACCGTGGCGTACGTGCAGTGCTGTACCAAATGCAAATGTGTACCTTGGGTTGAGCGCGTTGTGGCATCGCGCTGTATTGCTTATCCTGCAAATGCTATGGCTGGTGATATTTATCTATACTGGGCGCACCGCAGTGGCTGAGGCACATATGTCCATGCGTGCCGGGAAAAAATATAATCTTTTTGAGTGTTCACAATGCACTTATTTCTTCACTGGTTCTAAAGCGAGCAGCCAGCGGCTGTAAAGCATATCTGCCACTTTGTGTAATTCGCTAATGCGCACCTGCAATTTATCAGTTATTTGATCTGCGCTTTGTACAGTGGATGACGGGTTGGCAAGCTCATCCGGCGAGCTGCGTATCCATTCTCTTACCATGTCGGCCGTCATTTCCACATGGCATTGCAAGCCTAGCATGTTACCAATAACGAACGCTTGATTGACACAATGCTGGCTTTGCAGAATACGCGTTGCGCTTTTGGGTATAGTGAATGTTTCACCGTGCCAGTGAAACAGCAACAGTCGTTTGGGGAGATCCTTTAACCATTCATGTGCCGCATCATTATCGATTTGTTCAGTGTCAAGCCAGCCGATTTCTTTTGCCGAATTAGCCGTCACTTTACCGCCGAGCGCTTTGCTGATGAGCTGGCCCCCCAGACAATGCCCCAGCACCGGTATACCGGTTGCGGCTGCCTGACGAATCAATCCCAGTTCCTGATCAATCCACGGTAGCGGATCGTTCACACTCATGTTGCCCCCCATAAAAACCAGGCCACGGGCATTTTCTATAGTCTCAGGTACAGCATCGCCTTTGTCGATGCAGATCACTGTATAGGGGATGTGACGCTGCTCTAAAAAATCAGCGAAGTAGCCTGGGCCTTCGTGTTCAAGATGGCGAAAGATGTAGATAGATTTCATGGTGGGTGCCCAGTCTGTTTTCGCGCGTGGGAGAGGGGGAGAAAGATAAAGGGTATAACATCACAGCTTAATTCAGCCCTTGCATGCACTTATATCCGGGCAGTGCTTTGATGCGTGTAATCCATGTCTGTATCGCCGGATAATGATCCAGCATGATGCCTGCATCGGGGGCAAGTGCCACGTAAGGAAAACAGGCAATATCGGCGAGGGTGGGATGCTCCAGGGCCAGCCAGTGGCGGTTTTCAAGGTGCTTTTCTATCACTTCTAAAATATCTGTGCCAACAGTTTTGCATTCTTGAATATCTCCCGCTTGCTTGAAAAGAACCATAGCGCGTGCACGTGCCAGGCCATAGAGAATTTCATTCTGAGCAACCACCAGCCATTGACAGACCGCCGCTAATTTTTCTGCATCGAGCGGTAGCCATGTCTCATCAGCGTAGCGGCGTGCCAGATACATCAGTATCGCGGTGGAATCCCATATCACCACCCCGTCATCGTCCAATACTGGAACTTGCCCACGCGGATTTATTTTCAGGAAGGCGGTCGTGCGGTTTTCTCCGGCAGCAACATTGATGGGTATTATTTCATATTCTTTGTTTAACAGTGAAAGAAACAGGCGAATCTTGTAACAGTTGCCTGAAAGTGATATGTCATAGAGTTTCATGATTTATGCCTTTAGGTTTATGTTAATCAGCATCACTTTTTCACCTGTTTCAGCTTATGCAATATCTTCGGTAGAATTAATGTTTTTAAACGCTTCGGGTTGATCTGAAAAATCAGCCAGTGCGAGACGGCGACTTATCATCCAGCGTTCAGTTTTGTTATGCCCACGTTGAATGGATTGCAGGATATCTCCCGCGAGATTATTAGTGAGATCACTTTTCAATAAGGCAACCACAGGTTGCATTCGCATGCCGTCGTGCGCTACGGCAATTTCAGCATGGGCCTGTGTGAGTGCTGTGGCCAAACGTTCTACCAGATCATGAGGTAAATACGGTGAGTCGCACGGCACTATCAGCACATAATCGGTTTTTGTCGCGAGCAATGTGCTTGCTATGCCCGCCAATGGCCCGGCCTGGCCCGGGACGGTGTCTTGAATGACTGGGTAGCCCAGTGCATTGTACTGCGCGAGATTGCGGTTGGCGTTAATAATGAGATTACCGACCTGCGGTGAAAGGATGTCAATAACATAGGTGATAAGCGGCTTGCCATGTAATGCCATCAAACCTTTGTCGGCACCGCCCATGCGGCGCGCCTGGCCGCCTGCCAGTATGGCGCCGGTAATATTTTCGCAGGCGATCATTATGCAAGGAGTTCAGTAAACGGAATAAAGCTGACCATTTGTCCGCGTTGCACGGTCGTGCCTTCTGCAATACAGATCAGGCCATGTGCCCAACTCACGGAAGTCAGGGCAGCGGAGCTTTGATTGGAGTAAATAATTGCTCCCGTAACTCCATCAACGCCCGTGCTTAAGCGTGCGCGCAGATATTCGCGGCGATTGCCACTCTGTAGCCAGTCAAATTCGGCACGTACAGAAACAGGTTGTGGCAGTGTATGTGCCATGCCCTGGCAGCGCAGAATGAACGGGCGCGCAAACAGGCAAAAAGTGGCGAATACCGATACCGGATTACCAGGCAGGCCAAAAAAAGGCGTTGGCAATCCATTATTTTTTGAATTGCCAACGCTGCCAAAAGCAAGGGGCTTACCGGGTTTCATGGCAATGCGCCACATTTCGAGGTAACCCTGTGCTTCAACAGCTGCTTTGACGTGATCTTCATCGCCCACTGAAACGCCGCCGCTGCTAATGATGAGATCGCTTTGCTGTGCAGCTGCCGCTAATACTGTGCGAGTGGCGGCAAGGTTATCAGGTACGATGCCAAAATCTATGACCTCGCAGTGCAGTGCATGCAACAGACCTGTCAGGGTATAGCGGTTGGCATTGTATATTTTTCCTGGTGCCAAGGCAGCGCCCAAGACTGTGTTGGGCTCCGTCAATTCATCACCGGTACAGAAGATGGCGACCCGCAAGAGACGGTATACCGGTAACTGCGCAACTCCAATAGATGCTGCAAGTCCTAAATCTTGCGGCCGCAGTTTTATCCCCGCATCAAGAATAGTAACGCCTGCTGTAACGTCTTCACCGCAGTTGCGAATATTTTTCCCGGCGTGCAGGCGACACTTGTCCATCCGTGGATGGCGAATGATGACCGTATCACTCTCTACGCGGCAATGTTCCTGCATGACCACGCAATCCGCCCCAAGGGGTATCGGTGCGCCGGTAAAAATTCGTGCGGCGGTGCCAGGAATCAGTGTTTGGCTGGCTTGCCCGGCGGCGATGCGTTGCGAAATAGGCAGTCGTGTATCGCCATCAGTAGAAACATCAGCACTGGCAAGTGCATAACCGTCCATGGCGCTGTTATCAGTGGGCGGGACATTAAGGGTGGATATTTGTGGCCGTGCCAGGACGCGACCCAGTGCGTGTGAGATATGAAGATCTTCTATGTCAGTAGCGGGTATGGCTTTGCTTAATATAAGTGCCAGCGCATCATCTACGGTCATGAGCCCTGGGACAGGATTGGCTTGAACATCTGTGTAACAAGTATCTTTAGTCAATGTTTCATCCAGGTGTAAGTCGTGGTATCAGCTCAACAAAATTGCAAGGCTCATGGCGGTTGTCAAGCTGATATTTTAGAATGTGATCCCAGGCGGTGTGACATGCGTTGGTCGATCCCGGCATGCAGAAGATGAAAGTACCATTAGCTATTCCAGCCAGGGCGCGTGATTGCAAGGCAGAGGTTTGCACTTCCTGATAAGACACACTGCGAAACATCTCGCCAAAGCCAGTTATTTCTTTATCCAGTAACGGTAAAATTGCCTCAGGAGTCACATCGCGCCAGGTAATGCCGGTACCCCCCGTAATCAAGACTACGTCAATAGCAGGTGCTGCAATCCAGCGGGATACCACGGCGCGAATTTGATAAATATCATCAGCACTAATGATTTTCTCGACCAGGCGATGCCCCGCGCCCGTCAGGCAGTCTACCAGGACTTTTCCTGAGGTATCGGTTTGTTCGGTGCGCGTATCGGAAACAGTTAACACGACTATATTTACAGGAATGAATTCCGGATTTTTAGGAGGCTTTGACATACATTAGGTTCCGGTGGGCTATCTGGTCATTATACGTATTCGATACTATCTGTGGTGAATGATATCCGCAACCGGTTCACGCTTTCCGTGCAGTGTACATATCGGGGCAAAATGCGCACTGAAATAGATCATTGCTTATGGACTATCACCAAAAAGGTGCATTGCACTTCATCAATAGATATCACTTACATCATTATCTTTTATTTTAAATGATTGAATTAAATAAATAAAGAATATCGATTACCTGTGTGGCATGATCTTTGCCTTGAATATTAGTAAGAGTTTTATGGTGATAAAAAACGAAAATAGATCGAGGCGGTAATGAAGCTCCGTATCATGTTAGTCGATGCTGATCCGCAGCGCATGGACTTGCTAATGGGTACGTTACAAGAGCACGGACACTGGGTTGCATTGTGCGGGGATGAGACCGGAAATCTTTGTGAACATGTACGTGAGATTCAACCCGATGTAATTATTATCGGTACCGATTCACCCACACGTGACACATTGGAACATTTATGTGTGATTGATCGTGATGAACCCCGTCCGGTAGTGATGTTTACCCATGATAATGATATGCATAAAATGCGTGCAGCGTTACGCGCAGGAGTTAGTGCCTATATTGTGGATGGTCTGAAAAGTTCGCGTGTTCAATCAATTATTGATATTGCAATTGCACGTTTTGCAGAATACCAGGCTCTTAAGAATGAATTGGAAAAAGCCACGACTACCCTTGCTCAACGAAAACAGATTGAGCGCGCCAAAGGCTTTGTCATGAAACAGCGCATGTGTAGTGAAGATGAGGCATATCGATTGATGCGCAAGATGGCAATGAATAGCAACAAGAAACTGGAAGATATTGCGGATAATATTAATACGGCAGCTGATATTTTTTTATGATTTGTGGCACGTTTATTACATGTCGCGCAAATGTTTTAGTGTTAAGGATAAATTATGAGTGCGTCGTTGGCAGGAGAGAATCATTTGAGCAGTCGGAGCCTCTACGAAAAGATCGCCGCTAGGAAAGTCACCAAGCACCTAAAATGGAGCGATGTGGCCGCGAAGGTCGGTCTAAGTAAGGAATGGGTGACTGCAGCCTGCCTTGGGCAGATGACGTTGAACCGCGAGCAAGCCGCTGTGGTTGGCGACATATTCGATCTTACCGAAGAGGAAAGGCAGTGGCTGACAGTCGTGCCTTACAAGGGCTCACTGCCCACCAGCATTCCGACTGATCCATTGATCTATCGTTTTTACGAACTGATTAATGTCTATGGAACTACTTTTAAAGAGCTAATTCATGAAGAATTTGGCGATGGCATTATGAGCGCTATCGACTTCAAAATGGATCTGACTCGCGAGCCTGCACCGAATGGAGATCGCGTCAAGATTGTTATGTCTGGGAAATTTCTTCCTTATAAGGCCTATTGAGAAACGACTGATGGAAATCAAACCGCTATTCCCACCGTTCGCTCAGAAAATGATTCTAAAGGAACTCATGGCCAAGGACACTTTGAATGCTCGCGCCCCGAAACATATTTTGTGAGTAAGGAGAATAATTTTATCAATGACAGAAATATATTTGTAATTTATTTGCATTAAAATATTTACATTATTTTTTAATATGAAAATACGGTAAACCAACGGCGGTTTACTTCTGGACAAAGGCGTCCATTTGCACAGGATACATTCCTTATATGCAAGTGGACGCCTTTTTTTTGCACTATAAAAAATCGGAGAGTATGGGCATGAGCAACGATAAAAAAGTAAATGATAACGAAAGCCATATTATTGATGCGGGACAATCAAGTGATATTTCGCGCCGGGATTTTATCAAGGCCAGTGGCATGGCATTAGGAGGATTGGCAATGATGGGTATGATTCCGTCAGGGATACAGAGTGCAGCATGGGCGGCGGGGTCGGATGCGCCGGAAAAAACTGATATCAAGATTGGCTTTATTCCTCTGACTGACTGCGCCAGTGTGGTGATGGCTGGTGAGCTGGGATTATTTAAAAAATATGGGCTGAATGTCACCGTAACAAAAGAAGCAAGTTGGGCGGCTGTACGTGACAAGCTGGTTAATGGTGAGTTGGATGCGGCACATGTGCTGTATGGCTTGGTATACGGCGTGCAGATGGGGATTAGTGGCCCACAGAAAGACATGGCTGTATTAATGAATCTGAATCAAAACGGGCAAGCTATTACTTTATCAAATCAGTCAAGAAATAAAGGTGTTACCGATGGCGCTTCCTTGAAGAAACTCATCGATAAAATTGAAGGAGAGAAACGTGAATATACATTTGCGCAAACATTCCCCACGGGAACACATGCCATGTGGCTGTATTACTGGCTGGCAAGTTATGGCATCAACCCACTAACCGATGTTAAAACCATTACTGTTCCCCCACCGCAAATGGTAGCAAATATGCGCGTCGGCAATATGGATGGCTATTGTGTAGGTGAACCATGGAATGCCCGAGCCATTTACGATAAAATTGGATTCACCGCTGCAACTACCCAGGAAATATGGAAAGATCATCCGGAAAAGGTATTGGGTACTACCGCAGAGTTTACACAAAAATACCCTAATACAACACGGGCCATGATTATGGCAGTGCTCGAGGCGTCAAAATATATTGATACCTTGTCGAATCGCCCGAGTGTAGCAAAAGTCATTTCCAGTAAATCCTATGTAAATGCACCGGAAGACGTGATAGAGGGACGATTCCTCGGAAATTACGACAATGGCATAGGCAGGAAATGGAAAGATCCTGATTTCATGAGATTTTATAACGATGGCACAGTAAATTTCCCCTATTTGTCGGATGGCATGTGGTTTATGACACAACACAAACGTTGGCGATTACTTAAAGAAGATCCAGATTATCTTGCTGTAGCAAAAAAGGTTAATAAAATCGAGTTGTATAAGCAGGCCGCAGAACAAGTGAAAGTGCCCGTGCCAAAAGACCCCATGCGAATCAGCAAGATGATTGATGGAGTGGTATGGGACGGAAAAGATCCTAAAAAATATGCTAACAGCTTCAAAATAAAAGTGTAAGGAGGTGTGGCATGGCCGTCATTAGCATTAATCGAAAAATAAAAGATGATATTACTCAGGACACAGCCAAGGTTGAAAATAATGTGATGAATGTTGACGTGGTCAAAGCAGAGGCCAAGACAGCCGAAATGCCTAACAAAAAAGTGATTTTTTTAGGTAAATCAACCAGAGAACTTCTGTTTAAAAAAATCTTGCCGCCTCTGTTGGGAGTAGCATTATTTATTGTCGGCTGGGCACTATTGGCTCAACAAAGTGAGAACCTTCCAGGGCCATACAAGACCTGGAATTCGGCGGTAGAGTTATTCAGTGATCCATTTTATGACAATGGCCCTAACGATAAAGGCATCGGCTGGAATATCCTGAACTCATTACAGCGTGTAGGTATTGGTTTTGGATTGGCAGCACTGATTGGTATCCCGTTGGGATTTATGATTGGTCGTTTTTCATTCTTCAATGGAATGACATCACCTATCATCAGTTTATTGCGCCCGGTTTCACCGCTAGCATGGTTGCCGATCGGCTTGCTGGTTTTTCAGGAATCACAACCCGCAGCCATTTGGGTAATCTTTATATCCAGCATCTGGCCCATGGTTATAAACACGGCAGTAGGTGTTACCAAAATTCCACAGGATTATATGAATGTGGCGCGCGTCTTGAATCTTTCTGAATGGAAAGTATTCACCAGTATATTATTTCCAGCCGTTTTACCTTACATGATGACTGGTGTCAGATTATCAATGGGCATAGCGTGGCTGGTGATCGTTGCTGCAGAAATGCTTACCGGTGGCGTGGGTATAGGATTCTGGGTGTGGGATGAATGGAATAATCTCAATGTGGAGCATATTATCATCGCCATATTTGTTATAGGTATTGTGGGATTATTGCTTGAGAAATTTCTGATGTTGATTGCGAAGCGATTTGAATATTAATTCCCTGGTTATTGTTGGAGAAGAGTATGCATAAATATGTGCAGGTAGAGAATGTGAAGGTGGTTTTTGAAACAAAAAATGGAGATTTTGTTGCTATTAAGGATATTGATTTATCAGTGCAGAAAGGCGAGTTTATTTCAATAATAGGCCATTCCGGTTGTGGTAAATCTACTTTTCTTAATCTGGTGGCAGGCTTGATTGAGCCTACAGAGGGAGCCTTATTTTGTTCGGGAAGAGAGATTGATGGGCCAGGCCCCGAACGCGCTGTAGTATTCCAGAATCACTCTTTATTGCCGTGGTTAACATGTTTTGGCAATGTGTATTTGGCAGTCGAGCGCGTTTTTAGCCGCAAGGAAGATAAAGCCAGTTTAAAGAAGCGCACCCATGATGCTCTTGAGTTGGTGGGACTGAGTCATGCCGCACAGAAATTACCGCATGAAATATCGGGTGGCATGAAACAGCGTGTTGGCATTGCGCGTGCGCTTTCCATGCAGCCCAAGGTTTTATTGCTGGATGAGCCTTTTGGTGCGCTTGATGCCTTGACGCGCGCCAATTTGCAAGACGAATTAATGCGCATTGTCGTAGCTTCTGGAACAACGTCGGTTATGGTGACCCATGATGTAGATGAAGCTGTGCTGTTGTCTGATCGTATTGTGATGATGACCAACGGGCCTGAAGCAACCATTGGCGAGATATTGCATGTCAATTTACCACGTCCGCGTAATCGTTTGGCATTGGTAGAAAATTCTGAGTATACCCATTTACGCAGTGAGGTTCTAAAATTTCTGTATGAGCGTCATGCTAAGAAAGCAGCATAAATTTTGTTAATTAACTAAACCTTTGCGGAGTATAAAATGAAAAATATGTTATCTAAAAACAGTGTTTGTTATGCAATTTATTGTGGAATAGGTGCCGCGTCATTGACGTTGATTCCAGTGTCAACTACCTATGCAGCAGATACCGTAGTTGAAGCGTTGAGTGGGGGTAAAGTGTCGGGGCAATTTCGTTATCGTTACGAGTGGGTTGATGATCAAACAAAAACCAAGAATGCTGATGCGTCGACGATGCGTACCCGACTGGGTTATATGACGGGTGATTATCTGGATATCTCGGGTTTCTTGCAATTTGAAGATGTACATGTAGTAGGGGACAACGAAATGTACAATAGTACGATCAATGGTCGTACTGAATATCCAGTGGTTGCCGATCCTGAGGGTAGCGAAATCAATCAGGCTTTCTTAATGTATAAAGGCGTGCCAGGCACTGTAATCAAGTTTGGACGTCAGGCAATTAACCTGGATATCCAGCGTTTTATCGGCACAGTCGAATGGCGTCAAAATGCCCAGAGTTTTGATGCATTTACTGTAACGAATACCTCTTTGCCTGATACTACGGTTTTCTACGGGCATGTGAGTGGTGTGAATCGTATTTTTGGTCAAAAAAGTTCACAAGGCGATCTGGACATGGAGGGCGAACTGCTGAATATTGCTTATAAAGGATGGTCAGCAGGAAGTTTGGTGGGTTATGGCTACTTTCTGGATTATATGCCGGCGCAGCCCATCCCCAAGATTTTATCTAACCAGACTGTGGGATTACGTTTTGATGGTGGTTATAAGCCAGAATCAATGGCAAATAAATTTTTGTATACTGCTGAATACGCTAAACAAAGCGATTATGCGGACGGTGGGGCCACGGTGGATGGTGATTATGTCAATCTGATGTTGGGGATTGATGTGAGTGATATTCAGCTGAAGCTTAATTATGAGGTTTTGAGTGGGGATGGTGTTTATGGTTTTGCAACACCTTTAGCGACATTGCATATCTTTAATGGTTGGGCGGATAAATTTCTGACAACGCCCAGAGATGGTATTAAGGATGTTTTCCTGACTGCCAGTACCGTAGTGTTGGATGGAATTAATCTTGCTGGTGCTTATCATCTCTATACAGCTGACAATATCGGGTATGACTATGGATCTGAGCTGAATCTGAAAGTGGCAAAGAAGATCAACAAGTCTTTGGTTGTTACAGCTAACTATGCGACCTACAGTGCTGACACGAACGTCAATAATGTGGCCCGCAATGC